>NZ_PNLV01000030.1 GCF_013823285.1 Brevundimonas sp. | reverse complement strand
GGTGCTGTGGGGCTCGGCCCTGCGCCACTTCGGCATCGACGAACTGCTCAAGGCCATCGGCGACTGGGCCCCCGCGCCCAAGGTCATGAAGGCCCGGAAGGAAGCCCCGCCCGAAACCCGCAACGCGCCGGAACCCGAGGACATCGTCGTGGAGCCGGGCCACGATGAGGTCACCGGCTTCGTGTTCAAGGTCCAGGCCAATATGGACCCCAACCACCGCGACCGCATCGCCATGTTCCGCATGGCCTCGGGCCGGTTCCAGCGGGGCATGAAGCTGAAGGTCCAGAACACCGGCAAGGCCCTGTCGGTGAACGCGCCCATCATGTTCTTCGCCTCGGACCGGGAGCTGGCCGACGACGCCTTTGCGGGCGACGTGATCGGCATTCCCAACCACGGGGTGCTGCGGGTGGGGGACAGCCTGTCGGAGACCGGGCTGGTGCGCTTCGCCGGTCTGCCGAACTTCGCGCCGGAAATCCTGCAGCGGGTGCGGGTCAAGGACCCGCTCAAGGCCAAGCACCTGAAGAAGGCGCTGGAGGGTCTGGCCGAGGAAGGCGTGACCCAGCTGTTCCGCCCCGAACTGGGCGCTGACTTCATCGTCGGCGCGGTGGGTCAGCTGCAGTTCGAGGTCATGGCTGACCGGCTCAACACCGAATACGGCCTGGACTCCATGTTCGAGCCCAGCCCCTGGGCCGAGGCCCGGTGGGTGTCCGGTGAAAAGGCCGAGCTGGACGACTTCATGGGCAAATACCGGCCCCAGATGGCCGCCGACATCGACGGCGCCCCCGTGTTCCTGGCCAAGTCCGCCTGGGAGACCGGCTATGTGGGCGAACGCTTCCCGAAGGTGGCGTTCTCCAGAACGAAAGAGCGGGGATAAGCCGCTGCGGCCGCCTTCCGGACGCCCTGATTCCGTGCTCTCATCCAGTTTCGACGCCGGGGGCGTCACGGGACATCCTTCATGATCGCTGCGGTCGCCATGGCGGTGCTGACAGGCCTTTCGGGTCAGGTGACGGTGCTGACCGGCTATGACGCGGCCGTGCGCTGCGCGGGCCTGACCCAGGCCGCGTCCGAGCTTGAGGGCGGCGAGACGCCGCGAGGGCGCATGCTGTTCGATGCGGCGCTCTACTGGTCGCTGGCCGTGGGCCAGGCCGCCGACGCCTCGGGCCGCGCCCCGGAAGTCAGCGACAATGATCAGACCCGCGCCCGCATCCGGGCCGTGCGTGAACTGAGCGCCAGGGACGAAGGCGCCCGGACGGCCCTGTCCCGATGTCTGGACCGGACCCCGGACCTGGGCTGAGCGTTTCAAGCTTGGCGCTGAACCGCCTGCGCGGCGCTGCGTTTGCTTGTCAGAGGGCGGATGAGGTCAGACGGTCCCGATGCGGGACAAAGGAGCGGTCACCATGTTCGGGTTCGGACGAGATCTAAGACGCCTGTTCGCCCAGGCCCGCGACGGCGGCGACCGCACCTGGATCGAGTTGATCGGCGCTGACCTGCTGGAGGTCGAGGCCCGCGGTCAGGCCACCGACGCCCACCGCACCGGATGCCGCGAACCTGTCGTGACGGGACTGAAGGCCTCGACCCTGTGGCGCGAGCATGCGCGCCGCACCGGCCGCCGCGCCAGCCTGGCTCGCGCCCTGTCCGCCGCCTCCGACGCGGACCGCGCGGCCAGCACCCCGGACCAGCACGCCGAGGCGGCCATTGAGAGCGCCCTGTGCCTGATGCTGCAGTATGAACAGCGGGGCGGAACGGATCTTCTGGACCAGATCGACCTGATTCTGGACGGCCATGAACCCGGGCGATCCGCCCCCCTCGCCGCCCGACTCGCCGTCGCCCACGCCCGGCTCGAGGCGCTGAAGGCCCGGCGCAACGGCGAGGCGGCCGCCCTGCTGGACGCATCGGCGCTTATGGATTCCGCCCTGCATGACGTGGCCCGCCGTCCCGATCTGGCTGCGGAGGCCGCCGAGGTCCAGTTGGACCGGGCCTCGCTGGCGCTGGAGGCCGGGCTGCTGCGCGGCGACACCCGTCTGCTGGACCAGGCCGGACGCGATCTGCGCGCCCTGGTGGCCTCCGCCTCGCCCGAATACCGGCCTGTGACGCGGGCCCGGGCCCTGTCCCTGTGCGCGGCCGGCCTGTCCGCCCTGGCCGCCATGGCGGGCGACGACGCGGCCCGCACCAAGGCGCACGAGCTCTTCGACGCCGCCGCCGACGCCTTCACCCCCGATCACAGCCCGATGGACTGGGCCGCCATGGAGCTGGCCCGCGCCGCCCGGGATCCGAACCCCGACCTGAACCGCCTGATCGAGGTCGAGGCCGTCACCGCAGGCGAAGGCCTGATCCTCGGCGCCCTGGCCCGGGAGCGACGCGTGGCCGTGGAGGCCCAGCAGGCCGAACGCGACCGGAACGCCGCGGGGTTGGCCCGCATGGAGACGCGCCTGCGCCGCCGCCTGACCACGGGCGAACCGGATGACAATCCGCTGGACTGGGCCGTGGACCAGATCAATCTGGCCCAGGTGCAGCTGACGCGCATGCGGGTAACCGGACGCGGCGAGGCCAGTCATCTGGGTCTGGTTCTGGTGGAAGCGGCCGCGACCGCGCGCGAACTGGGCGCCGGACTGATCGCCGACCGGGCTGACCAGCTGCTGGCGGCGGTGCGTCAGACCTTTCCCAGCAACCCGGGCTGATCCGTCAGGCGGCCTGGCGGCGCAGACGCCAGAAGCGCAGGGTTCTGAGCGCCGTCTCGCGCGGCAGGTCGGCATAGTGACGCGCGTATTCGCGCGCCTTTCCCATGGCGTTGTCCTCGCGGTTCAACAGCACCACGGCATAGGTCAGGAACAGGGCCCGATCCAGGTCCGCTGATTTGCAGACCACCGCCAGGGCGTCCATCTCGCGCCGCTCGACGATGGTGCGGGCGGTGTGAAAATCGATGTCCGACAGTTCGGCCAGGGCGATCAGGAAGGCCGTGCGTCCGCCCGAGCGCAGGAACCGCGCCAGCACCTCCGGCGACAGCTGATTGGCGGCCTTGAGCTCCTGCACATAGGCCAGTTGCTCTGTGTAGTCCGGCGGCAGCACCCCGTCGGCCGTGGCCACCCGCGCGCGGCCCGCCTCCAGCGCATTCTCCAGCAGGGCGGGATCCAGCCTGGCGTTCTGCTCCAGGATTTGCTGGCGCAGCCGGGCCTCGACCACGAAATACATCTCGTTCAGAAGATCCGGCGGCAAGCTGGCGCGATTGACCACCGCCTCATGCAGCGCCGGATTGGTCCGCGCCCGGTCCACGGCCGCCTCGCTGGAGGCGCGTGACAGCCGGGCGCCGTCGTTGCGCAGCAGGGCGCCCAGGGTCTCGTCGTCGCCCCGCTCGACAATCACGGAGGACAGGGCCTCCGACACCGACGGGCGGCTGGACACGGCGCGCAGGCGCTCCTGTCCGCCCTCACGCACCGCCTTCATCAGATCGGCCTGGTCCAGCACGGGAGACGCGGCGAGAACCGGCGCGGCCACCGCGTCCGACCCATCCTCGGCCAGACGCCGGATCAGACGGCGCGGAGCGTCCGTCTGGGCGGCGAAGCGTTCGGCCAGTTCGGCGCGGACCGCCTCCTCCATGTCGTCAGCCAGGTGCGCCAGCACCACGCCATAGTGTTCGGTCTCCGCCTCGGACCGGGCCGTGGCGCCGAAGAAATGATCGGTCAGGTCACGCAGCAGGGCGCGGCGCTTCTCGCTGGAGCCCTCGCGCGCCATGTCGATCAGTTCGGGCAGGCGCGTGCCCGTCTCAACCGATTCGGTCATGGCCTCGCTCACAGATCGTCGCCCGCCACGGACGGCGCCAGGCCGCCCTGATTGCGCATCAGGGTCGGCGGCGGCGGCGGTTCGGCCAGGTCCACCGGCGCGCTGTCCAGGAAGAAGGGCGCCGGCAGGGTCGTGGGATCGGGTTCACGTCCCGCCTCACGGTGGACGGAATAGTATCGGGCGCCGCCGCGGCTGTTCGTGCTCGCCGCGGGTTGGGGCGCAGGCTGCGCCGAGGCTTGGGAAGACGGCTGAGCCGAAGCTTGGGAAGACGGCTGGGCCGCGCCTGAGGGCGCTGTCCGCCAGACCGGCGCGTCGGCGCGCGGCGCCATGGGATCGTCCTGCCGCCCGGGCGCTTCGGTGCGCGGCGAACGGACGGGGGTCTGCGCGACCGGCGTCTGGGCGACGGGCGTCTGGGCGACCGGCGTCGGGGGCGCCTGCATGGCCGGCGGGGGCGCGGTGTCCAGCGCGCGCGGCGCGGCCTCGCTGTAGGGAACCGGCGCCGACGCATAAGCCTGTCCCCCGGCGACCACCGGGGCCGATCCGAAGGCGTTGGCGGGGGTCAGACTCTGGGGAAAGGGTCGGGCGGAAGCGGTGTAGTCGGGCAGCACGCTGGGCTGAACCTGCAGCGTCGGCTCCACATCGCCCCTCCGGGCGCCGGCGGCGGCGCGTGGCTGTTCCGGGCGGGGCTGTTCGGCGCGGGGCGCCTCGGCCTTGCCGGGCCAGCTGAGCGTGCGCAGACCCGCCTGACGGCTGGCGCTCTGGGCGTCCGCCGACGAGGCCGTGAAGACCAGGCCGGCCGCCAGCAGACCCGAACACAGGATGCTGTGGTTTCCTCGTCGTGACGCCATGGCCGAAGCCCCTCGGAGATCATGACCGCATCATCGGCCGGACATCGCTCAAGGCTAGGCCCCTTGGCCTTAACCCGTCGCTAACGGACGCCCCGATTTCCGCCCCTCCGACGCAGCATCGCACGCTCGATCCCGCCGATCAGCGCATTCAGCGCCACCCCCATCACGGCCAGACAGGTCAGGGCGGCCAGAAGCTCGGCGGTGCGCAGCCGGTTCCCCGCCTCCAGCAGGCGCCAGGCCAGCCCCTGGGTCTGGCCCGTGCCCGAGACGAACTCGGCCACCACCGCCCCGATCACCGCCAGTCCCGCCGCCACCCGCAGGCCCTCCAGGGCGAAGGGCGCGGCGGCGGGCACGCGCAGCCGCCACAGCCTTTGCCAGGGCGATGCGCCATAGAGGTCGAACAGACGCTCCAGATCCGGGTCCGCCGATTTCAGCCCCGTCAGCACGCCCGAAAACAGGGGGAAGAAGGCCACCGTGGCGGCCAGGGCGACCACCGCCCGGTCGGCGTTGTCCAGTCCGGCCCAGATCAGCACCAGCGGCGCGATGGCCACCACCGGGGTCACCTGCAGCGTCACCGCCAGCGGCCGCACCGCCCGCTCCGCCGTCGCGTTCAGCGAAACCGTCAAGGCCAGGGCCGCGGCGATCAGCCCCGCAGCCGCCAGCGCCTGCAGCGCCATCCAGAAGGTGGCCCAGGCCGAGGCGGCCAGACGCGGTCCGGTCTCCACCAGCGCCATGACCACCGCGCTGGGCGGCGGCAGGAAATAGGCGGGCACGGCCAGCGCCCGGCAGGCGATCTCCCACCCCGCCAGCAGCACGGCCAGCAGCACCAGCGGCGCCAGCATGTCGCCCGCACGCCTCACGCCGCCGGCTCCATGGCCGCGTCCAGCGCCGTGGCGATCTGTTCGACGGCGCGGGCGTGGGCCGGGTCCAGACGATGGCCCGCCGGACGCGGCAGGGCGCCGGGCGTCCTGACCTCGGCGGCGATCCGGCCGTCGACAGCCCGCATCACCAGCACCCGTCCGGCCATGTAGGCCGCCTCCTCCACATCATGGGTGACGAAGACCACGGCGGGGCGGGTCCGCGCCCACAGGGCGTGAATGTCCTCGATCAGGGCGCGACGGGTGGCTGAATCCAGCGCCGCGAACGGCTCGTCCAGCAGCAGCAGGTCGGGATCGATCACCAGCGCCCGGGCCAGGGACGCGCGCATGGCCATGCCGCCGGACAGCTGATGGGGCCGAGCACCGGCCCGCTGGCCCAGCCCCACCTGCGCAAGGGCGGCCCGCGCCCGCGCATGGGCCTGATCCTTCGGCTGGCCGCCAAGGCGCAGCGGCAGGGCCACATTCTCCACGGCGGCGGCCCAGGGCATCAGGGTGGCGTTCTGGAACACCAGACCCGTGCGGCCCCTGTCCACCCGCCGCTCCAACCGCCCCGCGTCGGGCGCCTCCAGACCGGCCAGCAGCCGCAGAAGGGTGGATTTGCCGCAGCCCGAGGCCCCGACCACGGCGACGATCTCGCCGCGCGTCACAGCCAGATCCATCGGCCCGATGGGCCCACGGTCGGCGTGCCGGACGACCGCCCCGTCCAGCCGGGCGATGAGAGAGGGGTCAGCGGTCATGGACGTCCAGCCCGGTCAGAAGACCGGACTGTTCCACGACCCGGGGCGGGACGGAAGCGTCTCCGTCAGCCCGGCGGGACAGGGTCAGTCCTCCCGCCGGGCCTCGCGGATGCGCGCGCGCTCCTGCTCGATGGCCTCGCGGCGGGCGGCCTCCCGCGCGGCGATCCGGCGTTCCACCTGCACCAGTTCGTTGGCGTTGCGGCGGGAGGCCTCCTCGCGGCTCTCCCCCGGCTGACGACCGGTGATGTCGGGAACATAGATGCGCTGGGCGCAGGTGCGGGTCTCGAGATCGTACCATCCGCCCCGGGCCTCGCAGCGCTCACCGGGGGCCGTCCAGAAGACGCGGAAGAGCACCACGCCGATAAGGAGAACGGCGAAAATGATCAGAAACAGGAAGCCCAGCCGCTTGAAGCTCAGATACACGCGCGAGAATCCCCGGGAAGTTGACTTGGCGTTACGTTGACAGGCCGTGACGGCCGTTCCATGTCCTGCCGCACCAATAAGGCCGCAGCCGGGCGGCATTCCAGACCAAAGTTTCAAAAAGGGTTCGGCATGAAGGTTCTCGTCCCCGTCAAACGGGTGATCGACTACAACGTCAAGGCGCGCGTGAAGGCGGACCAGTCCGGCGTTGATCTGGCCAACGTCAAGATGAGCATGAACCCCTTCGACGAGATCGCCGTCGAGGAGGCCGTGCGCCTCAAGGAAGGCAAGGAGCACCACGCCGCCGGCACCGCCGACGAGATCGTGGTGGTCTCCATCGGCCCGAGCCAGGCGCAGGAGACCATCCGCACCGCCCTGGCCATGGGCGCCGACCGGGGCATCCTGATCCAGTCGGACACGGATCTTGAGCCGCTGGCCGTGGCCAAGGTTCTGAAGGCCGTGGTCGAGGAAGAGAAGCCCGACCTGGTCCTGATGGGCAAGCAGGCCATCGACGGCGACAACAACGCCGTGGGCCAGATGCTGGCCGCCCTGCTGGACTGGCCCCAGGGCACCTTCGCCTCCAAACTGGAGATCAAGGACGGCAAGGCCGTGGTGACCCGTGAAATCGACGGCGGGCTGCAGACCCTGGCCTCGACCCTGCCGGCGGTGGTGACCACTGACCTGCGCCTGAACACCCCGCGCTACGCGTCCCTGCCCAACATCATGAAGGCCAAGAAGAAGGAGATCGTCACCAAGGCGGTCGCCGACTACGGCGTCGACACGGCGCCGCGCCTGAAGGTGCTCAAGGTCACCGAGCCGCCCAAGCGGTCGGCCGGGATCAAGGTGGCCGACGCCGCCGAACTGGTGGCCAAGCTCAAGTCCGAAGGAGTCCTGTAATGGCCGTTCTCGTCATCGCCGATCACGACAACGCCCACGTGCGCGACACCACCCACAAGACCGTCGCCGCTGCGCAACAGCTGAACGCGGGCGACATCGACATCCTGGTGGTGGGCGAAGGCGCCCAGGCCGCCGCCGATGCGGCCGCGAAAATCTCCGGCGTGCGCAAGGTGCTGCTGGCCGAGTCCGCCGAGCTGGGCAAGACCATCGCCGAGGCCGTCGAGGCCGTGGTGGTCCCCATGGCCGGGGACTATGACGCCATCCTTTCGCCCGCCTCGTCGGACGGCAAGAATTTCGCCCCGCGCATCGCCGCCAAACTGGACGTGGCCCCCATCTCGGACATCATCGCGGTGGTCTCCGGCGACACCTTCACGCGCCCCATCTACGCGGGCAACGCGCTGGAGACGATCCAGAGCTCGGACAAGACCAAGGTCATCACCGTGCGCCCCACCGCCTTCACGGCGGCCGAGGAAGGCGGCTCGGCCAAGGTCGAGACCATCAAGGGCGCCGACGCGGCGAAGACCGATTTCGTCAGCGAGGAAATGGTCAAGTCCGACCGGCCCGAGCTGGGCGCGGCGAAGATCGTGGTCTCCGGCGGCCGGGCCCTGGGCTCGGCGGACGAGTTCCATTCGGTCATGGACCCGCTGGCCGACAAGCTGGGCGCCGCCGTGGGCGCCAGCCGCGCCGCTGTGGACGCGGGCTACGCCCCCAACGACTATCAGGTGGGCCAGACCGGCAAGGTGGTGGCGCCGGAGCTCTACATCGCCATCGGCATCTCGGGCGCCATCCAGCACCTGGCCGGCATGAAGGACTCCAAGATCATCGTGGCCATCAACAAGGACGCCGACGCCCCCATCTTCCAGGTGGCGGACTACGGCATCGTCGGCGACTACAAGACGGTGATCCCCGAGCTGATGACAGCGCTGGGGTAGACGCTTTTTCTCCTCCCCGCTTGCGGGGAGGGGGACCGCGCCCGCAGGGCGTGGTGGAGGGGGCGGCTCGATGTCAAAAGGCGAGGCGCCAGCCCTTAACCGGCGGCGCAGCCCCCTCCGTCACGGCGCGTTCCGCGCCGCGCCACCTCCCCATGAAATGGGGAGGAGAGCGTTGACCACCCTTCCCCGCCGCCCCTTCCTTGGCGTAAGACAGCCGTCCGCGCGTTTCCGCGCGATCGGTTCAAGAGGCGTTCGACCGCATGGTTGAAATCAGGACGGTGGCTGTCATCGGCGCGGGCCAGATGGGCATGGGCATCGCCCATGTGGTGGCTCTCGGCGGCTATGACGTCAGGCTCTATGACGTGGGCGCGGACAAGCTGCCCGCCGCCATCGGCGCCATCGGCGCCAGCATGGCGCGCCAGGTCTCGCGCGGGACCGTGACGGCGGCCGACGCCGATGCGGCCCTGGCCCGCATCCTGCCCATCGAGACCCTCGCCGAAGCCGGCGGCGCCGATCTGGTGATCGAGGCCGCGACCGAGGACGAGGCCATCAAGAAGTCGGTCTTCCGCGACCTGACCCCGCACCTGGGCGCCGACACCCTGCTGGCGTCCAACACCTCGTCCATCTCCATCACGCGCCTGGCCTCGGTCACCGACCGGCCCGAACGCTTCATCGGCCTGCATTTCATGAAGCCTGCGCCGGCCATGAAGCTGGTGGAGCTGATCCGCGGCATCGCCACCTCGGGCCAGACCTACGAGACCGCCGTCGCCTTCGCCGAGGCCCTGGGCAAGACCACCACCGAGTCCGAGGACTTCCCCGCCTTCATCGTCAACCGCATTCTCGTGCCCATGATGAACGAGGCGATCTACACCCTGTACGAGGGCGTGGGGAACGTCACCGCCATCGACACGGCCCTGAAGCTGGGCGCCAACCACCCCATGGGGCCGCTGGAGCTGGCCGACTTCATGGGCCTGGACGTGGTGCTGGCCATCATGAACGTGCTGTACGAGGGCCTGGGCGACAGCAAATATCGCCCGTGCCCGCTGCTGGTGAAATATGTCGAGGCCGGCTGGCTGGGCCGAAAGACCGGTCGCGGCTTCTATGACTATTCCGGCGAAACCCCGGTTCCGACCCGATGAAGCACGACCTGAAGAACATCCGCGATGTAAGCGATCTGCCCGGTCAGGCGCCGATCAAGTGGCGTGGCATGCCGGGGCTGTGGGCCTTGATCGCCACCCTCGCCGCCATCGCATGGCCGCCGCTGATCCTGACCCTGCCGCTGATGCCGCCGTCGCAGATCATGCCCGGCTTCGACATGGACTGGCGGCTGCAGGTCCTGATCGCGGGCGTGATCGCGGTGCCGCTGGGCATGTACATGCTGGCGCGCGAACGCGACCGGTCCGGGTCGCCCTCCACCCGTCTGGGCGTGATCTGGCGCTTCCTGCTCTACGGCGGTCTTCTGGCTGCGCTGCTCCAGGTTCTGACGGCCCTGGTGATGACGGGCATGCGCTGGGTCGAGGCGGGCGCCCTCGCCCAAAGCCTGGGCGCGGCCGAGACCACCCTGCTGATCTTTGGCGTGGCGGGACTGCCGCTGGCCATGCTGATCGGCCTCAGCTACGCCCTGTGGGCCGGGCTCTGCGTGGCCCTGATCGCCTTCACGCCCAGGCCCCCGCCGGTGCGCCCGCGCGCCGGCCTGCTGGATTCCGAAGGCGTCTGAACCGCCGCCGCGGAATCATTACAGTCCTTTCACGAATCCCGGCTTGCCGATCGGGCGGATCGAGGCGACCCTCCCGCACGTCTGTCAGGGAGGGCGACATGACCGAAGCAGCCATCAACACATCAGAGCGCGATCCCGTCGCGGAGCCGATGCCCGTGCGCACATCCGACCGGCTCTTCAGCCTGGATGTGGTGCGCGGCTTCGCCGTGCTGGGCATTCTGGCGGTGAACGCCATCACCTTCGGCATGCCCGAGCCGGTCATGATGAACCCCTCGCTTCAGCCCGGCGGGCTGGAGGGCGAGGCGGCCGCGGCCTGGCAGACCATGCATGTGTTCTTCCAGGACAAGATGCGCACCCTGTTCTCCATGTTGTTCGGGGCGTCGATCTTCCTGATCGGCGGCGAGCGCAGCGACCTGACGCGCGGCAAGTTGCTCAGGAAGCGCCTGTTCTGGCTGGGGCTGTTCGGCCTGGCCCACGGTCTGTTCTTCTGGTTCGGCGACATCCTGCTGCTCTACGCCCTGACCGGGCTTCTGGTGTTGCTGGTGCGGTCCTGGAGTGCAAGGCGGCTTCTGATCGTGGGGGCCGTGCTGAACGTGACCCTGTCGGCGCTCTATGTGGGCGCCATCGCCCTGATGCGCATGGCGCCGCCCGAAGCTCTGGCGGATATGAACTGGGACGCCTCGCCCCAGCAGATTGCGGAAATGATCGCCGAGTATCAGGGCACGGCCCTCGAAACGACGCTGACCCTGATGGGCAGTTGGGTGTCGGTGGTTCCGTTCATGGCCATCGGTTTCATTCCGGCCACCGCGGCCCTGATGATGATCGGCATGGGACTCTACAAGAGCGGCTTCCTGGCCGGCCGCGCGCCCGCATGGATGTATGGACTGTTCATCGCCCTGGGCGCCGGCTCATTGTGGCTGATCTACGGAGAAAGCTCGGCCGTGATCGCCGCCGACTTCCCCATGGTCGAGACCATGATGCGCCCGGCCAACACCTTCCTGGCGCCGCTGGTGTCGCTGGCCTACGCCAGCGCCCTGATCCTGCTGGCGCGGTTCGGGCTGAAACTGATCCTGACGCCGCTGGCGAAGGCCGGGCAGATGGCCTTCACCAACTATCTGACCCAGACCCTGATCATGACCACCATCTTCTACGGCGGGCGCGGCCTGGGCTATTTCGGCCAGGTGGGCTGGCCCGAGATGTGGATGTTCATCATCGGCATCTGGGTGGTGCAGTTGATCTGGTCGCCCCTGTGGCTGTCGCGGTTCAGCATGGGGCCGCTGGAATGGGTCTGGCGCCGCCTGACCTACGGCAAGGGCGTCGCGTTGAAGCGGGCATAAGGTGCGCTGACGCTCGCCGCGCGGCGGCTCGCTGCTTGAGCGCATGTTTGTGCGCTGACGCTCGCCGCGCGGCGGCTCGCTGCTTGAGCGCGCGGGGAGCCTGACCATTGTCGCGGGGGACGTGATGGCGTAATCGCGCGCCATGACATCCCCCGCCGACACCACCGCCGAACCCGTCCGTCCCGAAGCCCGCGCGCCGCGCGGTTTCCAGGACCGGCGCGGTCATGACCTGGTGGCCGAGCGCCGCATCGTCCAGGCGGTGTCCGAGGTCTATGAGCGCTGGGGCTTCGAGCCGCTGGAGACATCGGCCTTCGAATACGCCGACGCCCTCGGCAAATTCCTGCCTGACGCCGACCGCCCCAACGAAGGCGTGTTCGCCCTGCAGGACGACGACGATCAGTGGATGGCCCTGCGCTATGACCTGACCGCGCCCCTGGCCCGGTTCGCGGCCCAGACCTGGGAGACCCTGCCCAAGCCGTTCCGCCGTTACGCCTTCGGGCCCGTGTGGCGAAACGAGAAGCCCGGCCCCGGCCGCTTCCGCGAATTCGTCCAGTGCGACGCCGACACCGTGGGCTCGGACCGGCCCGAGGCGGACGCCGAGATCATCGCCATGGCCGTCGAGGGCCTGCAGGCCGCCGGCCTCGCGCCTGGTCAGGCCGTCATCAAGATCGCCAGCCGCAAGCTGGTCAACGGGGTGCTTCAGGCCGCGGGCGTGACCGAACAGGGCCAGACCCTTGCGGTGCTCCGCGCGGTGGACAAGCTGGACCGGCTGGGGCCCGACGGGGTCAAGCTGTTGCTGGGCGAAGGCCGGCTGGACGAGTCCGGCGACTTCACCAAAGGCGCCGGACTGAACGCCAGGGGCATCGACGCCGTGCTGGCCTTCCTGGCTGTGCAGGCCGGGCCGCGCGATCAGGTCCTGAACGCCCTGGACGCCGTGGTCGGCGGCACTGAAGCGGGCGCCGAGGGGCTGAACGAGCTGGGCCGCATCAGCGCGGCGCTCAAGGCCATGGGCGTGGCCGACGCCGCCGCCGGCATCGACCCGTCCGTGGTGCGCGGGCTGGAGTACTACACCGGCGCCGTGTTCGAGGCCGAGCTGCTGCTGGACACCACTGACGACAAGGGCCGCCCGGTGCGCTTCGGCTCCATCGGCGGCGGCGGACGCTATGACGATCTGGTGGCCCGCTTCACCGGTGAGCGCACCCCCGCCACGGGCTTTTCCTTCGGCGTGTCGCGTCTGGTCTCGGCCTTGCGCGCGGCGGGCCGCGACCCGGCCGGGGACGCGCGGGGGCCCGTGGTGATCATCGCCTTTTCCGAAGACGACATGGCCCACTATTTCGCCGCCGCCTCGGAGCTGCGCGCCGCCGGGATCGCGGCCGAGGTCTATCTGGGCAAGGCGGGCATGAAGGCCCAGATGAAATACGCCGACCGGCGCGGCGCCCCGGCCGCCGTCATCATGGGCGGCGACGAGATCGCGGCGGGCAAGGTCACCATCAAGGATCTGGACCTGGGCCGCGAACTGGCCCGCAAGGTCGCCGACAACGACGCCTGGCGCAGCGAACGGCCGGGCCAGTCGCTGGTGGATCGCGCCGATCTGACGGCCACGGTGCGGGCCATTATGGATCACGGGAAATAACCTTCGCCATTGCGTGGGTTATCAGCGATCACCTTGCTTTTGCCCGGTTTTTCAAGGCTGCGGCGGCTTGACGCGCCCGCAATTTTGGCGTTTTGTTGCACTTGTGTGAAGCACGGCGCGCCTTCGGGCGAGCTGATGGTTCTCCGGCGTTTCGGGGAGGAAGCGCCCGCTCCGACAGAGAGCGAGAAGACCCGCCGCGATGTATCCCCCGCGGCGGGTTTTTTCTGTCTGGGACTCATCTTTGGTGCGCTAACGCTCGCGACGCAGTCGCTCGCTGCTTGAGCGCCGTCTTTGGTGCGCTAACGCTCGCGACGCGGTCGCTCGCTGCTTGAGCGCTCATCCCGGCGAAGGCCGGGATCCAGATGCGAAGTCAATGGCGTCAGGGAGCGAGACCAGACCCGTCGGGCAATCCTCCCGTAATCCAGCCTTGTGATCTGGATCCCGGCCTTCGCCCGGATGAGCGGGAGGGGAACCACCCACGAAAAAGGGCCGGGGCGTCGCCGCTCCGGCCCTTCCTCATGTCACGGAAACCTGCCTTACCAGAGGCGGACCCGGTCTTCCGGCGCCACATAGTAGCGGTCGCCCGGCTGCACGTCGAAGGCGTCGTACCAGGCGTCCACATTGCGCACCGGCCCGATCACGCGGAACTCGGCGGGCGAGTGCGGGCCCTGGGCCAGTTGCTGGCGCAGGGCGTCGTCGCGGTACAGGCCCCGCCACACCTGGGCCCAGCCCAGGAACACCCGCTGGTCGCCGGTATAGCCGTCCAGAACCGGCGCTTCCTGCCCGCCCAGAGATACCCGGTAGGCTTCCAGACCCAGGGTCACGCCGGCCAGATCGCCGATGTTCTCGCCCATGGCCAGGGCGCCCTGGATGAAGTGCCCGGGGATCGGCTCATAGGAGTCGTACTGGGCGCCCAGGATGTCGGTCTGGGCGACGAAGCGGGCGGCGTCTTCTTCCGTCCACCAGTCCTCCAGACGGCCGTCGCCGTCGGACTTGCGGCCCTGATCGTCGAAGCCGTGCCCGATCTCGTGGCCGATCACGCCGCCGATGGCGCCGTAGTTGACCGCCGGGTCGCCGTCGGGATCGAAGAACGGCGGCTGCAGGATCGCGGCCGGGAAGACGATCTCGTTCTTGGTCGAGGAATAGTAGGCGTTCACCGTCTGGGGCGTCATGAACCACTCGGCGTCGTCCACCGGACGGCCCAGACGGTTCAGATCGTAGTTCCAGCGCCACTGGCCCGAGCGGAGGTAGTTGCCGAACAGGTCGCCCGCCTGGATGTCCAGGTCGGAATAGTCGCGCCATTCATCCGGGTAGCCGATCTTGACGCCGAACTTGTCCAGCTTGTCCAGGGCGCGGACGCGGGTCTCCTCGCTCATCCAGTCCAGGTTGCGGATGCGCTCGCCCATGGCGGTCTTCAGGTTCTGGACCAGCTCCTCCATCTGGGCGCGGTGCTCCGGCGGGAACCAGCGGGCCACGTACAGACGGCCGAGGGCTTCACCCAGACGGCCCTGGGCGAAACTGACGCCGCGCTTGTCGCGGGGCCGCTGGGCCTGGGCGCCGGTCAGCTCGCGGGAGCGGAACTCCCACTGGGCGTCGCCGAAGCGCTCGGACAGATAGGGCGCGGCCTGATCCACGGTGTGGAACGCCTGCCAGGCGCGCAGGGTCTCCATGGGCGCCTCGGCGAAGACGCGCGCCATTTCCGGGAAGGCGGTGTTCTGGCTGACCACGAAGCGGTCCTGTTCGCCCAGTCCGGCCGCCTCGAAATAGGCGGCCCAGTCGAAGCCCGGCGCATAGGCGGTCAGCTCGGCTGTGGACATGGGGTTGTAGGTCAGGTCGCGATCGCGGCTCTGGATGCGGGTCCAGTGGGCGGTGGCGATGGCGGTCTCCATCTGCACCACGTCGGCGGCGGCCTGTTCGGCGTTCTCCCAGCCGGCCATGGTTAGCATCTGCGCCACATAGACCTGATAGGCGGCCAGCTTCTCGGCGAAATTCTCGGCCAGGTAATAGTCGCGGTTGGGCAGGCCGATGCCGCCCTGGCCCAGATAGACCGCATAGGCCTCCGGATTGCGGGCGTCGTCGCTGATGTAGGTCCCCCAGAACGAGCCGCCCGGGACGCCCTGGGTTCCGCCCATGTAGGCGGCCATGGCGTCATGGCTGTCGATGGCGCGGATGGCGGCCAGCATCGGCTGGATGGGCTGGGCGTCCAGGGCGTTGATGGCCGCCACGTCCATGAAGCTGTTGTAGGCGTCGCGGACCTTGGCTTCGTCGCTGCCGGCGGCGAGATCCCCGGATGCGGAAATCTCGGCGATCAGCGCCGTCATGCGGTTCTCGGACAGCTGGCTCAGCAGGTCGAACGAGCCGTAGCGGGTGCGGTCGGCCGGGATCTCCAGATTGTCCACATAGGTCCCGTTGGCGTAGCGGAAGAAGTCGTCGCCGGGGCGGACGCTGGTGTCGCGGCCTTCAAGGTCGAAGCCCCAGGTTCCGTAGCGCGGCGTCTCGATGCTCTCATAGCCCGTGGCGCCCAGTTGCGGCGCCTGGAACAGCGACAGCACGGTGCACGACTGGTTCATGCACTCGTGGTCGTGGCCGTCATCGGCCATGGCCGCCGCAGGCAGCAGCAGGGCGGCGACGGCGGCGCCGATCATCAGTCTTTTCATGGTGTTTCCCATAGCGGTCCCTGAGCCGGGACAAGGTCGGCCCACCATAAGGGTCCGGACCGCCCCCTGAACCTAAAAAAAAGTTCATCGAACCTTCGGCCGCTATCGCATCGGGGCGCGCGATGCCCTTTAGATGGGTGTCTGACAAGGTGGGGTTGAATGGCGGCCGAACACGCGGGCGAGTACAAGGATCTGGTGGTCTTCCTGGCCGCCGCCGGGGTGCTGGTGCCCATCTTCAGCCGGTTCAAGGTCAGCCCCGTGCTGGGCTTCCTGGCCGCAGGCGTGCTGCTGGGGCCCGACGGCCTGGGCCGGTTCGCCGACGTGGCCCCCTGGGTGGAGTGGCTGACCATCACCGACCGGTCGGACATGGCCGTCCTGGCCGAGCTCGGCGTGGCGTTCCTCTTGTTCATGATCGGGCTGGAGCTGTCCTGGGGACGGCTGAAGACCATGCGGCGCATGGTGTTTGGCCTGGGCGTGGCCCAGATTCTCGCCTGCACCGCCGCCCTCTCCGCCCTGTTCCTCGTCATGGGACAGACTCTCGACACCGCGCTGGTGGCGGGCATGGCCCTGGCGTTGTCGTCCACCGCCATCGTGCTGCCGGTCCTGGCTGAACGGAACCGTATGGGCGCGGGTTCGGGGCGGGCGACCTTCTCGATCCTGCTGGCCCAGGATCTGGCGGTGGCGCCGCTGCTGATCACCGTCACCGTGCTGGCGGCTCTGGCCGCGACCGCGGACGGCGGGCTGCACCCCGCCGCCATCGGCACGGCCCTTCTGACCCTCGCCCCCGCCGCCCTGGGGGTCGGGCTGATCGTCATTCTGGGCCGGCTGGTGCTGCGCCCCCTGTTCCGCTCGGTAGCCCGGGCGCCGGGGCGGGAGCTGTTCCTGGCCGCCGCCCTGCTGATCGTGGTCGGCGGCGGCGTGGCGGCCCAGGCGGCGGGCCTGTCCATGGGTCTGGGCGCCCTGATCGCGGGCCTGCTGCTGGCCGAGACCGAGTACCGGCGCGAGGTCGAGCTGGCCATCGAGCCTTTCAAGGGCCTGCTGCTGGGCGTCTTCTTCGTCAGCGTCGGCATCGGCCTGGATCTGGACGCCGTATTCGCCGAGCCGCTGCGCATCCTGTCGCTGGCCCTGGGACTGGTGGTTATCAAGGCGGCGGTGATCTTCACCCTGGCGCGCGTGGCGGGACTGAAGTCGCGCCAGGCCCTGGAGACCGCGCTCGTGCTGGGACCGGCCGGCGAGTTCGCCTTCGTCATCCTCAGCGCCGGTGTGGCCGAGGGCGTGGCCTCCCCCGCCTTCATCCAGTCGGTGCTGGTGTCCGCCACCCTGACCATGTTCGCCATCCCGTTGCTGGCCACCCTCGGCGCGCGCATCACGCGCCGCCCGCGTCGTCTTGAGACTGATGATGAGGTGGAGCAGGCGCCGGAGCTGACCCCGCCCGAGAGCACGGTGCTGATCGTCGGCTTCGGCCGGGTGGGACAGCTGGTGGCCGAAATGCTGAAGGCCCATGATCAGAGCTACATCGCCATCGATTCCAACTCCAGGGCCGTGACCGCCGCCCGCCGCAAGGGCGAGCCGGTCTATTACGGCGACGCCGCCAATCCGGAGATGCTGAAGCTGTGCGGCGTGGACGGCATCCGGGCCCTGGTCATCACCATGGACGCCCCCGGCAAGGTGGACGAGGTGGTGGGTGTGACCCGCACCCTGCGCGACGATCTGATCATCATCGCCCGCGCCCGCGATGACCGCCATGCGGAGCGACTCTATGCACTGGGCGTCACCGACGCGGTGCCGGAGACCATCGAGGCCAGCCTGCAGCTGGCCGAGAACACCCTGGTGGATCTGGGCGTGCCCATGGGCCTGGTCCTGGCCTCGGTGCACGAGCGCCGCGACGCGTTCCGGAAATCCTTCCAGGCCGCCATGCCCGAGGCGCGCCGCCGCCCCGCCCGCGCCCTGCGCGCGCGACTGCCCGAGCGCCCGGCCGAGTAGCCGTCAGTCGATCCCGGCGTGCTCGTCGTCCAGAGCGTCCTTGGCGTCCAGCATGGCGCGCTTGAAACCCAGCGGATCGGCGATGGTCTTCAGGTGATTGGCGCCCTGCTCGCTGGCGGTCAGGATCAGGATGTCGCCGAAACCCATGATGCGGCCGATCAGGGTCTGCTCGGTCTTCACGTCGTTCAGCTTCTCCAGAAGGCTGTCTGAGACCTTCTTGTTCAGCACCCCTTCCATCTGGATGATGCGGCGGCTGGTCATGACATTCATCTGATTGCGCCAGACCAGATGCTCCCAGATCCAGCCGCACAGGGGGATCACGGCCAGGCCCGCCACCCACATCCAGCGGTCGTCGCCCTCGTATGTGGTTCGGTAAAGCCAGGCCGCCCCCGCCAGCATGGCCCAGAAGGTCAGAGCCCACCACATGGTCCTGAACACGCGCACGATCCAGTGACGCCGGGTGATGCGCATGATGAGCTCATCATCACTCAGCACCTTCTTCAGGTACCCCGTCGCCCGATGGGCCATGGCCGCCTCCCCTCGCCGGAATGTCCGTTAACTATGCGGTTTCGGGGCGGGAATCGCCAGACGGGTTGTCCACCGGAAAACCTTTTCATTAACCTGTGGAACGCATTTTGGTCACCCTTGCGTGTTCAAAACAGCGCTCCGATTAGCCCGGTGACAACAAGTCACTGAATTTATTCGCAATAACCGATAAAAGTTCCGAGAGCTCAAATATCGAGGAGCCTCGTTTGAACGTGACCGGGGGGGTTACCGGTTCGGGCCGCAGCGCCCAAGCGTAGAGTGACAGTGAGTATGCGAGAGTCTTCCCTGAACGCACCCTTCGAGCCCGTCGACCAACCCGCTGACGGCCCCCGCCTCAATCGCCGCCAGGCCGCCAAGGTTCGCACGCGCCAGAAGGTGCTGGACGCCGCCCGGGATCTGTTCTCGGAGCGCGGCTATGACCCGGCGACCATCCGCGACATCGCCAAGGGCGCCGGTATGTCCACTGGCGCCGTGTTCGCCAATTTCCAGGACAAGGCTGAACTGTTCGAGGCCGTTCTGGCCGAGAACATGGAGCGCCTGACCGAGGTCGTGCGCGCATCCGCCGCCCCGTCCGGTCCGGTCAAGGCGCGCCTGACTACGGCGCTTGACGCCGGCTATCATCACACCCTGGGCCACCTGCCCCTGATGCAGGCCATCGTCGCCCGGTCCTGGTTCCAGCCCCAGGAGGCCGAACAGCGCGCCCGCGGCTTCACCAAGGGCCTGTTGTCGGTGATCGGCGAGGTGCTGCGCGACGGCGTGCGCTCGGGCGAACTGAAGCAGGATGTGGACACCCGTCTGGTGGGCGACATGGTGTGGGATTCCTGGCTGACCAACTATCGCGGCGCGGCCTATGACGGGTGGGACGAAAAGGCCCTGTCCGAGCGCCTGTCGCGTCAGCTGGACGTGATCCTGGCCGGAGCGTCGGCCAAGGGCTGACGCGGTCGCAGGCGCGGCGCCTTACCGCGCCGTTAACCCTGTGGCCGTACATGCGCCGTAAAAACCGGGGAAGTTCGGGACTGATCCTGATTCCCCGCTGACGGAGCCGCCCATGCAACGCCGCCAACTGATCCTTTCCGGTCTCGCCGCCGGCGCCGTGGGCGCCTGCGCCACCCGCCAGCCGGCCGATCCCAACTATCCGATCCGTTCCGACGCCACGGCCCCCGCCTACACCTTCGACGAACTGGTGGCCGCCGGTTCCCGTGAACTGGGCATCGCCGCCGAGGCCATCGGCGCGGCCATCGAACGGGTGTTCGCCGACCAGGGCGACCGCCCCACCGGCTACATCGCCGGCGAGGAAGGTTCGGGCGCGGCCGCCATCGGCCTGCGCTATGGCCGCGGCGCCCTTCACATGAAGGACCTCAGCGCCTCCCAGGAAGTGTTCTGGCAGGGCATCTCCGTGGGCTGGGACTTCGGCGGCAACGCCAGCCGGGTGTTCACCCTGGTCTACGGCCTGTTCCATCCGGACATGCTGTACCGCCGCTACCCGGGCGTCGAGGGGACGGCCTATCTGATCGCGGGTCTGGGCGTGAACTACCAGCAGGCGGACGGCATCGTCCTGGCCCCCATCCGCACCGGGGTCGGCCTGCGCCTGGGCGCCAACGTGGGCACCATGGCCTACAGCCGCCAGCGGAATTTGCTGCCTTTCTAGGAGTCGCCTCTCCTCCCCACGCCGTGGGGAGGGGGACCGCGCCCGAAAGGGCGTGGTGGAGGGGGCGGCTCGATGTTGGCCGCATGACCCATTATCCCTGACCGCCGGCGCCGCCCCCTCCGTCACGGGCGCTGACTCGCGCCCGCGCCACCTCCCCATCCCATGTGATGGGGATGAGAGGGATCAGCCGGCCGCCAGTATCGCCTCGATCCCCTCGCGGTAGCTGGCGAACGCCGGCCGCCAGCCCAGCTCGGCCTTGGCCCGGGCGTTGGAGACGCGTTTGGAGTCCAGATAGAACCGCCGCATGGTCTCGCTGACCGACGGATCGGTCCACTCGGTCTCGGGCGGCGGCGCCAGCTCCATGCGGCGCGCGGTCCATTCGGTCACCACATCTGCGGGCGCCGGCTCGTCATCGGCCAGATTGTAGAGCCCGCCCGGGCGGGGCCGCGCCATGGAGGCGAACAGGCCCGAGGCGGCGTCGTCCACATGGATGCGGTTGAAGATCTGGCCCGGCTTGCGCACCAGCCGCGCCGTGCCCGCCCGCAGCCGGTCCACCGGCGAGCGCCCCGGGCCGTAGATGCCGGGCAGGCGGAAAATCTGAACGGTCAGACCGAGGCCCGGGCCGGCTTCCAGCCATTCCCGTTCCGCCCGCACCCGCCGGGCGCCCTGGATGCTGGCGGCGTTCAGCGGGTCGTCCTCGAACACCCAGCCCCCGGCCCGGTCGCCATAGACGGCGGTGGATGAGACATAACCGATCCAGTCGGGATAGGCGCCCGCCGCCGCCAGGGCCGGCAGCAACACGCGAGCGCCGGGACAGCCTCGCGCGTCGGGCGGGGCTGCGACGACGATGGCGTGGGCCCCGGCCGCCGCGCGGGCCAGCGCCCCTGCGTCCTCCGGGTCGAGCGCGGCGATGCTTCTGGCCTCCAGCGCCTGTCGCCGCTCGGGCGAGCGCGAGGTCAGCACCGCACGGGCGCCCTCTGCGTCAGCGCGCCGCGCGATGGCCTCGCCCAGATAGCCGCCGCCGAAAACAAGGACTGTGCGGGACAAGGCGATCAACTCGCCTGGCGCGTCTCGAGACGGGTGACACTGGCCCCTGTCTGATCCCGCGACGCCTGTTCGCGCGCGGCGTTCCAGTGCGAGACGCACGGCACCTTGGAAAGATCGGCGCGGTCGGCGTAGCGGCGGGCGACGTCGGTCACCTCGTCAAGCAGGCCCTGGGCCAGGGTAATGGGCTTCAGGCCCAGGTCGCGGAACTTGTCGTTGGCCACCACCAGGTCGTTCTCGTCAGCCTCGTGGCGGGGATTGGGCACATTGGCGATCTCGGCGCCCGTCATTTCGGCAATCATGCCGGCCAGGTCACGCACCCGGTGGCTCTCGGTCATCTGGTTCAGGATCTTGACCCGGTCGCCCGGCTTCGGCGCGTTCTCGAGGGCCAGTTCGATGCAGCGCACCGTGTCCTGGATGTGAATGAAGGCCCGCGTCTGGCCGCCTGAACCGTGGACGGTCAGGGGATGGCCCACCGCCGCCTGCATCAGAAAGCGGTTCAGCACCGTGCCGTAGTCTCCGTCATAGTCGAAGCGGTTGATCAGGCGCTCGTCCTGGCGCGTCTCCTCGGTCTGGGTGCCCCAGACGATTCCCTGGTGCAGGTCGGTGATCCGCACCCCGTCGTTCTTGGCGTAGAACTGGAACAGCAGGGCGTCCTGGGTCTTGGTCATGTGATAGATGGAGCCGGGGTTCGGCGGGAACAGGATCTCCTGCTCCACCGGGCCGCGGTCGGTCTCCACCGTCACGGTCAGATAGCCTTCGGGAATGGTCAGCCCGGCGGTGGCGTAGCCATAGACGCCCATGGTGCCCAGATGCGCCAGATGGATGTCCAGCCCGCTCTCCACCATGGCCGCCAGCACATGGTTGGTGGCGTTCAGATTGTTGTCGACGGTGTAGAGCTTGTGCCGCGCCGACTTCATGGAATAGGGCGCGGCGCGCTGTTCGGCGAAATGGACGATGGCGTCGGGCTTCTCGTCCTTCAGCAGGGCGACGAAGCGGTCGAACTCCTTGCCCAGGGTCAGGTTGTGAAAGTCGATCTGGCGGCCCGAGATGGCCTTCCAGGCGGCGATGCGCTCGCCGATGGGCCGGATCGGGGTCAGGGACGCCACCTCCAGCTCGTTGTCGATGTTCCGCCGCGACAGGTTGTCCACCACGGTGACGTCCCAGCCCCGCGCCGACAGATGCAGCGCGGTGGGCCAGCCGCAGAAGCCGTCGCCGCCGAGAACCAGAACACGCATTACACAAATTTCCCTTGCGGTTTCAGACCCTGCCTAGCCCATGCGCCGCGCTCTAGGAAGCGCCCGGACGCATGCGCATCATAGACCGTCATGTGGCCACAACGGGTCAGGCGCGTATTTTGTCGATCATTGTCACGGGAGCGGCGGGATTCGCGGACGGGTGCCGGAATTTTGAGCCGGCCCGCGACTGACACACGGCCCGCGCGGCGTTAGAGAGGAACCATGAACGCCCGTGATCCCAATCCCGACGGTCTGGCCCGGCTTCACTATGGCGACTGCGACTATGTGGTGCTCAAGCCCGGGCGCTTCGTCGTCTGCGCCGTGACGGCCCGCCAGATCCCGCTGGACGCCCTGCGCTACTGGAGCATCGATCTTCAGGAAGCCTATGTGGGCCCGGCCGAGCTTATGGAACGGGCGGCGGCGGCATGATCGCCGCCCGCCGATCCTTCCTGCTGGGCGCCGGCGCCCTGGGCCTGGCCGGACCCGCCTGGTCCCGCGAGGGCCTCTCCCTGGACGGACGGTTCGTCCAGGGCGGCTTCGCCATGGGCCGCACCTGGCCCCGCGCCATCGTCTTCGTGGACGGCGAGGCCCTGACCACCGCCTCGGCGGCGGGGCTGTTCATCGTCGGCTTCGACCGGGACGCCCCGACGTCGGCCCGGATCGAGGTCCTGTCCGGTGTCCGGCGCGAGAGCCGTGATCTGACCATCGCCCCGGGCGATTTCGCCATCACCCGCATCGACGGCCTGCCGCCCCAGACGGTGACTCCCACCGCGCCCGAGGTCCTGGCCCGCATCCAGCGCGAGGCGGCGCTCAAGACCGAAGGCTTCGCCAGCCGCGCGGACGCCGACCATTTCAACGGCGGCTTCATCCGTCCGCTGGAGACCTGGCGGGTCACCAGCCGCTGGGGCGCCCAGCGCGTCCTGAACGGCACCCCGGCCCGGCCCCACTACGGCATCGACCTTGGCGCGCCGACCGGCGCGGTGATCCGCGCCCCCGCCGACGGCCTGGTCACCCTGGCCGAGCCGGACCTGCATTTCGAGGGCGGGCTGACCCTGATCGATCACGGTCAGGGCCTGATCTCGGCCTATCTGCACCAGTCGCGTCTGGACGTGCGTCCCGGCCAGCAGGTGATCCAGGGCGAGCCGATCGGCCGGGTCGGCGCCAGCGGCCGGGCCACGGGCCCCCACCTGTGCTGGCGCCTGAAATGGCGCGACCGAAACCTCGATCCGAGCCTGCTGGTCGGCGCAGGGGCTCCGCCGCCGGCCTGACCCTTCCCCGGCCGGTCATGGTAGCGGTTCCATGGCCAAGTCTCGCATTCTTTGGGGATTTTCACGCCCCCCGTTTGTGCCTAACTTGCGCCGAATCGGCGGGGAGCCGGTGACAGAGGAACTCCGCACGATGGCGGCGATGGACGCGCTTGAGGTTCTGCTGGTGGACGACAACCAGCACATGCGCATGATTGCGGGAGCCATTCTGAAGTCCGCGGGCATCCGCCGCATCCATGAGGTGGACGACGGCGCCGAGGCGCTGAAGGTGCTGGACCACCTGCCCATCGACCTGGCCATCGTCGATTTCAACATGTTCCCGCTGGACGGTGTGGAGTTCACCCGCATGGTCCGCAACAGCCCCGACAGCGCCAACCCCTATCTGCCGATCATCATGATGACCGGCCATTCCGAGCGGGCCAGGGTCCAGGAGGCGCGCGACGCCGGCGTCACCGAATTCGTGGTCAAGCCGGTCACGCCCAAGGCGATGCTGGACCGGATCCACGCCGTGATCTTCCACCCGCGCCCCTTCGTCAAGGCGGACGACTATTTCGGCCCCTGCCGCCGCAGAAAGACGCCCTTCGACTACGCCGGGCCCTTCCGCCGCTCCACCGATGCGGGCTCCACGTCCAACGTCGCATAGACGTCCTCGGGCCAGCGCTTGTGGGTCCAGAACCATTCCTCGGGCCGCGACCGCACCTGATCCTCAATGAAGCGGGTGATGGCCTGGGTCGCCTCCTCCACGGCCCGGGCCTTGTCGGCGGGAGACGTGGCCGGGCGCACCCGCATCTCGGGATGGAAGGTCACTTTCAGCCGGGCCGGGCCTGACCGCTCCACCGTCACCGGAATGATCGGCGCGTCGAACCGCTGGGCCAGGCGGCTGGGGCCGGTAGCGGTGTTCACCGGATGGCCGAAGAAGGCCACCGCCGGCCCCTCACGGAATTTCTGATCGTTCAGCAGGGCCACGGACTCGCCGCGCTTCATGCCGTCCAGCAGCTCGCGCGCGCCGTCCCCGCCCTTGGCCGCCATCAGCTCCACGCCATAGCGGGCGCGGCCGTCGATGATCATGCGGTCCACATAGGGATTGTTGCCCGCCCGGTAGGTGATCTGGGTCTTCAGCCCGGTGGAGACGATGGCCGCGGCCATGGCCTCCCAGTTCGAGAAGTGTCCCGAGACCAGCACCGCCGCCCGGCCGCTGTCCCGTATGGCGTGCAGCCGTTCGGCCCCCACCACCTCCACCCGCCCCGTCGCCGGGGTGATGCGGTCCATCAGCGGAAACTCGGCGAAGGTCCGGCCCGTGCTTTCCCACTGGGCGCGGGACAGGGCGCGGCGCCCGGCCTCGTCCAGATCAGGAAAGGCCAGGCGCAGGTTCCTCTGCACCGTCTTCTCGGTGCCGGTCATGGGGCCGATGCGGGCCACCAGCCAGGCGCCGAAATTGGACGCCGTCTCCACCGGCAGGGCCCGCATCAGGCCGGAATAGGCCGAAAAGGCCGCCGCCTGGGCCAGCCAGCCCAGGCGTTTGCCGGGCGACGGACGGTCGTCCCGGCCGGCGACATGGCCCTTACCAGGCAATGGTGACCCCGCCGTCGATCACCAGGGTCTGGCCGGTCATGTAGGCGGAGGCCGGCGCCGCCAGATAGACCGCCGCCCCGGCGATCTCGTCCGGCTGGCCGATGCGCTTCAGGGGCGCCGGCTCGGTGACGGTCTTCAGCAGGTCCGGGTTCTCCCACAGGTATTTGGCGAAGTCGGTCTGGACCAGGCCCGGCGCGATGCAGTTCACCCGCACGTTGGAGGGCCCCCACTCCACCGCCAGATTGCGCGCCATCTGCATGTCGGCGGCCTTGGAGACATTGTAGGCGCCGATCAGGGCGTTGCCCCGCAAGCCGCCGATGGACGACAGCAGGATGATCGAGCCGTCCTTCCGCTCCAGCATCTGGGGCGCGACCATCTGGATCAACCAGTGATTCGAGATGACGTTGTTCTGGAGAATCTTTCCGAACTGCTCGTCGGTGATCCCGGCCATGGGCCCGGCGTAGGGATTGGTGGCGGCGTTGCACACCAGAATGTCGATCTTGCCGAAGGCGGCGTTGGTCTCGTCCACCAGACGCTGCAGGTCTTCCTTCGATGCGATGTTGGCCGGAACGGCGATGGCGCGGCCTTCGCCGTGCTTCGCATTGATGGCCTGGGCGACCTCGTCGCAGGGCCCCGCCTTGCGCGACGAGATGACGACATTGGCCCCGTGATCGGCCATCTGCTCGGCGATGGCCTTGCCGATGCCCTTGGAAGACCCGGTGATGACGGCGGTTTTCCCCGACAAATCGAACAGTTTCATGCGTTAACCTTCTTGTTCCCCTATACGGCACTAGCCGCGGACCCCTGATACCCCGATACTCGGGCGATTCCATCCGGGAAGGCGGCGATCCATCCCATGCGCAAGATCACATCCGGGCTGCTCCTTGCATCCTATCTGTTCCTGGGCCTGACGGTCTCGGCGCTCATCTGGCGCGCGGGCTTCGGGCTGGGCAATGCGACGGCGGCCTTCTTCGGGGCGCTGGGCGTGGGCATGGCCCTGCACGCCCTGGTGACCGGCTCGCTGGACCGCCGCGCCATCCGCCGCGAGGTCGAGGCCGTGCGTCAGGCCCACCGCCTGCTGGCCGACGCCATGGAGAACACCCAGAACGCCCTCAGCGAACTGGCCCAGGCCATCGAGACCGGCGCCCTGTCGCGCACCGAGGAGCTGACCACCGAGGTCCGCATGCTGGAAAGCCTGGTCACCCAGATCAGCGAGGGCCTCGAGGCCAAGCTGGCCGCCACACCGACCTACCCGCCCGGCAGCCTCGAAGCCCGCATCTATCAGCAGTCCAACGCCCTGCTCCGCACGGTCCAGGACGCCCTGGCCGACAACCGGGTGGATCTTTACCTGCAGCCGGTGGTCACCCTGCCCCAGCGGCGCACCACCTTCTACGAGAGCTTCACCCGCCTGCGCGACGGCACCGGCCGGGTGCTGATGCCCGCCGAATATCTGTCGGTGGCCGAGGGCGAGGGCCTGGTCCCCGCCATCGACAACCTGCTGCTGTTCCGCTGCGCCCAGATCGTGCGGCGGCTGGCGACGCAGGACCGCAAGGTGGGGGTGTTCTGCAACGTCTCCCTGACCTCCCTGGGCGACGAGACCTTCTTCCCCAAATTCCTCGAGTTCCTCAGCGAGAACCGCGACCTGAAGGACGCCCTGATCTTCGAGCTGGGCCAGGCGGTGTTCGACGCGCGCGGCGCGGTCGAGGCCCGCAACATGGCCAAGCTGGCCGACCTGGGCTTCCGCTTCTCCATCGACAAGGTCCAGACCCTGGACTTGGACTTCACCGACCTGCAGCGCTCCGACGTGAAATTCGTCAAGATCTCCGCCGACCTGCTGATCGAACAGTTGCTGGATCAGGACGCGGGCGCGGCCCTGCCGTCCCTGCGCGACATCCAGGCCGCCGACTTCGCCGGTCTGGTGCGCCGCTACGGCATGGAGGTCATCGCCGAAAAGGTGGAGACCGAACGTCAGGTGGTGGACGTGCTGGAGCTGGACATCGCCATGGGCCAGGGCCACCTGTTCGGCGAACCCCGCGCCATCAAGGAAGCCGTGCTGGCCGAGGCGGACACCCCGTCCGACTTCGTCCGCGACACCCTGCAAAGCGCCGAACGCCGCCGCCGCTTCGCCTGAGTTCG
>NZ_PNLV01000029.1 GCF_013823285.1 Brevundimonas sp. | reverse complement strand
TCCACTGCGAACGTCACCTTCCTGGAGGCGCGTCAATGTCAGTAAATGGCGCATGCAAGTCGAAGCTCGACGCGCTCTTGTTAGGTGATCAATCAAACCGCGCCAGCTCGATCGGATCTTCCCGACCTTCCAATTGCACCAAGAAACGGAACCGGCTGAGAAGCAGACGGTGACGGATGGCCGGCGCCTCCAGCCCCGTGGCCAGATCGATACTGATATATTCCCGGGGACCGGAGCCGAACTCTATTCCCACCCGAAGATGGGGGCGGCCGTCGGCTGTCATCAGCAGCGCTATGGGAGAATCGGCGGGAGCCGCAGGCAGTTGAAATCCCAAGTCGCCCTGCAGGGGCTCAATCAGAAGGGTTCCTGGGATGTCCGCCGGATAGTCAATGTTGTGAATGCCCCGGATCTCGAACCGGGATGGCCCGGTGAGCATGAGGTAGTAGTCCTGATCTCCCCTCTCGTCCCGACACACCAAACCCACCCAGGGTTCGCCCTCGGTTTGGCCCGCGACGAGCGTTCCGGGAGGCGGCGCCTGCTCGCGTTTAGGAGGGGCGCTCTGAACGCCGAATGTCACCACCTGCACCATCAGACATCTCCTTCAAGAACTTGGGCTGCGCTTTCCTTGCACGTCGCATCCAGGATCGACGCGTACGCTCGCCAGTCTATGGCCGTGACAGTAACCAGTGCCTGTAGCTTGCCCAGCAGTCGGAAACGGGCAAGTCGACAGTTGTACCGAGATATCGACTCGTACCTGATGTCGAAAATCAGGGGAATGCCAATGACGTCCGCGCCAATCATCTATTTTAACATCGGCTGGATGGCAGCCTACTCAGGGCATTCCAATGATCCCATCAGCGGCGGTCATCAGTTCCTGGCCAATCATCGATTTGGCGGTGAGGCCTTCAACTTTCTCCCAGACGCAGACGGACTCGTACGTGGTTGCCGTCCTGGAAGCAGCAGGGGCCTGCGGATCGAGCGTCTGGCAGCGGCTGATAGGGATGCTCCATATGTCGATGGCGTCACTGTTGTCTGGATGGCGAGAGAGCCAAAGGGAGGGCGCACCCTTATCGTGGGCTGGTACTTGAACGCGAGGGTCTACAGAGCCGCCACGCCGGGCCCCAATCCGCGCTTCATGCCCAACGGAGAGGCCATCCCTATCACGGCCGAGGTCCAGGCGGCCGACGCCGTTCTACTGCCGCCAGAGGCCCGGACATTTCGGGTCGAGAGCCGGCGGACCGCTGACGCTGGATTTGGGCAAAGTCCCGCTTGGTACGGTCATCCCACAATCGACAGCTTGGTGAACGCCTATATTGCCAACACTCAGCGGCGCATCCTCAAGTCCAAAGCAGGTAGAAAGGCCAGAGGCAAAGGGGGGCGCCGCCAGACCGATCCCGAATTGCGAAAGGCCGTGGAGGAAGCGGCTGTAAGACACGCAGGTGCCTATTTCCAATCGGATGTGGGGGGCGCTTGCGAAGTCATCAGCGTGGAACGCGAAGCGAAGGGATGGGACCTTGAAGCAGCAGGCGTCGAAGGAACCTGGTTGGTCGAGGTCAAGGGGCTGAGCGGTCTTCGGCTTTCATGCGAAGTGACGCCCAACGAGTTCGCTGCGATGAACAACCCAGATCATCGCAAGCGGTACATTCTGTACGTAGTCTGCAACGCGCTTGACGCACCAATAGCGTCGATCTTCCGCTGGCAGGCCGATGCCTGGCGTACCGAGGATGGCCGCGTGCTAGAAATCGCTCCCAAGACCGGCGCGGTTCTGTCTTGCGATTGACCTGATCTGAGCCATGCCGAGCTCATCAGGCAACCTGTGTCACCCTCCTGCACATCGCGGGGACAGCGGATGAATGTCTGCTTCGAGCCAAGGTCCGAATGTCCGCTCGTGGCGCAGTCCAGAAGTCAGCTTGCCAGCGCCACGCTCGCACAATAGTTCTCGGCTTCATCCGTCGCGGCGCAGCTTCCGCACCTATTTCGAGGAGTCCTGTCGGAGATAGCTGAGGAGTTCCTTGAGGAGCGGACGACCGAACCCTTCTCGCGCTGCCTCCTTGTCCATTCTTGCGTGGGGCTTGATGCGCGTCTCACCATCGCCGGGTATTGTGAGAAGCGAACGGATGACGCTCATTCGGTCAGTCTGGAACCTAGCGTGCTGGCGCCCGGTCAGCGCCACCTTGAATATATTGCAGAACGTTTCGACGTCGGGGAATAAGGCTTCCTCGAGCGTCGGCACGGCGAGAAAGAGCCGCACGAAGCCGTCAGCCGACCCGTTCAGGTCCGTAAATGCCTGATATTGCTCTTCAATCCTGCGAGCGTCCATGGTGTCTGCATCAACAAGGACCGCCACATTTTCGGAGCGTGTGAGTCCAATGGATTTCGCCAACGATAAGGCGGAGGATTTTCCCTCCCCCGACAAGACCTTCACATCCTGGATATCCGCTGCTTCGAGCAGCGTCCTCATCACGGCGGCCTCCAAGCGGGCTTCGACGATTAGATACGTTGCCATCAAGTTTCGCCCACTAGGATGTTGAAGTCGGGCACGCCTGCGCGGACCAGCCAATAATGTTTTTTCTTGAGGGCCTGAACGAATCCACCCTTGGCACCGAGTAACAATTCGATCTCTGAGCCGTGCCACAGGAGAATTGCCTGCGGGGACATATACTGCGCGAGAGTTTTGCTTGGCAGGGTAAATCCCTTGGACGAAAAGACGCAGCCCACTACGCCTGCCGGCCGACGAAGGAGCTGATTCCTGAGCTTGGCGATCGGCTCGACATTAACGTCCGTCTTGAGGTCCTTGCTCTCAGCGAGAAAGATCATCCCATCAACGGAAACCAGACCATCGATCTGTTCCACGACCTGATCTTCAAGGCGAACGTTATAGGGCCAAGTGACGACGGCTCCCTCTAGCTCGAAGGCGCGGAGGACTAGATGTTCGAAAGCGATCCCTGAAGGCCAACCTGGGGTTTGCCCCTTGAGGATTTTTCCCCATAGGGTGTTCAGGCTGGCCCAGTCCAGCGCGCGGATCTCTGCCGTGTAGTTCTTGCCCTTCTTCTTAGGCGTCCCGGGCGACGTCGGCTTGGCCATAGAGCCTCCGCTCTCTTGATGGCCCTCTGAGGGCTGCTGAGATCTTGGATCCTTTTTTGGATCATAGACACTGTACCCGAACACCTACAGCCGAGAAGGACTTCTGCAGAGCCGTTGAGTCATCCATCAGTTCGCAAGAGGTGCGTAGTGCTGGGGCCAAGCCGCCCTACCCTTGGCGCTTTGGCCGAAAAGGAGAAAGCCGGAATTGCAGGGTCCAAGGCCTGCGGCTTCTTCGGCGCGCAGCACCGGGGCGAAACGTTCGTTGATCGGCAGCCTGACAGCCCGCCACGGCCGACTCATCGGGGAAAATCGCGAAGCTTCCTATCGACTGTGGCCTATGAATTCGTGGGCCGTGTGAAATTACGACCCACGCGAGGCAAGTGCGATGACGCTCATTCTGACGGCGGTCACACCGCACATGGTCTTGCATCTGAGCGACAGGCTGGTGACGCGCGACGGATGGAAAATCCATGATCCAATGTCGAACAAGACGGTTGTGTACAGGGCCAAAGACGGATTCCTGGTAATCGGTTACGCTGGCTTGGCCTATCAGGGTGTTTTGCCGACCGACGAGTGGATCGCGGAACAGCTCTGGGGAGCCGCCTTGCCTCGTCACCCTGATGGGCGACCTGTGAAGAGTTACGGCCGGGCACCGGCGCGTCGTGATGTCGGACAGGTCATCCAAGTTCTTCGAAAAGCAATTGAGGGCCTAACGGATAGCAACGTTGACCTGTATCGCTTGGAGGTGACGGTCGCGGGATGGCAAGCCGTGGGGAAGAACCGGGCACGTCCGGTCCTCGCCTCCATCACGCGGGGCGGCGGCCGAACGGAGCTAAGCCAAGCTGAGCGGCGCTGGCCCTGTGATAAGAAGTTCCGCATAGCAGCGATCGGCGCGCCGCTCACCCCTGACACCCTTGCCCAGGCCGTTACGCCATTCAGGGGCCGAGAGGCACCAAGCCTTACCGCATTGGCGCTGGAGAAGGTCCTGGCGGACTTGATCCGGACGGAAGCCGCGAAGGAGAAGCCGACCGTTGGTGCGCACTTACTGAGCGTCATCGTGCCCCGCCCTGATCTCGGACCCCCGGTCTGTCGATTTTTGCCGATGTCACCGCACCTTGCGGTTCTGGTCGGTGCCGGACGGACGCTGACCGTTCCGGTTACCCATACGCCGTGGTTCCTCGGACCTGGGATCATCTGGCCACCGAGCGTGGAGGTCGGCCTGTGTTATCTCGATCTTGGCACTTACGAAGTGGAAATCCAGGGCGCGCCGGCGAGCGGTAGCCTGGCAGGTCTGAGCAGCAGTATTAGGCGTACGCCTCCACCCCAGTGAATCAGGCGACCATCGCACCATGGCTACATGATTAGCGGAAGCCCCGGCACGACCTACCGACGCCAGAGTCGCTGGCGTACCTTCTCCGGGCGAACCATCTCCTCAGCCCTGTTGCAGGGTATGGATCAGTAGGGCCCAGAAGAACTCTGCGCCCCCTTCGAGAGAAAGCTTCGGGTCCCGCTCGCCGCCCATGAAAGCCATCCCCATGGGGCGGAGATACATGGACTGGTCATCAGCTTGGACAGACAGGGACTCGTTCAGGGCATTGCTCTCTGAAGCATGCCCTTGAATGTAGTTGATACCTCCGCCGAACGCGCCGCCGCCCATGTAGATGGTGCAGCGAGCCACATCCTCTCCATTCTGGTAGATCGTCGCGAAGAACCGGTTAGCATCCACGCGGCGGAATGACCCTTGGACTCCCTCGTTTCTCTCAGCTAGCTCGACCAGGGAATTCTCGAAAAAGCGTGCGATGAAATCGAACGCCTCAGTTTGTAACTGGTCTTTGTCGCGTTGGGTGAACAACTTCGCCAGCCTGAGATTGCTGGAACGAGGTCCCGAGGAGCCAGTAGCGAGCAGAGCAACTGGCGGTGCTGGAATGCGGGATTGAGCTGCTGGCGCACTCGTCCTCTTCGAAAGGCTGTCGACGGCTCCTCGGACCGCTTTGGCGACCTGGAGGAAGGCTTCGTCCGTATCCGGCCACTGGATGATAGGCTTTCCGTCGCGGGGCGTGGCGCTGAGCTTTCCAAATGGCGCATGGTGCCAGTCGCAGGCTCGGAGGATCACCGGAATGACAACGGCTTCGCCTGCCGCATGGCGTTCCATCGCCCGCTTCATCTCGATTTCGTAGCAGTAGTCAGAAGCGAGGAAGTCTGGGCTGACGAGAAGCAGAATGATCTCGTCACTGTTGATATGCTCGTCGATGGCACGGTCGATGTTCTCACCGGCGATGATCCGGCGGTCGTGCCAGATCTCAATCACGCCTTGCCGCTTCAGCATGGCGAGCTGCTTTTCGAGCTGATCCCTCAGTCGTTCATCAGCGTGCGAGTACGAGAAGAATAAGCTTGGCACCGGGTCCCTCCTGTCACCCCCAGCAGTGCGATGCGGGGCGGTACGAGACAAGCCCTCAATGCTGGCCGTGCTGTTGTTCTCCACTTCATCCGCCTCGTCGCTCCTAGGACAATCGGCGCCATCTGCGAACAGCACAGTTGGCAATGTCGTGTCCGACTGAAGGGACTCAGTATCGAGAAACGGGAGGCCGGAAGTCGTGATCGTCGTCGTCGCCGAAGAGCCGCTCGCTCTCGAACCGCGACGATAAGCCTGTAGCCCGAAGCGCCTGCTCATTTTCATGGAGGCGCAGTTCCGCGAAGGCCATGAATTCACCCACCCGCCCGGATGGCCGATCCCCTAGCTCGCCATGCAGGGCGGTCAATAGTCGCCGCAGCCGGTCTAGCTCTCCGATTTCTTGAAGCAGGTGGTCCAACGCGGCGTTGCGACGCTCACAAACATGCCGTTCGCGTAGCGCGCGCTCTCTGCGCTCTTCGGCCTCGCGCCGCTGCCTGTCGGCAGCCTCGCGTCGTAGCCGATCCTCTTGCATGGCCGCAGCGAGAACATGGACGCCCACGAGGATGTCACCGGTCATCTTCTCGAGGCGCTGGATCTTCGCGTCTCGGAAGCTGCGACGAGGTGACACCCCATACAAACAAGGAGCCTGCATTTCGAGCGAAAGTTGGCCCGTCGGCACATAGTCCCATTCCGGAAGCCGGGGCAGATCAGGAAGCATGACCACGTCCCAGCCGCCTCGCCGCAGGGCTTTGTCGTGCTTCTTCTTCCAAGCGTTCAATTGGGCCTGTTCGATCTCGGTCGGCGCATGTTTGTGTCGCCGGTAGCTCTCCGATATCGAGAAGCGAATCATCTCCCCTTGGTGCTTGAGAAATGCCCCGCTCTCATCCGCTGCCAGCTCAACATCAAGTGTATCGCCGGCCGCAGCCAGTCGACCCAGGATCAGTTCAACGCGATCGAATGAGCCCGGCGAGACCTCGACCTTAACCCGACCGGGCCCGGAGACCGACACCAGGCCCTGTAGGGTCGGAGGGCCTGCATTGCGGAGAGCCCTCAGCGTTTCGGTCACGACGGCATGCGAAGGCGTTTCGGCCTCAGCCTCAATGGAGGAAGCTAGCAGACGCGCCTTCTCGCGTACGGCCGCCATCGCTTCCGGTTCTGGCTTCAAGTGCCCCTCCGCAATTGTAATCGTTCTGGCTCGATCGCCCGACGTGAGGGGGGGCAGAGGCGTGCGTTCGACCGGCTTGCCTGCGGCCTTCTTCGCCCACCACCCCAATGGCGGGTTCGGAATGCCATGCTTCCGGCAGATCTTGTGAAGCGCGACGTCCGACAGTGCGAACTCGTTGGCCAACTGCGTCATCGGTTTGGACCATACGAGCTCGTAGAATTCTTCGCGCGTGAAGGTTCTGGACATGAAGCCTCTTACCGAAACAGGCCACTGAGAAGCGATGGCCAGTTCAGCCGCTCATTGCAATCGAGCAGAAAAATTCTGGCGTCCTTCGCGGCGCTGCACCTTCGTCCTGAGCCGCGAAGGCGCAACGCTGTACGATGCAAGCGGGCAGGCGGAGAGACCGGGGGGCGCAGCTACTGGCGAGTAATTCCGGATCGAAGTGCACCGATTAAGCGGCGCGCCAGTTGGTCATCATCCGCACCCTTCCATCGATTGATGAAGCGGCAAACGACCTGAACGTTGTCCGGCGTGTAATGGCCGCCACTATCGATCCGATCCAGCGACGCCAGCATTTGCTTGTCATCACAGTCGCCGACATACCCGAGGGGCAAGCCCGTTAGGGCGCACCGATCTTCCTGCTCCCCCATCAGACGGAGAATCAGGGCTTCACATTCTTCGCGGCTGAGCGTCGTGGTCTTCTCCTTCACGCGCCGCTCGACGATTTGGCCGTTGGCTTGGGCGACCGTGCCGAGCATCGTGCTGGCCATTTCGGCCGCCGACTTCTCCTTGGGCGAAAAGATGCGCCCCAAGTTCCTCTTGGCCTCGGCTGCCTTGGCGGTGAACAGCGGCTGGGCATGCCAGACATCAAGCGGATCACCAGCGACCAAGGCGCGGGCATAGTCGGCGTACCCCCGATCGTTGTTCAGCGTCTGGAACGTCGCCTCGGTGGATAGGAAATCTTGGGCCTTGCGGTGGACGGCCGACCACCTGAGCGGCCGGCCTTGGCCATCACGGTCAGACCATGGCCGACAAGGCTTTTCCAGCACCCAAACCTCGGGGCCATGAAGGTCCGGGCGATCGGCGGGCTGCAAGCTCTCTCGCAATTGGCCAGGCTCGGAAACCGTCCACCAGATTTCGTCGCCTTGTCGGCTGATCCAGACGTCGCCCTCAGTGTCGCGCAACTCATCGAAAAGGTTGTACCAGCGACCGGCGGTGGGACGGGTCGGGCGCACTCCGAGGATGGTGACGGAGCTCTCAAGAGCCTTGGCGATGTAGCCGTCTCGGTCACCGGCTTTCCAATAGTCGTGGAGGCCCTTCTTGGCGAAAGTCACCAGCGTGCTGTTCGCCTTCGCCATCGGCCACAAGCTGTTTCCCTGTCCGTGATTGGCGATATAGACCCGTTTCAATGCAAGGACCCCGAACAGGAGAGGGCCTTTGGCTGGAAACCAGACATGAGGTGTGGGTGAGCGGGGGCCATGACCGGATCATCGCGCTAAGCCGTTACCAGACTCGCTATACAGATCAGGATTCCGAAAGTGGCTACTTTCCCGGCGGAATCCGCAACTCGCTTCGGGGGGCTCAGACGCTACGACTGTCTGAGAGGAGTCGGGTTGCGACGCTGTTAGCCTACCGGGATGCAGGTCGTCAGTTCCGGCAGACTTTACGACCTTAAAGCTTGACTGAGTTGCCAAATCCCCGCGTCTGCAGCAATCGTGCCCTTGGGGGCGTCATGACAAATCAGGATTTACACGACGAGCTTATTTGGGAGGATTTCAAGGGGCTCCGTGATTTGATCCCAAAGCCCGGGATGAAAGGCGGTCGGTACGAGTTCGAAGCCGCCGACATTCACGAGGCCGTAGCCTTGGCGGAGACCTTGAAGGCGCTCGGCCGCTATCAATATTTCCGAGGCCAGGCTGACGCCGCCTGGTCTGTGACCTCCACTTTTGCGCGACGCACTGAGGCTGAGCGCCTGGAGGCATTGGAAGCGATCCAGGCGTTCTGGCTGTGGGTCAAGAACTCGCCGGAGATGGTTCCCTATCTTCAATCCGATGACCAGATTGTTGCTGCGATCCAACATCATGGCGTCGCGGCAACGACCTTGGTGGACTTGACCCGCGAGCCGTCAGTCGCTGGGTGGTTCGCCACGGAAGCCGCCGGATCAGCGCCGTTCGGCTCAATCTATCTCCTCGACCATGATCGACTGTCAGAGTTCTTCCGAAGCATTTCCGTTGGCGAGCTGAAGTTCCGGTTCCTAGAGGTGGATGTCGCCAATCTCTGGCGTCTCCAGGCGCAAGCCGGGCTATTCCTAGAGGGTAACGCCGATCTCGAATCCTATTGGCCTCTCGATCGAATAGTGTTCCGCCAGACAGGCGAGCTATCACCGATCGCGCGGTCTGCAATTTACCCTGATCGCGAGAGTCATCTGGAGCAGATGATCCGACTTCACCAAGTGTTGGATGAGCGCGGCCGACGGTTCGAGGCCTTGATCAAGGATCCCATGTCACCGCTCAGGGTCTACGAGGTGTGCGCAACACCTGCAGCCGCGCCATCGGGCAGTTTCGCGATGTCCGCAGCTTGGGAGTCTGGGCCCGACGAACGGTGGGACATCCTAGACACTACGCCAACGGATGCGCGCTTGCAGTGCGCAACGATCGAGAACGATCTGGTAGCGCTTGTCGAGCTCGTTGAACGTCGTCGACGTTCTACCGAACTCGCGATGGTGATCGGGGACAATGAAGTAACGTCAGGTCGATTCCAGGCCTTGGTCGACGCGATCTGGGCCGGTATGCGCCCGTTTCCATATACAGCGTCGGAGATTGCGCGGGCCATAACCGCCTTGGCCCGCTTCGACGTCTTCTTCCGTCGCTTCGATCTCCACGCGGGCAAGGGCACGTTTGAGCTCGCCGAGGCTTATCTTGATGATCCTCTGGAGATCGAGATGGGACTATTCGGTGGGGGATCCACTCGATGTTGTGTGAGCAGCGCGCGTGTAGTCGAAGCGTTGACTGAGAGCGGTCGGGCGCGCCTTAGACTTCCTGTCGACACGACTGCGAGCCTGCTGAAGGCCGCGCTCATTCACGCCCAGGGCGTGCGAATCGGGTTTTTCGACGAGGCCCGGTTTAGAGCTTTGATGGTCGATGAGATCATCCCCTGGCAGGTGATTTCCAAGCGCAATCCCACGATCTATGCCGCCGGCCAGATCGAAATCTTGGGCGTTCCTTGATTATTTTTGGGTGTGTAATGATCCGGTGCGCTACTGCTAGAAACCATTCAGCGATGTCGGGCGACAGACGGGGGAACTAATGACGATCGTCATTAGCGAGGATGAGATCATCTACTTCGACGCGGTCGTTCAGCGGCTAGATCTTGCCATCAAGCCAGTACGTCGCGAGATCATTTACCGGGACGGTACCGCACCCCGACCGAACGACTGCCACGCCAATGTTGCTCGGTGGGCCGCGGAAAACCCCAACGTCGTCCCCGCGTACGGATGGCTCGTCGAATCGGACGATGGCTGGTTCCGCCAACTGGTCGCCCATTCTTTGCTCGCGCATGCGGACGGGCGCTACATCGACATCACGCCGATGGATCCGCATGAACGGCGATTCGTCGTCCACATCGGCCCGCAGGAAGGTTTTTTCGGCCTTCTGCCCAGGTTCAGCGCGTTGACTTGGCCGGTGCCACAACTGGCTGGGGGTGTCACCCAGGTCCAGCCCTAGTGTTTCTGGACAAGCCTAGGCCGTCTGCTTTGGCGGGCGTGGGACGTCCGCATTTGGCGCAATCCAGACGTCAGCTTGCCAGCGCGACGCTTGCAGAATAGTTCTCGGTTTCATCCGTCGCGGCGCACCTGAGACAGGCACCAGTGGCGCTCCGTAGCCCACATTCTTTGTTGCCAGGGGCACCCGACGCCCTACGCTCGGAGCTTCAGATTGGGGTGACGAACAGACCCTCAAGCAACCCAGCCCCGTCGGAGTAGGTGCCAAAGGAACAGTTTTGTGAGCTGGCAGTTTGCGGCTTATGACCCGCTATCACTTCCACGCCGCCGATGGATCGCACTTCAGGGATGAGGACGGCGAGGAACTTGTCGGGCTTGAAGAGGCCAAGGCTGTGGCGCTGAATGTGCTTACCGAGATGCTCCACGATAAATCAGACGAGTTTTGGCGTGAAAAGTCGTTCGTCGTCAGTGTGAAGGACGAGACGGGACGCCTGGTTGCGTGTTTGACCACTATCGCAGTGGTCGATCCCGTCGCTCAGCCAGATGTTCCCCCTGAGGTGTAACGGGCGCGGGCGACAGATCGTGGGCCCGATGACAGTCGGACGCCCGCGTTGAAGGAAGTCCGAAAAGGAGCGATTTTGGCGCTCTGCCGATCTCTCGCTCGGTCTCGTGGATTGGCCGGTAGCATTCGCTCGTCTGCTCCTCCAACGCGCTCCGATTGAGGATCACCACATTTCCGCGCGTGTATCGGATCATCCGGCACCTCATAAGATCGGCCGCCGCCGGGCTCACAGTCGTGCGCGGGCTAGCTGCGGCTATAGCTGTCCCGCTCAAGGGCGCCGATCAGGGCGGGACCCCGATACACCTCCGCATGGGTGTAGTTCGACGTGGAGAGCAGGACGATTCGGGCCAAGTCCAGCGCATCGCCGTCTGCGCTCACATCCAAGGTCTCGGTAACGACCGGAGAAGCCGGGCCGTCGTGCAGCTGCAACCGGTATCGTCCCATTTCGCGCTCCCTTCGAAGGGCGAAGTAACGACGAACGCTGCCGGGCGTCTGTCTGTTGCCGGACTTTAGGTCACAGGCTGCGCCCCAAACCGCGCACGTAGGCGGTCATGTTGATCTGTGTTACATTTAAACGTCCCCGGCCATTCCGGCATCAGGGGGCTGAGAGTTCAGACACAGTGTGTCGCGCGCTCCCCAACATGAGGAGCCGACTGTGTATCACAATAGAATTTTAGCCTGTCTCAATGACGCTGACTTGGCGGCGCTCCGGCCTAGCCTGCGAGCGTGCGAGGTCCGACACGGGGACGTCCTCACTCACCAGGGGGCAGCCGTGACGCACGTCTATTTTCCGGAGACCGCACAACTTGCGAACACCGTCACTTTTGCCGATGGCCGCTCAGCAGAGCCGTTCGTCATGGGGACCGAAGGTGTATCGGCACTCGCGGCATGCCTTACTGAAAAGCCTTGCGCGTGGTCAGTGGATGTGGAGGTCAGTGGCCTGACCTATCAGCTGCCCGCGAGCGTACTTCGCGAACAGGCTGCAGGAAGTCCCGAAGTCCGGCGCACACTGGACGACATCACCTACGACTATCAGGTTCAGGCCGCCTTGGCCGCAGCATGTGCCAGCCTCCATGCGGCTCCGGCACGGCTCGCGAAGCTGCTGTTGATCCGATCAGACCGGCTCGGCGTTCCACTTCTTCACCTGACCCAGGAGGAACTGGCGCAGCGGCTGGGACTGCTGCGCTCTACCGTCAACACCTCAGCCAACAGGCTCAAGGCCGATGGCGCGATAGAATACAGCCGAGGAAACATCACCATCCGCAACCGGTCGGCGCTGATCAGCGCCGCGTGCGAATGCTACCTGGAACAGGGGGCGGTTCTTCAAGGGAAAGCACATTGCCCGAAGAATCCGGAACGAGCCTGAGCGCGAGCCACAGGCCTTAACGGGACCTGCCGAGGGCTTGTTCACAGGCTCCGCTTGCCCATATCTGTCACTTGGTGTTGGGCTGTGGGCACTTGAAGCATTTGGACGCACCGAATGCGGGAGCGTCACGAATGCCTCGCTACTATTTCGACATAGACGACATTGAGAAGCGCCCGGACGACGAAGGTGAGGAACTCGAAGGCCTGAACGCGGCGCGAATCCATGCCGTGACCCTCTCGGGGGAGTTGCTGAAGAACTTTCCAGACCGTTTCTGGAGCGTGGGACAGTGGAATGTCTCCTGCCGCGACGAGACGGGGCTTATCTTGTTCGTGCTGCACTTCTTTGCTCAGGAAGCTCCAGCCATGGGCATCCCTCGCGGGCAGGCGCACGAACGACCGTAATGGGTCGGTTCGGTCGCATCGCAGACCGTAGGCTCCGTCACGCCGCCCAAGCGACCAAGGCGGAATAGTTCTCGGTTTCATCCGTCGCGGCGCGCCATTCTCCTTTCTCCGCCCCATCTCCCGCTTCTGGCGGCGTAGCGCTCCGGTTTGCGGGCGGCCAGGTTCGGCGGCGCCTCTCCATAGATTTTCTGATCGCTGGATAAAAAGTTTATCGATTTCTCTTTTGACTGTGACAGGCGTAGGGTCTTCTTCTGCCCAGCGATAACAGGAGGAACATCATGGACGGTGAACAGAACGGCGATCCCCTCGGCGGCTGCCCGATGAAGAAGCAAGGGGCCCGGCGCTCCCTGCTGGGACGCACGAACCGCGATTGGTGGCCCAACCAGCTGTCGCTGGAGATCCTCCACCAGCAGGGGATCAGCGGCGATCCCATGGGCGACGACTTCGACTACGCAGAGGCCTTCAAGGCGCTGGACTACGACGCGGTCAAGCGCGACCTGCACGCCCTGATGACCGACAGCCAGCCCTGGTGGCCAGCGGACTACGGCCACTACGGCCCCTTCTTCATCCGCATGGCTTGGCACTCGGCCGGCACCTACCGCACCGGCGACGGCCGCGGCGGCTCCACCTCCGGCTCGCAGCGCTTCGCGCCCCTGAACAGCTGGCCGGACAACGCCAATCTGGACAAGGCCCGGCGTCTGCTGTGGCCCATCAAGCAGAAATACGGCGCCCAACTGTCCTGGGCCGATCTGATGATCCTGGCCGGCAATGTGGCCATCGAATCCATGGGCGGCCCGGTGTTCGGCTTCGGCGGCGGCCGCGCCGACATCTGGGAGCCCGAGAAGGACATCTACTGGGGCACCGAGGAGGAGTGGGTCGGCTCGGAAGGCGCCCCGACCCGCATTCAGCCCGACAAGGAAATGGTGCTGGAGAACCCCCTGGCCGCCATTCAGATGGGCCTGATCTACGTCAATCCGGAAGGCCCGGGCGGCAATCCTGATCCGCTCCAGTCGGGCCGCGACATCCGCGAGACCTTCGCCCGCATGGGCATGAACGACGAGGAGACCGTCGCCCTGACGGCCGGCGGCCACACCTTCGGCAAGTGTCACGGGGCCGGCGACGCCTCCAAGATCGGCGCCGAGCCCGAGGGCGCGGACATCGCCCAGCAGGGCCTGGGCTGGCAGTCCGGCCACGAAAGCGGCATGGGCGACCACACCATCACCTCGGGGCTCGAAGGCGCCTGGACCCCGACGCCGATCCAGTGGGACATGACCTATTTCGAGATGCTGCTGGACCACGACTATGAGCTGGTCCGCAGCCCGGCGGGCGCCCAGCAATGGCAGCCGGTGGGCAATCCGGACGAGACCCTCGCTCCGGCCGCGCACACCCCCGGCAAGCGCGTCCCCACCATGATGACCACCGCCGACATGGCCATGAAGATGGACCCGGCGTATCGCGCGATCTCCGAGCGCTTCCGCGCCAATCCGGACCAGTTCGCCGACGCCTTCGCCCGCGCCTGGTTCAAGCTGTGCCACCGCGACATGGGCCCCAAGGCCCGCTACCTGGGCCCGGAAGTGCCGGCCGAGGACCTGATCTGGCAGGACCCCATCCCGCCGCTGGATCACCCGGTGGTGGACGCCAACGACATCAGGACGCTGAAGGGCAAGATCGCGGACTCGGGCCTCAGCGTGTCCGAGCTGGTCACCACCGCCTGGGCCTCGGCCTCGACCTATCGCGGGTCGGACCACCGGGGCGGCGCCAACGGCGCGCGCATCCGTCTGGAGCCCCAGCGGAACTGGGAGGTCAACCAGCCCGAACACCTGGCCCGTGTCCTGAACGTTTATGAGCGCATCAAGGCCGACTTCGACGCCTCGGCGGCGGGCGGCCGCAAGGTCTCCATCGCCGACCTGATCGTCCTGGGCGGCTCGGTCGGCATCGAGCAGGCGGCCAGGGCCGCCGGCCGTGAGGTCGAGGTTCCCTTCACCCCCGGCCGCACCGACGCCAGCGCCGAACAGACCGACGCCGAGGGCTTCGACGTTCTGGAGCCGAAGGTGGACGGTTTCCGCAACTATCTGGGCGTGCGCTACACCGTGCCGACAGAGGAAGTGCTGGTCGACCGGGCCCAGCTGCTGGGCCTCAGCGCCCCGCAGATGACGGTGCTGGTGGGCGGCCTGCGGGTGCTGGGCGCCAACCATGGCGGCTCGAAGCACGGCGTGCTCACCGACCGCCCCGGTCAGCTGACCAACGACTTCTTCGTCAACCTGCTCGACATGGGTACGGCATGGAAGGAAGTGGACGACCGGGGCGACGAGGTCTTCCTCGGCACCTGCCGCAACACCCACGAAGAGAAGTGGACCGCCACCCGCACGGACCTGGTGTTCGGCTCCAACTCGCAACTGCGGGCCCTGTCGGAGGTCTATGCGGCCTCGGACGCCACGGAGAAGTTCGTCAAGGACTTCATCGCGGCCTGGGTGCAGGTCATGAACGCCGACCGCTTCGACCTGGCCCCGGCCCTGCGCCGCGCGGCCTGATCCGGATACGCCGCCGCGTCGGGATCGTCCCGGCGCGGCGGTGATCAGGGTGATGTCGCCGCCGACCCTCGCCTTGTGGCGGACGTCCGCATGAGGCAAAGCCCCGCCATGCGCATCGCCTTCATGGGAACCCCCGACTTCGCCGTGCCGTCCTTGGCCGAACTGATCGCTGCCGGGCACGAGATCGTGGCGGTCTATTCACAGCCGCCCCGGCCCCGGGGACGCGGTCAGAAGCTGACTCCGTCCCCCGTCCACGCCTTCGCCGAGAGCATGGGCCTGCCGGTGTTCACGCCCGACAGCATGAAGGCGCCCGGCGCCATCGAAACCTTCCGCTCGCTGGATCTGGATGCGGCGGCGGTGGTGGCCTACGGCCAGATCCTGAAGGCGGAGGTGCTTGAGGCGCCGCGTCTGGGCTGTTTCAACCTGCACGGCAGCCTGTTGCCCCGCTGGCGGGGCGCCGCGCCCATCCAGCGCGCCATCATGGCCGGAGACCGCCAGACCGGCGTGCAGATCATGCGCATGTCCGAAGGTCTGGACGAGGGGCCGATCCTGCTGTCCGAGGTCATGGACATCCGCGACGACGACACCGCCGCCACCCTGTCGGACCGCATGGCCCACGTGGGCGCCGGGCTGTGGCCGCGCGCCCTGGCGGCCATCGAGCGCGGCGGGGCGACGCCGGTCGAGCAGATGGGCGAACCCACCTATGCGAAGAAAATCACCCCCGCCGAAGCGCGCATCGACTGGTCTCGTCCCGCCGCCGAAATCGATTGCCACATCCGCGGCCTGTCGCCCTTTCCCGGCGCCTGGTTCGAGGGACCGGACGGCGCCCGCATCAAGGCGCTGATGTCTCGCGTCGAGGACGGATCGGGCCCGGCCGGTCAGGCGCTGGACGACCACCTTCTGATCGCCTGCGGCAGCGGCGCGGTGCGCCTGACGCGGGTCCAGCGCGAGGGCAAGGGCGCTCAGGCGACCGAGGAGTTCGTGCGCGGCTACGCGATCGCGGCCGGGACGGTGCTGGCCTGATGCCGCGCTATCGCCTGACGCTGGAGTACGACGGCTCGGTCTTCAACGGCTATCAGGCCCAGGACGGCCTGCCGACGGTGCAGGGCGTTGTGGAGGCGGCGATCCTGGCCTTCTGCGGCCAGGCGATCCGGCTGCAGGCCGCCGGGCGCACCGACACGGGCGTCCACGCCACCGGCCAGGTGGTTCACGCGGACCTGGACAAGAACTGGCCCGCCCAGACCGTCATGAATGCGCTCAACGCCCACATGGTCGCGGCCCCGGTGTCGGTGCTGGCCTGCGAGATCGGCGGGCTGGATGACCGGGGCGAGGACTGGCACGCCCGGTTCTCGGCGCGCGAGCGGCGCTATCTGTACCGCATCCTCAACCGTCCGGCCCCGCCCGCCCTCGACAGGGGCAGGGTCTGGCATGTGAAGAAGTCGCTCGATGTGGACGCCATGCATGCAGCGGCGCAGGTGTTGGTGGGCCACCACGACTTCACCACTTTCCGCGATGTGAACTGCCAGTCGAAGTCGCCGGAAAAGACCCTGGATGTGGCGCGGGTCATTCGCATGGGCGAAGAGGTTCACCTGACCTTCGCGGCCCGGTCGTTCCTGCACCGGCAGGTGCGCTCCATGACCGGCACCCTGGCCGAGGTGGGCGCGGGCCGCTGGACCTTCGAGGACGTGCGGGCGGCGCTGGACGCGCGTGACCGCGCCGCCTGCGGGCCGGTGGCGCCGTCCTGCGGCCTGTATCTAACCGGCGTCGGCTACTGAGCGATCAGCAGGTGCCCTGGACGGAACACTGCACGCCCTGGCCCGCGGCCTCCAGATCCTGGCCGACGCCGCGCACGGTGTTGCAGGCGGACAGGGTCAGGGCGACAGCGGCGATGGTCAGAACAGCGATCTTGCGCATGGGAGATCTCCACAAAATTCGATAGCGGAATGTCCAGCTTCGCCGTGGGTTCCGCAAGCGGAATAGGCGCCGCCGCACCCGATCTGCTAGTCACCGTGACCATGACGCACACCCGCTCCCAGCCGCAAGGCACCGCCGCCCGCCGCCTCGTCGAGACCCTGGTCATCAACGGCATCGACACCGTCTTCTGCGTGCCAGGCGAAAGCTATCTGGCCGTGCTCGACGCCCTGGCCGACGTGAAGGACCAGATCCGGGTCGTCACCTGCCGCCATGAAGCGGGCGCCGCCAACATGGCCGAGGCCTACGGCAAGCTGACCGGCAAGCCGGGCGTCTGCATGGTCACCCGCGGTCCGGGCGCCACCCACGCCGCCATCGGGGTGCACACGGCCCATCAGGACTCCACCCCCATGATCCTGTTCGTGGGCCAGATCGCCCTGACCGACCGGGGCCGGGGCGCCTTTCAGGAGGTGGACTACCGCGAGGTGTTCGGCGGGCTGGCCAAATGGGCCACCGAGATCGAGACCCCGGCCCGCACGGTGGAGATCGTCGAGCGCGCCTTCGCCACCGCCCTTCAGGGCCGCATGGGCCCGGTGGTCGTGGCCCTGCCCGAGAACATCCTGCACGACGACGGCGGCCCCGCGCCGGTGCGCGCCGTGACGCCGGCCCGCGCGGCCCTGCCCGACGCCTTCGTGGCCCAGGTGCGCGAAAAGCTGGCGGCAGCGGAACGCCCCCTGCTGGTGCTGGGCGGCTCGGGTTGGACCCAGGAGGCGTCGGACGCGGTGGCGGGGTGGTGCGAACGCCTCGGCCTGCCGGTCAGCCTGTCGTTCCGGCGCAAGGACATCCTGAAGAACGACCACCCCTGCTACGTCGGCGACCTGGGTCTGGGCTGCAATCCGAAGCTGATGGCGCGGGCGAAGGGCGCGGACCTGATCATCGCCGTCGGCGCGCGGCTGGGCGAGAACCCCACCCAGGGCTACACCCTGTTCGAGCGCGAGGGGCTGGCCGACCGGCTGATCCATATTCATCCCGGTCCCGAGGAGCTGGGCCGCGTCTGGCCGACCCTGCTGTCGGCGGCGGCGGACAGTTCCCTGGCCGCCCTGGCGCTTTCAGAGATCGATCCGGGCCGCACCTGGCATGACGAGGCCGCGACCGGTCACGGGGACTATCAGGCGTTCTCCACCCCGGTCCCGGTCACCGGCGCGGTGAACATGAGCGAGTGCATGGCGCACCTGAACGACGCCCTGCCGCCTGACGCCGTGGTCACCAACGGGGCGGGCAATTTCGCCGCCTGGCTGCACCGCTTCTATCGCCACAAGGCCTGCCGCACCCAACTGGCCCCCACTTCGGGGGCCATGGGTTACGGCTTTCCCGCCGCCATCGGGGCCAAGGCCGTACACCCGGACCGCGAGGTCATCTGCATCGCCGGCGACGGCGACTTCATGATGCTGGCGCAGGAGCTGGCCACGGCGGTCCAGCACGGGCTGAACATCATCACCGTGGTGGTGGACAACGGAACCTACGGCACCATCCGCATGCACCAGGAAGGCCACTATCCCGGCCGGGTCATCGCCACCGATCTGAAGAACCCGGATTTCGTGAAATATGCGGAGGCCTTCGGCGCCTTCGGGGTGCGCTGCGAACGGACCGCAGACTTCCCCGCCACCCTGACGGCGGCCCGCGCGGCGGCGAAGGACCAACCCGCCCTGATCCACCTGATCACCGACGCCGAGGACATCGCCCCCAACCGCACCATCACCGGATTGCGCAAGGGGTAGGGGCTGCCCTCTCCCCCAAGGGGGAGAGGGGTGCGCGGTCTAGACCAGCGCGCCGTGGCAGTGCTTGAACTTGCGGCCGGAGCCGCAGGGGCACTCGGCGTTGCGGCTGGTGCGCTCCCAGCCCGGGGGCAGGGCGTCCACCGGCAGGCGGGCGCGGTCGTCGCCCGACAGGGCGCCCTCGGGCATCTGGGCCGCCGGGTTCCTCATCTCGTTCTCGCCAGTCAGCGGATTGAGGTGAATCTCCTGGAAGTCGCCGGCCGGCGGCGGCGGCGGCTCGAAGCGGAACTCCACCGTCATGACCCAGCGGGTGACGTTGTGGCGCAGATTGGTCAGCAGGGTCTCGAACAGCGAGAAGGCCTCGGTCTTGTATTCGTTCAGCGGGTCGCGCTGGCCATAGCCGCGCAGGCCGATGACCCCGCGCAGATGGTCCAGATGGACCAGATGCTCGCGCCACTGCATGTCGATCATCTGCAGCAGGAACTGGCGCTCCAGACCGCGCATCTGACCGGCGCCGATCTGGGCCTCGCGCTCGACGGCGCGGGCTTCGGCGGCGGCCTGCAGCCGCTCCTCGATCTCGTCGTTGGACACGCCTTCCTCGGCGGCCCACTCGCGCACCGGGACATCGAGGCCCAGTGTCTTGACCACATCCTCCTCGAGCCCGTCGATGTCCCACTGCTCGGCGTAGGCCTTGGGCGGCATGTGCTGTTCGACGATGTCCGACACCGTGTCCTTGCGGAACTCGCCCACCAGTTCGGACAGGTCCTCGGTGTCGAGGAATTCCTGACGCTGCTCGAACACCGCCTTGCGCTGGTCGTTCACCACGTCGTCGTACTTCAGCAGATTCTTGCGGATTTCGTAGTTGCGCTGCTCCACGCGCTTCTGGGAGGTCTCCACCGCGCGGTTCAGCCACGAGTGGCTGATGGCCTCGCCCTCGGCGACCTTGAAGGTCTCCATGATCGAGGCCAGGCGGTCGCCGGCGAAGATGCGCAGCAGGTCGTCGTCCGTGGACAGGTAGAATTTCGATGTGCCGGGGTCGCCCTGGCGGCCGGTCCGGCCGCGCAGCTGGTTGTCGATGCGGCGGCTTTCGTGGCGCTCGGTGCCCAGAACAAAAAGGCCGCCGGCCTCCAGGGCCGCCTGCTTGTTCTGTTCGATGTCGGCCTGAAGGCGGGCGGATTCGGCGGCCTCGAGCTCGGGCGTGATTTCATTGCCCATGGCGCGCTGTTCCTGGGTCCAGCGCGACATGCGCATCTCCAGGTTGCCGCCCAGCTGGATGTCGGTGCCGCGGCCGGCCATGTTGGTGGCGATGGTGACGGCGCCGGGCAGGCCCGCGTCGGCGACGATGAAGGCTTCCTGTTCGTGATGGCGCGCGTTCAGCACGTTGTGGGGCACGCCCTTGCCGCTCTTCTTCTCGACGGTGAAGGCGTCGGCCCCCAGCTTGTCCAGCAGCTTGGCGCCGGTGGGGTCGGTCTCCAGCTCGGTGCGCGTCCAGATCGGCTTGATGCGCCGCCCGCCCGCCAGCTGGCTGGCCTTTTCCAGAGCCTCGGGCTTGAGCCGCCAGACCTCGGCCTCCCAGGCGTGGGCCTGCAGCAGTTCGGACAGCTTTTCGGACTTCTCGATGGAGACCGTGCCCACCAGGATCGGCTGGCCCGCCGCGTGACGGTCCGCGATGGTCTGGGCGACGGCCAGGAATTTCTCGGCGGAGGTGCGGTAGACCTCATCGTCGTGGTCAATGCGCTGGATCGGCCGGTGGGTCGGCACCTCCAGCACGTCCATCTTGTAGATGTCGTGGAATTCCGAGGCCTCGGTGGCCGCGGTGCCGGTCATGCCCGAGAGTTTCTCGTAGAGGCGGAAGTAGTTCTGGATCGTGACCGAGGCCAGGGTCTGGTTCTCGGGCATGATCTTCACGCCCTCCTTGGCCTCGATGGCCTGGTGCAGGCCCTCCGAAAGGCGACGACCCTGCATGATGCGGCCGTTGAACTCGTCGATTAGCAGGATCTCCCCGCCCTTGACGATGTAGTCCTTGTCCCGCTGGTACAGGGTGTTGGCGCGAAGAGCCTGGTTGACGTGGTGAACCAGGGTGACGTTGACGGCGTCATAGAGATCGAGGGAGTCCTCGGCCAGCAGACCGCGCTCGCGCAGGATATCCTCGATCCGTTCCGAACCGACCTCGGACAGCAGGGCCTGGCGCTGCTTTTCGTCGTGGTCGTAAGTTTCCTTGTCCTTGATCATCTCCTTCACGATGCCGTCGACGATCAGATAGAGTTCCGACCGGTCGTCCGTGGGGCCCGAGATGATGAGGGGGGTGCGCGCCTCGTCGATGAGGATGGAGTCCACCTCGTCGACGATGGCGAAGTGGTGGCCGCGCTGGACCATCTCGCGCCGGTCATAGACCAGGTTGTCGCGCAGATAATCGAAGCCGAACTCGTTGTTGGTGCCGTAGGTGATGTCCGCGGCGTACGACGCCTGACGCTGGCCCTGGGACAGGCCGTTGACGATGACCCCGACCTCCATGCCGAGGAAGCGATAGACCCGGCCCATCCATTCGGCGTCGCGTCGGGCCAGATAGTCGTTGACGGTGATGACGTGCACGCCCTTGCCGGACAGGGCGTTCAGATAGACCGGCGCCACGGCCACCAGGGTCTTGCCCTCGCCGGTGCGCATCTCGGCGATCCCGCCTGCGTGCAGGATCATGCCGCCGGCCAGCTGCACATCGAACTGACGCTGACCCAGCACCCGCCTGGAGGCCTCGCGCACCACGGCGAAGGCCTCGTTGAGGATCTTGTCCAGGCTCTCGCCGCCGGCGACCCGGTCGCGGAACATCTGCGTCATCATGCGCAGTTCGTCGTCGCTGAGCGCCTCCATCTTGGGCTCCAGCGCATTGATGCGCTGGACCTGGGCCATGAAGGACTTGACCTGGCGGTCGTTGGAGGAGCCGAGAAACTTTTTGGCGAAGCCGAGCATGAAAAATCCGGTCAGGCGGTCGAGCGGGCGCTCGTTCTCGTAGGTGAGGCCCAGGGAGGGTCGGCGGACGACGCCGGGGGCCGGGGGTGAGAAGGACCCCGGCGGCCAAGCCCGCAAGGGAATTCGAGGCCGCGCGATCCATCGAAAACCCCTCGACTTGGGCGCGGGCGAGACTTAAGCACCGGCCTATCCCCTGTCAACGCGAGGGCTTTTGCGGCACGGTCCCGGCAGGGGTCCCGCAGACCCGGATTCGAGGAGCGCCTCATGGGTCAGACCCTTCGCCATTTCACCGTCCTGATGCTGATCCTGACGCTGGCCGCCTGCGGCCGCGGCGCCGGGGACGACACCCCGCCCGAGCCGGGCGACCGGGCCGTGGCCCGGGTCGAGGGGGCGCCCATCTGGGCGTCGGACGTCAAGCGCGAGGCGGTGGCCCAGGGGCTGATCGGAGAAGGCGAGCCGCTGGATGTGACCTCGGACCTGTTCCGCCGGGTGCTGGACGAGGTGATCGACCAGAAGCTGCTGGCGCGTGAGGCGGACCGGCGCGGTCTGGCCGACAGCCCCCTGGCCCAACGGCGGCTGGAGGCCACGCGCGAGCGCATCCTGGGCGACATGCTGGTGGAGACCACGGTCAACCGGGCCATTTCCGACGAGGCGGTCCAGACCCTTTATCAGGAGCAGCTGCGCCTGGCCCGCAATTCCGAGGAGATCCGGCTGCGCCTGATTATGTCGGCCACGCGCGAGGACGCCGACGCGGTGCGGGGCATGCTGGCCGCGGGCGCCAATTTCGAACAGCTGGCCATGCAGCGCTCCACCGACGAGGCGACGCGATTCTCGGGCGGCGATCTGGGCTACGCGACCCTGGATGTGATGCCCGCCGTCTATGCGGCCGCCCTGCGCGACGCCAGGGCGGGCGACACGGTGGGGCCGTTCGAGGCCGAAGGCGGCTGGGCCGTGCTGCGGGTCGAGGACCGGCGGCGCGAAACGCCCCCCACCCTGGAGCAGGCCCGGCCACAGATCGTGCGCTATCTGACCTATGAGGAGGTGCGCCGCCTGCTGGAGCAGCTGCGCGGCCGCGCCGAGGTCGAGGTGATGCTGACCGGCGACCCCCTGGCCGTGCCCGGCGCGCCCGAGGAGCCCGCGTCGGCGCCCGCCGGGCTCGCCGCTGACGCCCAGCCGCCCCAGAGCGAGGACCCCGCGTGAGCAAGACCCCATCGTCCCGCAAGGGCGTCTCAAACTCCATCGAGAAGGCGCTGGATCCCTTCGCCTCGGCCTTGAAGCGGGTGACGCCGGCCAAGGCGGTCCCCGCGTCTCCGGCGGCCACGGGCAAGCCCGGACTGGCCGTGTCGCCGCTGGCCGTGCCCTTTCCCGCCATCCCGCCCATCGCGGGGGTGGAGATCGCCACGGCCCGGGCGGGCTTCTACAAGCATGACCGCCATGACCTGACGGTGTTCCGCTTCGCCGAGGGGACCAGCTGCGCCGGGGTGTTCACCCGCCACCAGGTGGGCTCCGCGCCGGTGGACTGGTGCCGCCGCCATCTGGAGGCCGACAGCGGCGGCCAGGACGTGCGCGCCCTGGTGGTCAACGCCGGCTGCGCCAACGCCTTCACCGGCAAGGCGGGGGCCGACGCCGCGCGGCGCACGGCCTCGGCCGCGGCCAAGCGCTTCGACTGCCGCCAGCGGGACGTGATGCTGGCCTCCACCGGGGTGATCGGCGTCCTGCTGGACGACCGCAAGATCGCCGCGCGCATGGCCGGGATCGAGGCCGGGCTGAAGGCCGACGGCTGGGCCGCCGCCGCGCAGGCCATCATGACCACCGACACCTTCCCCAAGGGGGCGTTCGCCGAGGCGAAGATCGAGGGGGTGACGGTGCGCATCGCCGGAATCGCCAAGGGCTCGGGCATGATCGCCCCGGACATGGCCACCATGCTGGCCTTCATCGTCACCGACGCGGACATCCATCCGAACGTGCTCCGCGCGCTGCTGAACCTGCATGTGCGCACCACCTTCAACAGCGTGACCGTGGACGGGGACACCTCCACCAACGACACCTGCCTGCTGTTCGCCACCGGCGCCTCGGGCGCGCCGCGCATCGGGCGGGTGGGGGACCGGCGGCTGGCGGACTTCTCGAAGGCGCTGGACGCGGTGATGCTGGACCTGGCCCACCAGCTGGTGCGCGACGGTGAGGGCGCGACCAAATTCGTCAAGGTGACGGTGGAGAACGCCCGCTCGCCGGGTTCGGCCCGCAAGCTGGCCCGGTCCATCGCCGACAGCCCGCTGGTCAAGACAGCCATCGCCGGCCAGGACGCCAACTGGGGGCGGGTGGTCATGGCCGTGGGCAAGACCGACGAACCGGTGGACCGCGATCGTCTGTCGATCCGCTTCGGGCCCCACTGGGCCGCCCGGGACGGGGCGCCGGCGTCCGACTATGACGAGGCGAAGATGAGCGCCTACATGAAGAACCCGGAGCTGGAGATCACCGTCGACGTGGGCTCGGGCCGGGCCGCGGCCACCGTCTGGACCTGCGATCTGACCAAGGGCTACATCGAGATCAACGGCGATTACCGCTCGTGACCACCCCACTGCCCACCCTTCTCGTGGTCGCCGCCGCCCTGATCGATGCGGACGGCCGCGTGCTGATCGCCCAGCGGCCCGAGGGCAAGCAGATGGCGGGGCTGTGGGAGTTTCCCGGCGGCAAGGTGGAGCCGGGCGAGCGGCCGGAGCAGGCCCTGATCCGCGAACTGCGCGAGGAGCTGGGCGTCGAGACGAAGGAGGCCTGCCTGGCCCCGTTCGTTTTCGCCAGCCACGCTTACGATTCATTTCACCTGTTGATGCCACTGTATCTGTGCAGACGCTGGGAGGGTGCGGTGACGCGCCATGAGCACGCCGCCCTGGCGTGGGTCAGACCGAACCGCATATCGGACTACCCCATGCCCCCCGCCGACGCACCGCTGGTCGCGTATCTGCGCGACCTTCTATGATCTGAACCGCGGAGGGGCGGCATGAAACGGTTTGTGCGACGGCTGACCTCGGACGAGCGTGGCGCCACGGCCATCGAATACGGCCTGATCTGCGCCCTGATCTTTCTGGTCATCATCGGTGCGGTGACCCTGTTCGGCGAGACCGCGACCAATGTGTTCATCAGCGCGGCCAACGCCGTGTCCGGCGCCGCGTCAGGCGGCTAACTGCCCGCCGCGCGCTGGAAGCTCTCCACCAGCGATCCGGCCACCAGCCGCCACCCGTCCACCAGCACGAAGAAGATCAGCTTGAACGGCAGGCTGATGATCACCGGCGGCAGCATCATCATGCCCATGGACATCAGCACGCTGGCCACCACCAGATCGATGACCAGGAACGGCACGAACAGCAGGAAGCCGATCTCGAAGGCCCGCTTGAGCTCGGAGATCATGAAGGCGGGGGTGACCACCCGCAGGGGCAGGTCCTCGGCGTTTTCGGGCGGATCGATGCGCGACATGCGGGTGAAAAGCTCGAGATCCCGCGGGCCCACCTGATCCAACATGAAGGCCTTGACCGGCTCGGCCGCCGCATCGAACGCCTGGGGCAGCTCCATCTGCTGGTCCATGAGGGGGCGGATGCCGGAATCGTAGGCCGCCTGCCAGGTGGGCGCCATGACGATGGCCGACAGGAACAGGGCCAGGGACACCAGCACCGCATTGGGCGGCGACTGCTGCATGCCCAGGGCGGTCCGCAGCAACGACAGCACCACCACGATGCGGATGAAACTGGTGGTCATGATGACGATGGACGGCGCCAGCGACAGGACCGTGATCAGGCCCACCAGCTGGACCACCCGTTCGGTCAGGCCCGCGCCCGTGCCCAGATCGATATTGATGGCCGATCCGGACTGCGCGGCCTCCTGGGCGATGGCCGCCACGGGCAGGATCAGGCCCAGGGTCAGGCTGACCAGGGTGACGATCAGCGACAGGCGCAGGGCGCGCTTCAGTTCGGCGCGGGTGGGTAGGGCGAAGACGGCCGACCGGGTCACGGCCTGGCGTCCGGCTGACGCGGCTCGATCAGCTCCTTGCCCTCGCCCAGCAGGATCAGCCGCTCCTCCTCGTCCACACGGACCAGGACCAGACGGCGGGCGGGGTCCAGCACCAGGGTTTCGATCACCTGCATGCGCCGCTCGCCGCGCGCGCCCTGGAAGCGCACCATCAGGCCGGGCGCGTAGCGGCGCAGGGCGTAGGCCGCCAGGCCGATCAGGCCCAGCGTGATGGCCAGACCCAGAATCGCCCGCGCGAAATCAAGAAAACCCATTCAACCGCCCCGCCGGCCACACGCCGGATTCGCGCTCAGCATTAAGGGTCGTGGTTAATGACCCGTTGAGGAAACGGCCTGTTAACCATGCACCCGGCATTTTCCGCCTGGTAGCCATTGTGGCGGGAGTCTCATGCGCCTGGACAACATCCCCCTGTTCGACGCCATCCGCGGCCGGCTCGGCTGGCTGGAGGAGCGTCAGCGGGTCATCGCCCAGAACGTGGCCAATTCCGACACGCCGGGCTTCACAGCCCGGGACCTGCGCGCGCCCGACGACTTCGCCCACGCCCTCATGCGTCAGACGCAAGGGGTGGGCATGATGCGCACCAGCACGGCCCACATGGCCATGGAGCCCCAGCGCGGGGTCAATTACGCCTCCATGACCTCGCCCGATTCCGAAACCACGCTGGACGGCAATTCGGTGGTGGTCGAGGAGCAGATGCTGCGCATGGCCGAGAGCCGCATGGCTCACGACGCCGCCATCGGCTTCTACCAGAAGTCCCTGAACATGCTGCGGATGGCGGCCAGAAAGCCCACGGGCTAGGAGATGACCAATGCCTGATCCCGTTCCGCCCCGGAACCCGACCATGAACATCGCGGCCTCGGCCCTGCGCGCCCAGCAGTCGCGCATGCGCATCATCGCCGAGAACATCGCCAACGCCCAGTCCACGGCCCTGGTGGCGGGGGGCGAGCCCTATCGCCGCCAGATGCCGGTGTTCCAGACCCGGGCGCTGGACGGCGGCACCGGCGTCCAGCTGGCCGCGGTGCGGCCCGACATGGGCGAGTTCCGCTCGGAGTACGATCCGTCGCACCCGGCCGCCAATGAGGCGGGCTATGTCATGCGGCCCAATGTCGACACCCTGGTGGAGGCCATGGACATGCGCGAGGCCCAGCGGGCCTACGAGGCCAACCTCAACGTCATCGAGACGGCGCGCTCCATGGACACCCGCATCCTCGACCTGCTGAAGCGCTAGGAGACCTGAGCCATGAACCCCATGATGGCGGCGCGGGCCTATGCGGCCACCCAGGGAACGACCGCGCCCTCGGCCCCCGGCGGAAACGTCAATCCGGCGGGCGGCTCGGAATTCTCCAACATCCTGCAGTCGGTGATCGGCGACACGGTGCAGCAGTCCCGGGCGGCGGAGACCCAGATGTCGGCCGCCATCCAGGGCCGCGCCGAACTGATCGACGTGGTCACCGCCGTGACCTCGGCCGAGGCCTCCCTGGAGACCGTCATGGCCGTGCGCGACCAGGTCATCAGCGCCTATCAGGAAATCATGCGCATGCCGATCTGAGGCCGGCGCCTCACC
>NZ_PNLV01000028.1 GCF_013823285.1 Brevundimonas sp. | reverse complement strand
TCCTGCAAGGCTGGTCGCCCGACATATGGCATGTGAGGCGCGCGAGACCACCCTTTGCGAATTGTGGCTATGCCGGCCCTAGGCGCGTTTCAGGGAAGCCCTGGCGGCAGTCTCTGCCGGCAGGATCTCCACGAAGCGCTTGAGCGCGGTGGGCCAGTTCTCCAGCAGGCGGCGCGCCTTGGGCGAGCCGGTCTCGAGCGCATGGCGTTCCACCAGAGCCTTCAGCGCGTCGGCCGAGGCACCGACGACGGGACCCAGCACGACGGAGTCCGCATTGACGTGGGCGGCCAGATCGCCGTCCTCGTCCAGCACATGGACGCGGCCGCCGGACATGCCCGCGGCGAAGTTCCAGCCGACCCGGCCGAGGATCACCACCGCACCGCCGGTCATGTACTCGCAGCCGTGGGCGCCGCAGCCCTCGATGACTGCCGTGGCGCCGGAGTTCCGGACCCCGAAGCGCTCACCCGCCATGCCCGCGGCGTACAGGGCGCCCGACGTGGCGCCGTACAGACAGGTGTTGCCGACGATGGCCTGCCGCTCCATCCACCGGGTGGGGCGCACCACGATCTCGGCGCCCGACAGGCCCTTGCCCACATAGTCGTTGGCCTCGCCGTCCAGCTCGATCTTGAGGCCCTTCATGCCCCAGGCCGCCAGGGACTGGCCGGCCGAGCCGCGCAGCTTCAGGGTCAGGTGCCCGTCGGGCAGGTCCGAGCCGTATTTGCGCACGATGTGGCTGGAGGTCCGCGTGCCGATGGCGCGCTGCACATTGCGGACCGAATAGGTCAGCTGCATCTTCTCGCGCCGCTCCAGGAAGGGGGCGGCGTCGCGGACGACCTGGGCGTCCAGGGTGTCGGGCACGGGATTGCGTCGGGCCTCGGGTCCGCGCCGCACCTGCAGGCCGCTGTCCACGCGCACCAGCAGGGGGTTGAGGTCCAGATCATCCAGCTCGGCGCCGCCGCGCGAGACCTGACGCAGCAGGTCGGTGCGGCCGACCGCCTCGTCCAGCGAACGCAGGCCCAGAGACGCCAGCACCTCGCGCGTCTCCTCGGCGATGAAGCTGAACAGATTGACCACCTTGTCCGCCGTGCCGGTGAACATGGCGCGCAGGCGTTCGTCCTGGACGCAGACGCCGACGGGGCAGGTGTTGGAATGGCACTGGCGCACTATCAGACAGCCCACGGCGATCAGGCTGGCGGTGCCGATGCCGAACTCCTCGGCCCCCAGCAGGGCGGCGATGACCACGTCCCGGCCGGTGCGGATGCCGCCGTCGGTGCGCAGGCGGACGTGGTCGCGCAGGCCGTTCAGGCCCAGCACCTGATGGGCCTCGGCCAGACCCATCTCCCACGGCATGCCCGCATGCTTGATGGAGCCCATGGCCGACGCGCCGGTGCCGCCGTTGTGGCCCGAGATGAGGATGATGTCGGCTTTCGCCTTGGCCACGCCCGCCGCCACGGCGCCGATGCCGGCGGAGGAGACCAGCTTCACCGTCACCCGGGCGTCGGGGTTGATCTGCTTCAGGTCGTAGATGAGCTGGGCCAGATCCTCGATGGAGTAGATGTCGTGGTGCGGCGGCGGGCTGATCAGGCCCACGCCCGGCGTGGAGTGGCGCATGCGGGCGATGAACTCGGTGACCTTGAAGCCGGGCAGCTGGCCGCCCTCGCCGGGCTTGGCGCCCTGGGCCACCTTGATCTCGATCTCGCGGCACTGGTTCAGATATTCGGCGGTGACGCCGAAGCGGCCCGAGGCCACCTGCTTGATGGCCGAGTTCGGATTGTCGCCGTTGGTGCGCGGCTGATAACGCTCGGGATCCTCGCCGCCCTCGCCCGACACCGAGCGCGAGCCGATGCGGTTCATGGCGATGTTGAGGGTCTCGTGGGCCTCGGGCGACAGGGCGCCCAAAGACATGCCCGGGGTGACGAAGCGCTTGCGGATTTCGTTGACGCTCTCGACCTCGTCCAGCGGCGCGGGCCGGTCGGCCTCGCGGAAGTCCAGCAGGTCCCTGAGCGCAATGGACGGCAGCTCGCGGGCGCGGCGGGAATAGGCCTTGAACCGCTTGTAGTCGCCGCGCGTGGTGGCGTCCTGCAGGCGGTGGATCATCTCGGCGTCCCAGCCGTGGGTCTCCTCGCCAGCGCGAATGCGGTGCGATCCGCCGATGCGGCGGGCCGGGCGGGGCGCCTCGAAGCCGCGCCGGGCCTTGCGCACCATCTGGGCCTCGATCCCCGCCAGACCGACGCCGGAGATGCGCGAGACCATGCCGGGGAAGAACTCGTTGACCAGCGCGCGGCTCAGGCCCAGCGCCTCGAACTCATAGCCGCCGCGATAGGCGGAGATGACCGAGATGCCCTTCTTGGCCAGGATCTTCATCAGGCCCGCCTCGACCGCCTTCTTGTAGTTCAGGCAGGCGTCGCGCAGCGTCAGGCCGGGATAGCGGCCCGCGTCCATGCGGTCCTGGAAGGTCTCTTGCGCCAGCCAGGCGTTGACCGCCGTGGCGCCCACCCCGACCAGCACCGCGAAGGCGTGGGCGTCGATGGCCTCGGACGTGCGCACCACGATGGAGACGAAGGAGCGCAGACCCTCGTCCACCAGCCGGGCGTGGACCGCCGCCGTCGCCAGGATCATGGGCGCCAGCGGGCGGCCCGGGCCCATGTGCTCGTCGGTCAGTACGATCAGGGCCGCGCCGTCGGCGGCCGCCTGGACCGCTTCGTTCCGGATGCGGTCCAGCGCCTGACGCAGGGCCTCGCCCGGCTTCGCGCCCTCGGGAGGTGCGATGAAGGTGCAGTCGATGTGGATGGTGGCGCCCGCGCCCACGGCCAGCAGCATGCGCTCGTACATGCCGGTGGTCAGGACGGGGGATTCCAGCACGAACACCCGGGTCTGGGTTTCGTCCTGGGCCAGGATGTTGCCGAGGTTCTTGAACCGGGTCTTCAGGCTCATGGCCCCCGCCTCGCGCAGGGAGTCGATGGGCGGGTTGGTGACCTGGGCGAACTGCTGGCGGAAATAGTGGCTGAAGGGCCGGTCCTGATGGGACAGCACTGCGGGCGGGGTGTCGTCGCCCATGGAGCCCACCGCTTCCTTGCCGTCGGCGGCCATGGGGTCCAGCAGGCTCTCGATGTCCTCGTCGGTCCAGCCCACAGCGGCCTGGGCGCGGACCAGGGCCTCTCCGTCCAGACGGCGCGGCTCGTCGCCGGGGCCGATCATGGGCTCCAGCTCGACCATGTTGTCGAGCCACTCGGCGTAGGGGTGATCCTCCGCCAGACGGTCGATGGTCTCGGTCTCGTCGTAGAAGCGGCCCGCCTCCAGATCGACGCAGATCATGCGGCCGGGGCCGATGTGGCGGCGCTCGGCGATGCGCTCCTCGGCCACGCCGGTCATGCCCGCCTCGGAGCCGCAGATCAGCAGGCCGTCGGTGGTGAGGGCGGCGCGGAGGGGGCGCAGACCGTTGCGGTCCTTGCCCGCCACGACCCAGCGGCCGTCCGTGGCGCAGATGGCGGCCGGGCCGTCCCACGGCTCCATCACCGCGTTGCAGTAGGCGTACAGCGCCTCATGCTCGGGCTTCATCAGGCCGGGCAGGCGCGCCTCGGGGATCAGCAGGGCCTTGACCATGGGCGCGGGCCGCCCGGCGTGGACCAGCACCTCGAACACATTGTCCAGGGCGGCGGAGTCGGAGCCCGAGGCCTGGATCACCGGCTTGACCGTGGCGTCGTCGGCGCCGAAGGCGTCGGCGGTCATGCGGATCTCGTGGCTGCGCATCCAGTTGGCGTTGCCGCGCAGGGTGTTGATCTCGCCGTTGTGGGCCAGCATGCGGAACGGCTGGGCCAGCCGCCATTCCGGGAAGGTGTTGGTGGAATAGCGCTGGTGGAACAGGGCCACCGGCGCCTCCATGCGCGGATCGGTCAGATCCGGATAGAACTCGTCCAGCGCCTCGGCCAGCATCATGCCCTTGTAGATGACCGAGCGGGCCGACAGGGAGCAGACGTAGAACTCGGCCAGACCCTTGGCCTGGGCGCGCTTCTCGATGCGGCGGCGCAGCAGGAACAGGGCCCGCTCCAGCGCCTCGCCCTCCAGCTCATCCGGCGGGGCCAGCATGATCTGTTCGATCTCGGGCCGGGTGGCGGCGGCGCGCTCGCCCAGCACCTCGATGCGGTGGGGCACCTGACGCCAGCCGTACAGGTAGAAGCCGGCCTTCAGCACCTCGCTCTCGACCAGGGTGCGGGCCCGCTCCTGCGCCCCCAGATCGGTGCGCGGCAGGAACACCTGACCCACGGCGATGGGGCCGGGGCGGGGGGTATGGCCGGTGTCGCGCACCTGGGCCTCGAAGAAGGCGCGCGGCATGCCGATGAGGATGCCGGCGCCGTCGCCGGACTTGCCGTCGGCGTCCACCGCGCCCCGGTGGAAGATGGCCTTCAGGGCCTTGAGGGCCAGCTCGACCACCTCGCGGCGGGGCTGGCCGTCCAGGGCGGCGACCAGACCGACGCCGCAGGCGTCCCGCTCGGACGTGGGTTCATAGGCGTGGGCCGCCGCCAGGGCGTCGCGCTGGGCCAGATAGTGCCTGGGGTCGAACGTCATGCCGCAACGGAGTCCTGATTACGCAGCCACTGGTCGATCTCGGCGGCGGCGTCCTGCCCCTGACGCACGGCCCAGACCACGAGAGAGGCGCCGCGCACGATGTCGCCCGCCGCGAACACGCCGGGCAGGGTGGTGGCGAAGCCATGGGCCGCGACGCGCAGGGTTTTCCAGTCGGTCACCGCCAGATCGTCGGCATCGAAGATGGCAGGAAGGTTCTCCGGTTCAAAGCCCAGGGCCTCGATGATCAGGTCGGCGGGCAGGTCGAACTCGCCGCCGGGCACTTCCTCGACCGTCCAGCGGCCGTCCAGCGTCGGGGCCGACAGGGCCATGCGCGCGGCGCGCAGGCCGGTGACGCCGTCCGACCCGCCCAGCACCGCCCTGGGCGCGGCCAGCCATTCGAAGCGGACGCCTTCCTCTTCGGCGTTGGTGGTCTCGCGGGCGCTGCCGGGCATGTTGTCCCGGTCGCGGCGATAGACGCAGGTGACCGAGGTCGCGCCCTGGCGCACGGCGGTGCGGACGCAGTCCATGGCCGTGTCGCCGCCGCCGATGACCACCACCCGCTTGCCCTCGGCGTTCAGGGGACCGTCGTCGTAGGCGGCTACGGCGTCGCCGAAGCCCTTGCGGTTGGACGCGATCAGATAGTCGAGGGCCGCCACGACGCCGTTGGAGCCGCAGCCGGGCGCCGACAGCCGCCGGGCCTGATAGACCCCGGTGGCCACCAGCACCGCGTCATGGGCGCTGCGCAGGTCATCGAAGGCGATGTCCTTGCCGATGTCGGTGTTCAGACGGAACTCCACGCCGCCCTCGATCAGGCGGTCCACGCGGCGGGCGACCACATGCTTCTCCAGCTTGAAGCCGGGGATGCCGTAGGTCAGCAGGCCGCCCGCGCGATCGTGGCGGTCATACACAGTGACAGCGTAGCCTGCGGAGCGCAGGCGGTCGGCGGCGGCCAGACCGGCCGGTCCCGCCCCGATGATGCCGATGGAGCGGCCCAGGTCCGTCAACGGACGAATCGGCGTGACCCAGCCGTTGTCGAAGGCCTGGTCCCCCAGCCACTTCTCGACCGAGCCGATGGTGACGGTCTCCCAACCCGCCTGCTCCAGGGTGCAGGCGCCCTCGCACAGCCGATCCTGGGGGCAGATGCGGCCGCAGATTTCCGGCATGGCGCTGGTGGCTTCGGACAGCCGCCAGGCTTCCTCGACGCGGCCCTCGGAGGCCAGGCGCAGCCAGTCGGGGATGTTGTTCTGAAGCGGACAGCCGGACTGGCAGAAGGGCACGCCACACTGGGCGCAGCGGCTGGACTGGCTCGTGCCTTCAGCGACCCGGAACGAGGCGTAGATCTCGTCGAAATCGCGCACGCGTTCGGACGCGGCGGCCTTCGCAGGGCCGGCGTGCGGAACGGTCACGAACTTCTGGTTCGCGTCAGCCAAATCAAATCCCTCTCGCAAGTGCGGGCGAAAACTCTATGGGCAGGTGGTTCTTGGCGCAATAAATTAGTCGCGCGCAAGGTCCGTCCGCGTGAATTTGGCAACAATTGTGCTCCTACTACGGCAAAGCCTCTTGCGCATTTCGCAAATGCGTTAAACAGTTCGCACCTGCGGGATAACCAACCAGGGGGTAATATCAGTGACCAAGATCTGGAACCGACTGCCCGGCTTTGTCGGGCTATGCATTCTAACCATGGCATTGTTCTACGCGGGGGGCGCGTTCGCCACCGTCACGGACGCGCCGGCCGAGGCGATTGCGGCCATCACATCACAAGCTGAAGAAGCGGCCCCGGAGGCTGTTTCTCCCGCTGACGCTTCGGGCGCCGGCGCGGCCGGAGCTCCGGCGTCAGGTGACGAAGCCGCCGAGGCGGCGGCGCCCGAAGGGCTCCTGGCCCACCAGGTTCCGCTGGAGCTCGACGGATCCGGCACGGCCTGGCTGCTGACGTCGACGGCGCTGGTGCTGCTGATGACCTTGCCCGGCCTGGCGCTGTTCTATGGCGGCATGGTGCGACGCAAGAACGTCATCGCCACCATCGCCCAGACCACAGGCGTGTTCGCGGTGGCGACCCTGATGTGGTTCATCGTGGGCTACAGTCTGGCGTTCGGCGTGGGCAGCGAGGCGCTGCATCCCTACGTGGGCAATCTCGAGATGCTGTTCCTGAACGGCGTGACCATGGAAACCGCCAACAGCCTCCTGCCCGGCATTCCTGAATTTCTCTGGATTGCGTTCCAGTTGACCTTCGCCGTGATCACGCCGGCTCTCGTCACCGGCGCCTTTGCCGAACGGATGAAGTATTCGGCCCTGCTGCTGTTCGCGGCCCTGTGGTCGGTTATTGTCTATGCGCCGATCGCCCACTGGGTCTGGGGCGGCGGCTTCCTCGGCGACATGGGCGTGCTGGACTTCGCCGGCGGCGCGGTGGTTCACGTCAACTCCGGCGTCGCGGGCCTGGTCTGCGCCATCGTTCTGGGCCCGAGAAAGGGCTACGGCGCCGGTCCGATCGTGGCGCACAACCCGGTTCTGACCCTGATCGGCGCCAGTCTCCTGCTGGTGGGCTGGATCGGCTTTAACGCCGGCTCCGCCGGCGCGGCCGACGCCCTGGCCAGCGTGGCCCTGATCAACACCCTGCTGGCCGCTGCGGCCGCATCGCTGAGCTGGAAGCTCATCGAGGTCATCGAGAAGCGCAAACCCTCACTGATCGGCATGCTGTCCGGCATCATCGCCGGTCTGGTGGCCATCACCCCGGCGGCGGGCTTCGTCGATCCCAAGGGGGCGGTCATCATCGGCCTGATCGCCGGTCCGGTCTGCTACGCTGCCTCGGTCTGGATCAAGAAGCTGCTGCGCTACGACGACAGCCTGGACGTCTTCGGCATCCACGGCGCCGGCGGTCTGATCGGCGCCCTTCTGACGGGGGTGTTCGCCACCACCCTCGTCAACGAGGCCTCCGACGGCGCGACGGTCACGGCCCAGGCCCTTGGCCTGGCCTGGACCATCGCCTGGAGCGCGGTCGGCACCTTCGTGATCCTGCTGATCTGCAAGTTCACCACGGGCCTGCGCGTGCGGCCCGAGGAAGAGGAGACCGGTCTGGACACCGTGATCCACGGCGAGGCGCTGGAGCACTAGCTCTGTCGTCTCGCTCCGTGGGGCGGAGGGGGACGGGAGAGCGGGATCGAGGGGTTCCGCTCTCCCACCGCCAACGGGGACGATCTGAAGGCTCAGAGGCTTTCAACCAAAGAACTCAAAGAGGGGATAACCAATGAAAACAGTGATCGCGTGTGTCTGCTCCGCCGCTGTGCTGGCCCTGGCCGGTGCGGCCTCCGCCCAGGACGTCAGCTTCAACGTCACCGCCACCTCGGACTATGTCTGGCGCGGCGTCAGCCAGTCGGATGAAGATCCCGCCATTCAGGGCGGCGTGGACTTCGAGTCCGGCATTTTCTATGCGGGCACCTGGGCCTCGACGGTGGATTTCGGTGACGGCACCGATGCCGAATGGGACTTCTATCTGGGCATCGCGCCCTCGGCTGGCGGCTTCGACTGGGACTTCGGCATCACCCACTACGCGTACGTGGGCGATCCTGACGGATCGGACTATGATTTCACCGAAGCGTCTGCAGCAGTGTCGCGCGCCATTGGTCCGACGACCTATGGACTGAAGCTGGCCTATTCGCCGGACTTCTTCGGCGCCGAGGACGACGCCACCTATCTGGAGGCCAACTTCGCCGCCGAGCCCGCGCCGCAATGGAGCGTGTCCGGCGCGGTGGGCCAGCAGTGGGTGGATTCCGGCGCCGATTATCTGAGCTGGAATCTGGGCGTGGGCTACGCCTTCAACGATGTGTTCGGTCTGGATCTGCGCTACCATGACACCAACGAGCACAGCTGGGGCGACATCTTCGACAGCCGGGTCGTCCTCAGCCTGACCGCCGGCTTCTGACACCACAGACGTCCGTCGAGATGAAAACGCCGTCCGGTTCGCCGGGCGGCGTTTTTCGTGGGCGCGTCTTGCGCGTGTGTTATAGAATAACATATGAGCGAGGTCATTGAAGGAACCCGCATGACCTCCACCGCCGCCGCACCCCGCGCCGTCGTCCGGACTTGGGGCGACATTGCCGCCATCGGTCTGTCCATCGCCTGTCTGGCGCATTGTCTGGCTTTGCCGGTGGCGGCTGCGTTCCTGCCGATGCTGGGGTTGGCCACGGAAGCCGCCTGGGCGCACTGGGCCTTTGTGGCTGTGGCCGCGCCGCTGTCGATCTGGACCCTGGCCTGGCCGCCGCGCGGAGCCTTGCGGCCCTTGCCCCTGTCGCTGGCGGTGCTGGGACTGACGGCCCTGGTTCTGGGCGCTGCCGAGTGGCCCAGTCATGAGATGGAGACGCCGATGACCGTGGTCGGCGCCCTTCTGCTGAGCGCCGCCCACGTGATCAATCTGCGGCGACGCCGTCACCGTTGCTGAACATCACTCCGGGATGCCCCATCCGCCCGCCAGGGCCTTGAACAGGGTGATCTGATTGTTGCTGACCTGGGCCTCTGACTCGGCCAGGGCGGCGTCGGCCTGGGCCAGGGTCCGCTGGGCGTCCAGCAGGGTCAGGAAGCTGTCGGCGCCGGCGTCGAACCGCAGTCGCGAAAGTCGCTCGGCGTCCGCCGCCCGGTCCCTCGCCGTGGTCAAGGCCGCCCGGCGGTCCAGTTCATTGGCGTAGGCCGACAGGGCCGTCTCCGTCTCCTGCAACGCAACCAGAACCGTCTGATCGAAATTGGCCAGGGCGATGTCGGTCCCGGCCTCGGCCCGGGCGATGCGCGCGCGCGTGGCGGCGATGTTGGGGAAGGACCAGCTGATCAGCGGTCCCACATTGAAGCGGAACGCCGCGTCATCGCCCAGATCAGACGCGTCGAACGCCGTGGCGCCGAGGGAGCCGCCGAGCTGGATGGTCGGATAGAGCGAGGCCACCGCCACGTTCACTCGCGCGGCGGCGCTCGTCAGCTCGCGCTCCGCCCGGCGCACGTCGGGACGCCGCGCCAGCAGGGTCGCGCCGTCGCCGATAGGGATCGGCCGGCTCAGCTGGGGCGGACGGCCGCAGTCGCGCGCGGCCTGGCTGGCCTCGGCCGGGGTGACGCCGGTCAGGGTGGACAGCCGGAACAGGGCGGCGTCGCGCTGGGCCCGCAGGGGCGGCAGGGTGGCGCGGGTGGACTGCAGCGCCGAGTCGGCGCGGGCGGTGTCCAGCCCGGTGCCCCGGCCCAGATCCAGCAAACGCTGTGTCAGGTCGGCGGTTTCCTGCTGCAGGCCGATGGTGCGCTCGGTGACCGCGATCCGGGCGTTGGCGGAACAGGCGTCGGCATAGGCGCGGGCCGTTTCCGCCGCCACGGTGATCTGGACCACCTCCAGCGCGGCCTGGGCTGCGTCGGCGTCGGCGCGGGCGGCGCGAATGGCCGAGGACACCCGTCCGAACAGGTCGATTTCATAGGCCACGTCCAGACCCACGTCGTAGGTCTCGCCCTCGTCCAGTGGCTCGCTCGCACCGGGGTTGACGGCGTAGGCGGACTGGCGACCGTACTGACCCGAGGCGCCCACGGTGGTGGACGGCAGGCGGGCGGACCGGGCCTCGCTCAGCGATGCACGCACCAGACGCAGGTTGGCGGCGGCGGCTTCCAGTTCGTTGTTCTCGGCCAGGGCCTGGAGCACCAGACCGTCCAGCACGGGATCATTGTACAGACGCCACCAGTCGCTGCGGGCCTCGGCGGGGCTGACCTGCGCGGTCAGCCCCTGGCCGATGAAGGCGCCCGAGGCCAGGGGAGGGAGGGAAGCCTCGGGCGCCCCTGGCCCCACCGCGCACGCCGACAGGAGAGCCGTTGCGCAGGCGGCGGAGAGGAAGCGGGCTGAAGTGGACAGGCGGGATCTCATCAGTGGTCTCCGGTCCGGCCGGCGGCAGGCGCCGGCGCGTCAGGATCATAGGGGTCGTGGGGCGGCGCGCCGTAGGTGGTGGGCAGGTCGCGATCCTTCCCGGGCGCCCTGGGCAGCTTGCCCGAGACCCAGCGGGAGATGACGTAGAACACCGGCGTGAAGATCAGGCCGAACAAGGTCACCCCGATCATGCCGAACACCACCGCCACGCCCAGGGCCTGACGCATCTCCGCGCCCGGTCCCGTGGCTATGGCCAGAGGCAGCACCCCGAAGATGAAGGCGAAGGAGGTCATCAGAATGGGCCGCAGGCGGATGCGCGCGGCGCGGACCGCGGCTTCCCAGCGGTTAAGGCCGTCGTTCTCCTCGGCCTGTTTAGCGAACTCCACGATCAGGATGGCGTTCTTGGCCGCAAGCGCGATCAGCACCACCAGGCCCACCTGGGTCAGGATGTTGTTGTCCATGCCGTTCAGATTGACCCCGATCAGGGCCGCCAGGATGCACATGGGCACGATCAGGATGACCGCCAGCGGCAGGGTGAAGGCCTCGTACTGGGCGGCCAGCACCAGGAACACGAACACCACCGCCATCAGGAAGATCACAGTCGAGGACGAGCCCGACTGCTGCTCCTGATAGGCCAGGCCGGTCCATTCATAGCTGAACCCGGCCGGCAGGGCCTGGGCGGCCATGGCCTCCATGGTCGCCAGCGCCTGCCCGGACGACACGCCCGGCGCCGCCTGTCCCTGCAACTCGGAGGCCGGGAACATGTTGTAGCGGACCACCCGTGCGGGGCCGGAATCGTCCCTCAGGGTCGCCACCGCGCCGATGGGCACCATGGCGCCCGAGGATGAGCGCGTCTGCAGGTTGGCGATATCGGAGATGTCATCGCGATAGGCGGGCTCCGCCTGGGCCGTGACCCGGAAGGTGCGGCCCAGATAGTTGAAGTCATTGATGTAGGACGAGCCCAGATAGACGCCCAGGGTGTCGTATACATCGGACGGCTGGACCCCCATCATGAGGGCGCGGTCGCGATCCACATCGGCCTGAATGCGCGGCGTGCCGGTGTTGTACAGGCTGAAGACCTGCTGCACCTGATCCGGCGCCTGGGCGGCGGCGCCCATCATGGCGTAGGTGGCCCCCTGCAGCGCCTCGTAGCCGGCGCCGGAACGGTCCTGGACCATCATGACGAAGCCGTTGCCGTTGCCCAGCCCCTGCACCGCCGGGGGCGCGATCATGAAGATCTGCGCTTCCTCGATGGCGCCGGCGGCCATGCTGAGCTGTCCGGCCAGGGCCGAGGCCGTGAGTTCGGGCGCCGAACGCTCGCCGTGATCGGCCAGACGGATGAACATGGTCGCGGAGTTCGAGCCCGCCGAGAAGCTGGTGCCGTCCAGACCGGCGAAGGCGGCCACATCGACGACGCCCTCGGTCGCACGGACGATCTCGACGGCGCGGGTCATGGCGGCCTCGGTCCGGTCCAGTGACGCGCCGGGCGGCAGTTGCACCACGCCGATCAGGAAGCCCTGATCCTGCTCGGGGATGAAGCCGGTGGGCGTATCCATCAGGCGCCATCCGGTCAGGGCCAGCAGGCCCACATAGATGATCAGCACGATGGAGACTGTGCGCACCAGCCTTGCGGTCAACCGCCCGTAGCGGTCCGACAGCCAGTCGAAGCCCTGATTGAATTTGGCGCCCGCCATGCCGAGATAGTGGAACCCGGTCCCGATGGGCCCGCGCTTGCGGGCGTCGGCGTCGTGGGGCTTGTGCGGCTTCAGCAGCAGGGCGGCCAGGGCCGGCGAGAGGGTCAGCGACACCAGCAGAGAGATCATGGTGGCGCCGGCGATGGTGACGGCGAACTGGCGATAGAAGATGCCCGGGATGCCCGAGATGAAGGCCGTGGGCACGAACACCGCGACCAGCACCAGGCTGATGGCGATCAGGGCGCCGGACACCTCGCGCATGGATTTGTAGGCGGCCTCACGCGGGGTCAGGCCTTCGCGGATGTACCGCTCCACGTTCTCGACCACGATGATGGCGTCGTCGACCACGATGCCCACCGCCAGCACCAGGGCGAACAGGGACAGGGAGTTGATCGAGAAGCCCAGCGCCAACTGGATGGCGAAGGTGCCGACCAGGGCCACGGGAATGGCGATGATCGGGATGATCGCCGCGCGCCAGGTCTGCAGGAACACCAGCACCACGATCATGACCAGGAAGATGGCTTCGATGAGGGTGTGCTGAACCGCCTCGACCGAATGCTCCACGTATTCGGTCGGGTTGTAGGGAATGGAATAGGCCATGCCGGGGGGGAAGTCGCCGGCCAGGGCCTCGATCTCTGTCAGAACAGCGTGGGCGGTGTTCAGGGCGTTGGCGCCGGGTTGCTGGACGATGGCCATGGCCACGCCGCGTTCGCCGGAGAAATAGCCCCGGATGCCGTAGTCCTGGGAGCCCAGCTCCACCCGCGCCACGTCGCGTACGCGGGTGACGCGGCCCTCGGCGTCGGTCTTGATGACCACATTGGCGAACTGCTCGGGGTCGGACAGTCGGCTCTCCACCTGCACGGGCAGCTGGAAGGCCGAGGCGTTGTCCGTGTAGGGCGGCTGGCCGATGGCGCCGGCGGCGGCCTGGGTGTTCTGGCCGCGCAGGGCGTTGATGATCTCCGGCGCTGTCAGGTTGCGGGCCGCGGCCTTGGCCGGGTCGATCCAGATGCGCATGGCGTAGTTGCCGCCGCCGAAGATCTGGACCTGGCCCACGCCCTCGATGCGCAGCATGCGGTCACGCAGCGTCGAGTTGGCGTAGTTGCCCATGTAGTCAACGTCGAGGCTCTCGTCCGGGGACGTCAGGGCGACCAGCAGCAGGAAGTCCGTGGCCTGCTTGTTCACCGTAACGCCGATCTGGCGCACCTGTTCGGGCAGGCGCGGTTCGGCCAGGGCGACCCGGTTCTGGACCAGCACCTGGGCCGCATCCAGATCCGTGCCCGGCTGGAAGGTGACGGTCACCGCCACCACCCCGTCGGAGGTGGACGAGGAGGACATGTAGAGCATGTTCTCGACGCCGTTCACCTCCTGCTCGATCGGGGCGGCCACGGTCTCTGCCAGAGTCTCGGCCGAGGCGCCGGGATAGGCGGCCTGGATCGCGATGGTGGGGGGCGCGATCTCCGGATACTGCGACAGTGGCAGCAGCGGGTACGAAAAGGCCCCGATCAGGGTGATGACCACCGAGATCACGATCGCGAAGATCGGCCGATCAATGAAGAAACGTGAGAAATTCATGGCGTGGAGCCTGTCCCGATCAGTCGGCGATGGTCGCGGTGGACGCCGCCTGGGCGGTGGTCACCGGCTGCGACTCTTCACGCGGCGCGATGGTGATTTCAGTGTCCTGAGGCGTCACCGGCTGACCGGGCTGGGCCCGTTGCAGACCGTTGACGATGACCCGGTCGTCGGGGGCCAGACCGGCGCGCACGACCCGCAGGCCGTCCACCGTCGGACCCAGCTGGACCGGCTTGGGCGCCACCACGCCGTCGGGGCCGACCACGTAGACCACGCGGCGCGGGCCGTCGGTGACGATCGCCGTCTCGGGCACCAGCAGGGCCTGATAGGCCTCTGAACCGGCGACGCGAGCGTGGCCGAACATGCCGGGCGTCAGGAAACCGTCGGCGTTGTTGACCACCGCGCGCAGACGGATGGTGCCGGACGCCGGGTCGATGGCGTTGTCGGTGAAGTCCACCGTGCCGGACCAGCGGTAGTCGCCTTCGTCCTGAAGGCGGATGCGCACAGGGGCGGCGCCGCCGGTGCGGGCGTCGCGCTGGTACTTCAGCAGCAGGGCCTCGGAGCCTTCGAAGGTGAAGTGGATCGGGCCGCCGGATACGATGGTGGTCAGGACGTCGGCGGCCGATGATCCCCCGGCCACCAGATTGCCCACGTCCACCCGGCGGTCTGACACGCGGCCGGACGACGGGGCGGTGACGCGGGTGAATTCCAGATCCAGTTGACGGGCGCGCACATTGGCCTGGGCGCTGGCGAGAGCGGCTTGCGCCTGGCTGACGGCGGCGCGGGCGCTGTCGAACTCGGCCTGGGACACCGCCTGGGCTTCCAGCAGCCCTTCGGCGCGGGCGAACTCGGCGCGGGCCAGACCAGCCTGGGCCTCTGCCTGCGCAACGGCGGCGCGCGCGGCGGCCAGGGCGGCCTGTGCCGGGCGGGGATCAAGAGTGAACAGCAACTGGCCTCGCCGGACCATCTGACCGTCGCGGAAGTGAACCGCCTGGACATAACCGCCCACCCGGGCCCGCACATCCACGGTCTGAACGGCTTCAAAACGGCCGACGAACTCGTCCCAGTCCGTCACCTGACGGGCCAGGGGCGTGGCCACCGAGACGGGGGGCGCCTCGGGCTGGGCCTGACTTTCGGCGGAATTTCCGCAGCCGGAAAGGACGAGCAGCGCAAAGGCGCTCGCGGCGATCACGCGGTACGGTCGCATGGGGTCTTCTCCTGTCGGGACGGACCACGTATGCGATGGGGAGATCGCCGCGAGTCAACGTCTGATGACTTACTGCTCGCGATGCTCTATGTTTGTCAACAGCCGATGACTTAAAAAACGGCGAGGCTTGTTTTCCGCTGACCGGAGATTGGTTCTGACCGAGTGTTCCGCAAGACCCCGAAACGCCGCGAACACGCGAGCGCGGATTCTGGACGCCGCGCGTGAGCTGTTCACCCATCAGGGCTACGACGAGGTGGGCATGCGCGACATTGGCCGCGAGGCCGGTGTCGATGCGGCCCTGGTGTCCCGCTATTTCGGCTCAAAGGAAGATCTCTTCGCCGAGGTGCTGAGTTCATGCGGCAGCGCCAAGGACTGGTTCGAGGGCGACCGCGCCGACTTCGGCCGCGAGCTGGCCTATGAGCTGGTTTATGACCCGCCGGAGATGGATGAGTGCAAGCTGGACGGCCTGCTCATCATGCTGCGCTCGACCGGATCGCCCAAGGCCGCGGAGATCATCCGCCAGTCGACGTACGAGCGGTTCTACGCGCCATTCATCAAATGGCTGGGTGGCGAGGACGCCGAAGTTCGCTCGCGCATGGTGCTCGGCGTCCTGATGGGCATGGCGCTCAGTCGCGACATGTCCGGGGGCTATGGCCTTTCGGAAGAGGACACAGCCAAGTTGTGCGAGCGTCTGGCCGTTCTGTTCCAGAACTGCATCGATGGCGATTGCTGAGCCAGGGCCCGGCGTCGTGAAATTCGCCGATTGCTGAAATCCTTTCCTTAACCTTGTTAGCGCTCTCATTGCCGAAAAGGCTCTGGGGAGAGCGCCTTGGACAATCACGCCCTGCTGGCCTTCGTCGGTCCTGAAGCTTGCCGGTTCGCCCTGATGGAGGCGAGCGGGGATCGCCCACGCCTGTCCCAGTATCGGGAGGTTCCGGTGAGGCCAGGCGACAGTCTGTGCGGGCTGATGGGCGCCTATGCGCTTGAGCTGGCCCGGCCGTTGCCCTCGCGCCTGGGACTGGCCGTCGCGGCGCCGGTGAACGACGAGCGCATCACGGTGACCCAGTCGGGCTGGTCCTTCACCCGACAGGAACTGTGCGAGACCTTCGGCTTCGAAACCTTGTCGCTGATCAATGACGCGGCGGCGGCGGCCTTGTCGCTGCAGTGGCTGGAGGCGGGCGACACCTTGGCCATCGGAGCGGCGGACGCACCCGCAGGAGGCCTCGCCGAAGGACGCTATGCTGTGGTCAGCGCCGATTTCGGCCTGGGCGTCTCGGCGCTGGAGATCGGTCCGGACGGCTGCCGGGTGATCGACACCGAGGCCGGGCACCTGGCCTTCGCCCCGGACAATGTGGAAGAAACCGAACTGCTGACCCGTCTGACCGCGGTGTTCGGACGGGTGTCCTATGAACGGCTGATCTCATGGCCCGGACTGGCCAGTGTGCATGAGGCGCTGGCGCGGGCGCCGGGCGCACGGCCAGGGGAGCCCCTGGATCCTCTTGAAGTGGCGCTGTACGCGCGCACGGCCGCTGACCCTCACTGTCGCGAGGCGCTGGACCGGTATCTGGCCGTGCTGGGCGATTTCGCCGGGGCGGCGGCGCTGGCGCTGGGGGCCAACCAGGGCGTCTTCCTGACCGGCCGCGCCATGGTGGAGATGCAGGACCAGATCGCCGCCAGCCGGTTCCGCGAGCGTTTCGAGGCCAAGGGCCGGTTGAGCGGCGTCGTGGCGCGGCTGCCCGTGTGGGCCGTGGTCAATCCGGGCGCGGTGCTGATCGGGGCGGCGCGCAAGCTGACCACCGACCGGGCGCGGGCCGAGGCGCCCTTGCTGATCCCGCCGTCGCCGCCCCGGTGCGCGCCCCCGCCCCCCTCGCGGCCCACCGACCGGAAGCTGGTGCGGCGACTTGGCCAGCCGTTGCTGGACGCGGTGGCCAGCGGGGTGCTGGTTGTGGATTCGGATCTGAACATCGTGGCGTCCAACGAGCGTTTCTGGGCCGGCTCGGCGGCCCCGGAAGCCCTGAGGCGTCCCGGGGCCTCCATCGAACCGTGCTTGCGGGCGCTGGCCGAACTGGGCGAATGGCGCGCCGAGGACGTGGAGACGGCGCTGGGCCGCCTGCGTCGGGCCGAGCCCTTTGTCATCGAGCGTCAGGGCTTCGGCGGGCGCGTAACGCGGGACGAGGCCCTGCCCATAACCTCGGGCGGCTGGATCATCACGGCTGAGGATGTCACCGTCGTAGCCCGCCGGGCGCGCGAGCTTCAGGATCTAGCCGCGGACCTGCGCGACGCCAAGAGGGATGCGGAGGCCGCCAACGAAGCCAAGTCCGCCTTCCTCGCCACCATGAGCCACGAGATCAGGACGCCGCTGAACGGGGTGCTGGGGATGACCCAGGCCATGGCGCAGGACGAGTTGTCGCCGATTCAAGCGGAGCGGCTAAGCGTCATCCGGCAGTCGGGTGAGTGCCTGCTGGCCATCCTCAACGACATTCTGGATCTGTCCAAGATTGAGGCTGGCAAGCTGGAGCTTGAAGAGACCGACTTCGATCTGGAGGCGCTGTTGCTGGGCGCCCGGTCCACCTTCACGGCCCTGGCCAACAAGAAGGGGCTGTCGTTCGACCTGACGGTGGCGCCGGAGGCCCTGGGGGTCTGGCGGGGCGATCCGACGCGGGTGCGCCAGATCCTGTACAACCTGATCTCCAACGCGCTCAAGTTCACCGAACAGGGCGAGGTGAGGGTTGCGGCCGACCGCGACGATAAGGTCCTGACCCTGACTGTGGCGGACACCGGCATCGGCATTCCCGACGCCTGCCTGAAAGGTCTGTTCGACAAGTTTGTTCAGGCCGACGCCTCGACCACCCGGCGCTATGGCGGCACGGGCCTGGGCCTGGCCATCACGCGCCAGCTGGCGGAGCTGATGGGCGGAGGGATCACGGTGTCGAGCGAGGAAGGCAAGGGAACAGTGTTCACGGTGCGCCTGATCCTGCCGCGGGGCGAGGCCGTCACCGCGCCGGCCGAGGCGCGCGCGCCCGCCCCCCTGACCGCCGAGCGAGGGCTGAAGGTGTTGGCGGCCGAGGACAACACCGTCAACCAGCTGGTGCTCAAGACCCTGCTGCACCAGCTGGGCGTGGACCTGACCGTGGTGGACGACGGGCTGGATGCGGTAGAGGCTTGGGGCCGGGAGCCCTGGGACCTGATCCTGATGGACGTGCAGATGCCCCGCATGGACGGCCCCGGCGCCGCGCGAGCCATCCGGGCGGCCGAGGCCTCGATGGGCCGGGCGCGCACGCCCATCATCGCCCTGACCGCCAATGTCATGACCCATCAGGTGGCTGAGTATCTGGGCGCGGGCATGGACCGCTGCGTGGCCAAGCCCCTGCAGATCGGCGCCTTGGTGGAGGCCATGACCGCCGTGACGTCGCCCGACTATGACGCCCAGGCTGATGCGGCCTGACCTGCCACACTTGAGGAGACGCCCATGAGCCTGCCCACGAACCGTCGATCCGTCCTCGCGGGGGCGGGGGCCCTGACCGGCAGTCTGATGACGGGCGGCCGCGCGCTCGGTCAGGAGCCCCGCAAGCTGGGCTACGCCATCGTGGGTCTGGGCGGATACGCCAATGTCATCATGCCGCGCTTCGCCGAGTGTCGGCATTCGCGGCTGACTGCGCTGGTCAGCGGCGATCCGGCCAAGGCCCGGCGGATTGCGGCCGAGTACGGCGTGCCGGAACGGAACATCTATGATTACGGCAATTTCGATCGCATTCGCGACAACCCGGAAGTGGACATCGTCTATGTGATCCTGCCGGTGGCGCTGCATCACGAGTACACCCTGCGGGCGGCGGCGGCGGGCAAGCACGTGCTGTGTGAAAAGCCCATGGCCATGAACGCCGGCGAAGCCGCCGAGATGATCGCGGCCTGTCGCGCGGCCAATGTGAAACTGATGATCGGCTATCGCTCATGGTTCGAGAGCCACAACCGGGAGGCCATGCGCATGACGGGCGCGGGCGAACTGGGCCCGCTGCGGCTGGTGACGTCACAGCACGGCTTCAGTATCGGCGATCCGAACCAGTGGCGGCTGGACCCTGCCCTGTCGGGCGGCGGCTCGATGATGGACATCGGCATCTACAGCCTGCAGTCGGCCCGCTATCTGAGCGGCGAGGAGCCGATGGAGGTCGCCGCTTTCGAGCAAACCGATCGGTCGGACCCCCGTTTCCGCGCGGTGGAGGACACCCTGCTGTTCCAGCTGCGCTTTCCGTCTGGCGCCGTGGCCGATGGCGTGTCCTCCTACAGCTCCCACCACGGGCGGTCGCGTGCGGTGGGCGCGGCGGGCTGGCTGGATATGGAACCGGCCACGGGCTACGGCGGGCACCGGATGCGGGTCCACCTGGAGGGGCGGACCCGCGAGCACGAGCCGCCGGCCTTGCCGGTCAATCAGTTCTCGGGCCAGCTGGATCATCTGTCGCAATGCGTGCTGACCGGCGCCGAACCCATCGTGCCGGGCGAGGAGGGTCTGAGGGACATGCGCATCATCGAAGCGATCTATCAGGCCGCGCGCGAGCGCCGGCCGGTGGCGCTGTGATCGGCCGGCGTGGCGTGCTCGCAGGCGGGGCGGGCGCCGCCGCCCTGGGACTCATGGGGTGTGGAGGCGGCCGGGTGACCGATATGGAACGCGAGACCGTGGGCGGCGTGCGTCGCCTGTCGCCGGAAATGGACGCCATCATCGCGCCGGGCGCCCGGGTCGAGGTGCTGGCCGAGGGATTCGACTGGGCCGAGGGGCCAGTGTGGGTGGAAGCGGGCGGCTATCTGCTGTTCACCGACGTACCGCAGAACGTGATCTGGCGCTGGTCGGAGGCGAAGGGGCTGTCGGAGTTCATGCGGCCCTCCGGGTTCGCCGGCGAGGATGGTTCGCACCTGCGCGAACCGGGCGCCAACGGCCTGGTCATCGAGCCGGCCGGGACGCTGCTGATGTGCGATCACGGAAACCGTTCGTTGTCGCGGGTTGATCTGGCCACGCGGCGGAAGACCATCGTGGTGGACCGCTTCGAGGGGCGGCGCTTCAACAGTCCCAATGATCTGGTGATCCACCGGTCGGGCGCGGTCTATTTCACCGACCCGCCCTATGGGCTGGAGGGGATGAATGAGTCCCCCGTCAAGGAACTGGCGCACAATGGCGTTTACCGCCTGGCGCCGGACGGTGCGGTGACCCTGATCGAGGACGCCCTGAGTTTTCCCAACGGCGTCGCGCTCTCGCCGGATCACGGCACGCTCTATGTGGCCGTGTCCGATCCCGAGGGCCCCGTGGTGATAGCCTATGATCTGGACGAGGCCGGCGGGGCGCGATCGTCCCGCATGCTGTTCGATGCCGCGCCGCTGATGGGGCCGGATGCGCCGGGCCTGCCGGACGGGCTGAAGGTGGACGCCCGGGGGCGGATCTTCACCACAGGACCGGGCGGCGTGCTGGTGCTGACGCCCGAGGGGGAACTGCTGGGCGTCATCGATACGGGTCGGGCGACGGCCAATTGCGCCTTCGGCCCGGGCGGGGCGAGCCTGTTCATGACGGCCGATGATCGACTGACGCGTTTGGCGCTGATCCCGGCCTGACGCCCCGCCTCAAGGTTGCGGTGAAAAAATGCCACAGAGGGTGGTTGAAGCGCGCTAATTGGAAAATTGTGCCTTTGCCCTGTTGCGCCGCACAGGGAATTCATGTCTCTTGCCGTCATCGCAGACCAAGGCTGACGACGTGAACAACCGCGCGCCCATCGCTGGACAGACCCGGACGGCCATCGCCGCCGTGCGTCCGCATGTGGCTGTCGACGGCCTGCAAACCCTTATCCTGATTACCGTACTGGTGCTCGTGCTTCTTGGAAGTGCGGGGCTGCACGCGACCTGAACTCAAACCTCAGGACCGCTCGCACAGCCCCGCTTCCACCGGAAGCGGGGTTTTTCGTGCTTGGGCGGTCCGGATCAACCGGAACCGATGACGCAAAATTCTTCCTCACCTTCGTCCCCGCCCAACCGCCGTAGCGCGGCGGTGACGCGCGGCCCGAACCGGGCGGCGGCGCGCAGCTATCTGCGGGCCGCAGGCATGGACGACGCCGATTTCGAGCGGCCGATGATCGCGGTGGTCAACACCTGGTCGTCGGTGACGCCCTGCAACATGCATCTGGACCGGCTGGCCGAGGACGTGCGCCGCGGCATCCGCGAGGCGGGCGGCTGGCCGGTGGATTTCAACACCATCGTCGTCACCGACGGCATCAGCATGGGCACGCCGGGCATGAAGGCGTCGCTGATCAGCCGCGAGGTGGTGGCCGACTCCATCGAACTGGCGGTGCAGGGGCACCAGCTGGACGGGGTCGTCTGCATCGTCGGCTGCGACAAGACCATCCCCGCCGCCGCCATGGCCCTGGCGCGCATGGATATCCCGGGTCTGGTCTATTACGGCGGCACCATCATGCCGGGCCGGATCGGCGAGAAGGAAATCTCGGTCCAGGAAATCTTCGAGGCCATCGGCGCCCACGGCGCGGGGGCGCTGGACGACGCCGGGCTGAAGGCGGTCGAGGTGGCGGCCTGCCCCGGCGCCGGGGCCTGCGGCGGCCAGTTCACCGCCAACACCATGGCCATGGCCCTGAGCGTCATGGGCCTGTCGCCCATGGGCGCCAACGACGTGCCGGCGGTTCACCCCGACAAGGGCGAGCAGGGCGAGCGCTGCGGCCGCCTGGCGGTGGAGCTGACCGTCAAGGGGATCAGCGCCCGCGAATTCATCACGCCCCGGTCGCTGATGAACGCGGCGGTGGCGGTGTCCGCCTCGGGCGGCTCCACCAATGCGGTGCTGCACCTGACCGCCATCGCGGCGGAGGCGGGCGTGCCGTTCGGCATCGAGGACTGCCACTTCGCCTGCGAGACCACCCCGGTCATCTGCGACCTGAAGCCGGGCGGGCAGTTCCTGGCCCACCACCTGTTCGTGGCCGGCGGCACCCGTCTGGTGGCCCAGCGGCTGGCGTGGGCGGGCAAGATCGCCGATGCGCCCACTGTCTCTGGCCGCTCGCTGTTCGAGGAGGCCGCCGAGGCCGAGGAAGCGCCGGGCCAGAAGGTCATCACCGACTTCGACCGCCCGATCATGGCGCGCGGCAGCTATGCGGTCATCTACGGCGACCTGGCCCCCGAGGGCGCGGTCATCAAGCTGACCGGCCACAAGGTCGACCGCTTCGAGGGACCGGCGAAGGTCTTCGACCGCGAGGAGGACGCCTTCGAGGCGGTCCAGTCCGGCGCGGCGGGCGAGGGCGACGTCATCATCATCCGCCACGAGGGACCGCGCGGCGGGCCGGGCATGCGCGAGATGCTGCAGGTCACCGCCGCCCTGAAGGGCCGCAAGATCGAGAACGTGGCCCTGATCACCGACGGCCGCTTCTCGGGCGCGTCCTACGGCTTCGTGGCCGGGCATGTGTCGCCGGAAGCCGCCGTGGGCGGGCCCATCGCCCGGGTCCGCGACGGCGACCGGGTCACCATCGACGTCACCAACCGCCGCATCGACGTGGATGCGGACCTAGGCGCCCGCCAGCCTTCGAGCCCTGAGCGCGAGGCCCCGACAGGGGTGTTCGCCAAATACGCCGTGCTGGCGGCCTCCGCCTCGCAAGGCGCGGTCACCATTCCCAATCCGCCGCCGGCGCGCACCGCCGATTCTTTCCAGGGCCGGCCTCGCGCCGCCAGCACCCAGACCGCTCACGAGGACGCCTGATGCCCATCACCATCTACACCAACGAAGACATTCGGCCCGGCGCCATCGCCGGCCAGCGCATCGCCATCATCGGCTATGGCAGCCAGGGCCGCGCCCACGCCCAGAACCTGAAGGACTCCGGCCACGACGTGATCGTCGGCGTCCGTGAAGGCGGCAAGGGCTGGAAGCATGCGACGGCCGACGGCGTGCCGACCGCCGAGCCCGCCGAGGCGGTCAAGGGCGCCGACATCATCGCCATCCTGACCCCGGACATGATCCAGGGCGAGGTCTATCGCGACATCATCGAGCCCAACGCCAGGCCCGGCGCGGCCATCCTGTTCGCCCACGGCTTCTCGATCATCTACGACCGGGTGACCCCGCGCGAGGACATGGACGTGATTCTGGTGGCCCCCAAGGGGCCCGGCGATCTGGTCCGCCGCGAGTATGCGCGCGGCCGCGGCGTGCCCAGCCTGTTCGCCATCGAGCGCGACGCCACGGGCAAGGCGCGGGACCGGGCCATGGGCTACGCCAAGGGCATCGGCGGGGCCACCGGCGGCCTGCTGGAGACCAGCTTCCGCGAGGAGACGGAGACCGACCTGTTCGGCGAACAGGCCGTGCTGTGCGGCGGCGCCAAGGAACTGGTCATGTCGGGGTTCAACACCCTGGTCGAGGCCGGATACCAGCCCGAGATCGCCTATTTCGAATGCCTGCACGAGCTGAAGCTGATCGTGGACCTGTTCTACGAGGGCGGCGTCACCAAGATGCACGAGTTCATCTCCGAGACCGCCAAATACGGGGCGGTCGCCTCCGGCCCGCGCGTGATCAACGATGAGACCCGCGCGCGCATGAAGGAGATTCTGGAGGACATCCAGTCGGGCCAGTTCGCCCGCCAGTGGATCGCCGAGAACGAGGCCGGGAAGGGCCAGTACGAGGCCTGGCTGAAGGCCGACTACGCGCATCCCATCGAACAGACCGGCGCGCGCCTGCGCGAACGCATGGCCTGGCTGCACGCCGCCAAGTCCGAAGCGGCCTGAGCCAGAGGATCGCTGAAAGCATCGCCATGACCGCCGCCGCCCTGAAACAGCCCGACGCCGCCACAGTCCCCCAGACGGGCGCGCGCCTGCTCGTCTCCAGCCTGGAGGCGATGGGCGTGGATGTGCTGTTCGGCTATCCGGGCGGGGCGATCATGCCGGTCTATGACGCCCTGACCGGCTCGTCCCTGCGCCACATCCTGGTGCGCCACGAGCAGGGCGCCGCCTTCGCCGCCGACGCCTACGCCCGCTCGACGGGCAAGGTGGGGGTGTGCATGGCCACGTCGGGGCCCGGCGCCACCAATCTGATCACCGGCATCGCCAACGCCATGATGGATTCGGTGCCGATGGTCTGCATCACCGGCAATGTGGCCACCGGGCTGATGGGGACGGACTCGTTCCAGGAGATCGACATCCTGGGCTGCACCCTGCCCATCGTGAAGCACAGCTGGATCGTGCGCGACGCCGCCGACATTCCGTCGGTTGTGGCCGAGGCGTTCCGGGTGGCGAAAGAGGGCCGCCCCGGTCCGGTCCTGATCGACCTGCCCAAGGACATCCAGTTCGCCCAGGTGTCCCAGCCCTTCGCCGCGCCGATCTTCAACGACCCGGTCGAGACGGCGGACCACGCCGCGATCCGCGAGGCCGAGGCCGCCATCCGGGCCGCCGAGCGCCCGGTCTTGTACGTGGGCGGCGGCGTCAAGATCGCCGGGGCGGTGGATGAGCTGCGCGCCTTCTTCGCGCGCACGGGCATCCCGGCGGTGGCGACCCTGAACGCCCTGGGCTCTATCCCGACGGGCGCGCACGGCTTCCTGGGCATGATCGGCATGCACGGCGCCCGCGCCGCCAACGAGGCGGTGCAGGAAGCCGACCTGCTGGTGGTTCTGGGCGCCCGCTTCGACGACCGGGCCACGGGCAAGCTGGCCGAGTTCGCCCCCCACGCCCGGATCGTCCACTACGACATCGACCCGGCGGAAATCTCCAAGCTGCGCGAGGCGACCGTGGGGGTGGTGGGCGACCTGAAGGCGAGCCTGGCGGCCACCGATCCGGGGCCGCTGGCCATCGATCCCTGGATCATGCGCTGCATGGCCCGGGCCCAGCGCCACGCCGCCCGCTATGACGCGCCGGGCGACGGGGTCTATGCGCCCGCCCTGCTGAAGGAGCTGTCCGAGCGCGCCGGGGACGACTTCGTCGCCGCCTGCGACGTGGGCCAGCACCAGATGTGGGCGGCCCAGCATTGCCGCTTCTCGCGGCCCGAGGCCCACCTGACCTCGGGCGGTCTGGGCGCCATGGGCTTCGGCCTGCCCGCCGGTCTGGGCGCCAAGCTGGCGCGCCCGGACGCCCAGGTGGTGACCATCGCCGGGGACGGCGGCTTCATGATGAACATCCAGGAGCTGGCGACCCTGCGCCGCTACGGGATCAATCTGAAGATCGTCCTGCTGGACAACGCCTCGCTGGGCCTGGTGCGCCAGTGGCAGTCGCTGTTCTTCAACGAGAACTATTCCGAGGTCGACCTGTCGGACAATCCGGACTTCGTGGCGGTGGCCCAGGCGTTCGGCGTCGAGGCCTTCCGAATTAGCCGGCGCGAGGAGGTCTCCGCCGGAATCCAGCGCCTGCTGGACGCGCCCGGCCCCTGCCTCGCGCACGTCGTGATCGACCCCAGGGAAAACGTCTGGCCGCTGGTGCCGCCGGGCAAGTCAAACGCAGACATGATGGAGGGCGCCTAGATGAGCGACACCATACACATCCAGATCGACCGGGCCGACGGCTCGCTGCAGCGCCTCATCGGACTGGTGGAGCGCCGGGGCTTTCACATCGACGGCCTGATGCTGACCGACGAGGGCGTCATGCGCCGCGCGGCCATCACTGTGCGTGGCCGCGACGAGAGCCGCTGCACCCAGATCCTGCGCCGTCAGATCGACCGCCTGATCGGCGTCAGCCGCATCGACGCCGTCGTCATGCAGTCGGAGGCCGCGTGATGGGGGACGTATCAAGACCCGTATCCCGCACCGCCGCGCTGGCGGCGTCGGACCCCAACCGCGTCATCGTGTTCGACACCACCATGCGCGACGGCGAACAGGCGCCGGGATTCTCCATGTCCACGGCGGCCAAGCTGCGCATGGCCGAGGCCCTGCGCGATCTGGGCGTGGACGTGATCGAGTCCGGCTTCGCCGCCGCCTCGCCCGGCGACGAGGAAGCCATGCGGCGGGTGGCCGGAGAGATCGAGGGGCCGGTGTTCTGCTCGCTGTCCCGGTCGAACGAGAAGGACATCGACGCGGCGCACCGCGCCCTGTCGCCCGCCCCGAAGATGCATCGCCGCTGCCACATCTTCCTAGGGACCAGCCCCATCCACCGCTCGGCCAAGCTGCGGATGAGCACCGACGAGGTGCTGGCCGCCGCGGTGCGCTCGGTGGCCTACGCCCGCACCCTGTTCGACGATGTGGAGTTCTCCGCCGAGGACGCGTTCCGAACCGAGCCGGAATTCCTGGCCGAGGTGATGGAGGCCGTGGCCGACGCCGGGGCCCAGACCCTGAACGTGCCCGACACCGTGGGCTACGCCACGCCAGACGAGGTGCGGGCGCGCTACTCCGACCTGATCGCGCGCATCCGTCCGAAGCACCCCCATGCGGTGTTCTCGGCCCACTGTCACGACGACCTGGGGCTGGCGGTGGCCAACTCCCTGGCGGCGGTGGAGGCCGGGGCGCGTCAGGTGGAAGGGGCCATCAACGGCATCGGCGAACGGGCGGGCAACGCCTCGCTGGAGGAGGTCATCATGGCCCTGCGCACCCGCGCCGACCGCTATGACGTGACCACCGGGGTGGACTGCCGCCATCTGGTGCGGACCAGCCGACTGCTGTGCGAGATCACCGAGAGCCCGGTGGTCCGCAACAAGGCCATCGTCGGCATCAACGCCTTCGCCCACGAAGCTGGCATCCACCAGCACGGCATGATGGCCGACGCGCGCACCTACGAGATCATGCGTCCCGAGGACGTGGGCTTCGAGGGCAGCTTCTTCGTGCTGGGCAAGCATTCGGGCCGCCATGCGGTAGCCAAGCGCGCCGCCGTGTTGGGCCACGACCTGACCGGGGGCGTGCTGGCCGAGGTGTTCGCCGGCTTCAAGCGCCGCGCCGACGAGATCGGCGAGATCAATGACACGGAGCTGACGGCCATCATCGCCGCCGCCGCCGACCGACAGGAAAGACCCGCTTATGCCGCCGCTGGCTGACTACATCTGGATGAACGGCGAAATGACGCCCTGGGCCGACGCGAAGGTCCACGTCATGAGCCACGCCCTGCACTACGGCACCTCGGTGTTCGAGGGCATCCGCGTCTATGACACCCCGGACGGGCCGCGCGGCTTCCGCCTGACCGACCATGTGCGCCGCCTGTTCGACAGCGCGCGCATCTATCACTTCGCCCTGCCGTTCACCGAGGACGAGGTGCTGGACGCCTGCAAGGCCATCGTGCGGGCCAACGGTCTGAAGGGCGCCTATCTGCGGCCCATCGCCTTTCTGGGCGAGTGCGGCATGGGGGTGACCCCGGCCCGGCCGCAGGTGGACGTGACCATCGCCGCCTTTCCGTGGGGGGCATATCTCGGCGACGAGGCGCTGGAGAAGGGCGTGGACGCCTGTGTCTCGTCCTGGCAGCGGGCGGCGCCCAACACCATCCCGACCGGGGCCAAGGCGGGGGGCAACTATCTGTCGTCCTATCTGATCGGCCGCGAGGCGCGGGTCGGCGGCTTCGGCGAGGGCATCGGCCTGGGCGTGGACGGACGGCTGTCCGAGGGCGCCGGCGAGAACCTGTTCATCGTGCGGGAGGGCCGCCTCCTGACGCCCACGGCGGCGTCTTCCATCCTGATGGGCATCACCCGGGACACGGTGCTGCAACTGGCCCGCGATCAGGGCCTCGAGGTGGTGGAGCAGAGCCTGCCGCGCGAGATGCTGTATCTGGCCGACGAGATCTTCATGACGGGCACGGCGGCGGAGATCACCCCGGTGCGTTCGGTGGACGGGATCGCCACCCGCGCGAACGGACCGGGGCCGGTGACCAAGGCTCTGAACGCCGCCTTCCGGGGCCTGTTCACCGGCGACACGCCGGACCGCCACGGCTGGCTGGAGCCTATCCATGACGGCGCGGCGGCGGATAAGGCGGTGGCATATGCCTGAGCCCCGCACCCTCTATGAAAAGGTCTGGGACCGGCACCTGGTCTCGGCCGAGACGGCGGAGACGCCCGCCGTCCTGTATGTGGACCTGCATCTGGTGCACGAGGTGACCAGCCCGCAGGCCTTCGCCGAGATCGAGCGGCGCGGCCTGACGGTGCGTCGCCCGGACCGCACCTTCGCCACCCTGGACCACTCCACCCCGACCCTGCCGGCCGGGCCGGACGGAGAGCGGCCCTACTACACCCCCGCCAGCAAGGCGCAGGTGGAGACGCTGGAGCGCAACTGCGCCCGGCACGCGGTGTCGCTGGCCGGCTGGGACTCGGACCAGCGCGGCGTGGTGCATGTGATGGGTCCCGAACTGGGCCTGACCCAGCCGGGCATGACCGTAGTCTGCGGCGACAGCCACACGGCCACCCACGGCGCCTTCGGGGCGCTGGCCTTCGGCATAGGCACCTCCGAGGTGGGCCATGTGCTGGCGACCCAGTGCCTGCTGCAGCGCAAGGCGAAGACCCTGCGCGTGACCGTGGATGGAACCCTGGCTCCGGGGGTGTCGGGCAAGGACGTGGCCCTGGCGGTGATCGCCGCCCTGGGGTTCGGCGGGGGCACCGGCTACGTCATCGAATATGCGGGCAAGGTGATCCGCGCCCTCGACATGGAAGGGCGCATGACCCTGTGCAACATGTCCATCGAGGCGGGCGCCCGGGCGGGCATGATCGCCCCGGATCAGGCCACCATCGACTGGCTGCGCGGCCGCCGTCATGCGCCTCAGGGCGCGGCGTTCGAGCG
>NZ_PNLV01000027.1 GCF_013823285.1 Brevundimonas sp. | reverse complement strand
TGCTCAGCTCTGCGCGGCTGGCGATCATGGTCTGCACCAGGCCGCTGGCCTGGGCGATGGCGGCGTCGAGCGCCTGTTCCGTGGCGTAAAGCTCATTGGCGACGCCGTTGACGATTTCAGCCTTGTACACGATGCAAACCCTCCACTGTGGTTAGCCAAGTGTTAACACGGTTCAGCGTTGGTGGATAGGGTGTTTACATCTCGTTCACCATGTTCGCCGTCACACCTCCGCTCCCGTCCAGCGGCGGCTGATCGTCCGGCTTGTCCATGGGGCCCGCAGCCACCGCGCCGAGGCCCATCCGCCGGGCGAGGGCCGCCAGGGTTCGGTGCGCCCCGCCCAGCCGGGCGCGCGCCCGTGTCATGTCGGACAGTGAGGCCGCCAGATCATCAAAGGCCGACTGGCCCGTGACGCCCGAAACGCCGGCCCGCATCCGCGCCTCGGGCAGGGCGGCGGTCAGGGCGGCGATCTCGATCAGGGCGTGGTCTACCGCAGCCTCGGCGGCATGGACTTTCCGGCTCAGATCCCGGCCGACGGCTTCGTGATGCATGATTCAACTCCCCGCAGAAAAGGAGAGCAGACATGCAACACGTGCATTCCGCAACAATACTCGTTTTAGTTGTCGAGCAGGAAGTGCGCGGTCAAGGTGGCGATGGGCTGTCGCCGCTCCTCCTGCCAGGCCTCAACGGTCACGGACGCCACCCGTCTTCCGGCCTTGCTGACGTGGGCGCGGGCGAAGGTGTCCACCGGCTTGCCTGACCGCAGGTAGGCCACCGTCACATTGATAGGGCGGGGCAGCCGCGGGCGCGGGTGCAGCAGCGCCAGCTGGGCTGTCGCGGTCAGCTCCAGCATGGCGGCGGTTGCGCCGCCGTGCAGCGCCGGCAGCATCGGATTGCCGATCAGATGGGGAGAGAACGGCATCACCACCGTCAGCTCGTCGCCGGACGCCAGTGATTTCAGGCCCAGAAACCGGGCGTAAGGGATGCTGTCCAGATCGAAAGCGGCCGGCGCGCTCATGCCGCGGCCCCGGGACGTGGGCTGTTCACCCCGGCGCCCCGTTCCCCGTCTGAGTTGATGATGTAGGCGGCCTGGGCCGCCGCGACCGGATCGTCGGGATCGCTCTCGTAGGCGAAAGCGCGCACGAAGCCGATCGAATGGGTCAGGCGGTAGCAGCGGGCGCGCGCCAGCAGATCGCGGCCCGGTTCGGCGGCCCGCATGTAATCCACCCGGAGATCCAGGGTCGCGATGGGCCGGAATTCGCCGAGCGCCACCCACACCGCCAGGCCGCCCACATGATCCAGCATCGCCGTGACCAGCCCGCCGGCCAGCACGCCGGCGTTCGGATCACCGACCAGATCCTCGCGATACGGGGCCCGAAGGGTGACCGCGTCGCCGTCCAGCGCTTCGTAGGCGAAGCCCAGGGCATGGGTGTGCGCGGCGCCGGCGGCCAGCTGGGGCAGGAGGGATTCGATGGTTGCGGCCATGGGCCGTTCTTATCCGTAGGGCGCAGGCGGGGAAAGCGTCTATCCCGCGCGGCGGGCGGCGTCCTTCGAAGCGTGGGCCTCGGCCTCCGACAGGGCCGTGTTGATGGCCATGCGCAGGCGCTCGGGCTTGATGGGCTTCTCCACCACTGACGACATGCCCGAGGCCACATATTTGCGGGCGTCGTCGGGGTCGGCGTTGGCGGTCAGGGCGACGATGGGGGTATGGGACACGTCGCCGTCCAGGGCGCGGATGGCCTTTGTGGCGGCCACCCCGTCCATGCGGGGCATCTTGATGTCCATCAGGATCAGGTCGAAGCGGGTGGCCTGGACGGCTTCAAGCGCTTCCAGGCCGTCCTCGGCCGTCTCGGAGGTGCAGCCGAACATCTCGCACAGGGCCTGGGCCACCACGCGGTTGGTGGCGTTGTCGTCCACGATCAGCACATGCGGCTGGCTCTGCAGCGACAGGCCGCCGAGCTCAGAGACGTTGGAATCGGCCTCGGCCTCGATCACGGCCTGGGGTGCGCACAGGTCGAATGCGAAGGTGACGCCCTTGCCCTGGTTCCGCTCGGCCCAGATGTGGCCGTTCATGGCGTGGACGATGTGCCGGCATATGGCCAGGCCCAGCCCGACGCCGCCGGGCGCCGATCCCTCGTCGGCGGCCTTGATGAAGGTGGCGAACAGGTCGTCATCCTTCAGGTCCGCCAGGGTCGAGCCGCTGTCGCGGACCCGCGCTTCCATCACCACCGAACCGCTGGCGGCGCGGGTCTTCAGCCCGGCTTCCACCAGACCGCCGCGCGAGAATTTCAGGGCGTTGCCGATCAGGTTGTCGAACACCTGCTTCAGGCGCCGGCTGTCAACGTCGGCGGCCAGTTCGGTGTCGCCGTCGTAACGGACCATCAGGCGCACGCCCTGGTTCAGGGCCCGCGGCTCCCACTCGGCCTGGATCGCGTCCATGACGCCGCGCAGCACCGTCGGCGCGAACTCCAGCGCCAGCTCGCCCGCCTCGGCGCGGCTCAGGTCCATGGCGTCCTGCAGGATGCGCAGCAGGGTCTCTGAGGAGTCCACAATGGTCTGCACATGAGCCTGGGCGTTGGCGCCCAGCGGCTGACGCTGCAACAGCTCGCCCACCGCCAGCACTCCGTTCAGGGGGGTGCGCAGGTCATGATTCAGGGCATTGAGGAAATCATAGCGGTCGCGCGCCACGGCCAGGGCGCGTTCCTGCTCTTGGGCGCGGGTTTCTTCCTGTTCGGCCAGGGCGCGGATCTGACGGTCCTTGCCTTCACTGGCCGCGCGCAACAGCGCCACGGCGGAGCCCACGCCCCAGTAGGCGCCGTCACGGGTGACGATGAAGCCCCGCAGCAGGGCCCCGGGGCCGCTGTTCAGGATAGGACCGGCGAAGGCGTCGATGTGGACTCCGGCGTCCACTACGGCGGGCTCGGCGTCCATGACCATCTCGACGGTCCGGTGAGCGTAGCGCGCGTGACCGTGATCGCCGGCGAATTTCAGGAGAAAGTCATCCCGTTCGATCAGGCCGATCGGGCGGCCGTTCTCGACGACAGGTATGACAAGGGTGTCGGGTTCCGCCTGGAACCGCGTGTACACCTCGTGACCGAGGGTCTTGAGGCCGGCCGGGGTGGCCCGTTCGGCAATGGACTCGATCGTCGGCATACGGCCGAGAACTCCCTGTTACCGGCTGACATTGCGCCAGCAGGCTTTGCGGAAGGGTTAAGCTGGGGATGAATCGGGAAAGATCAGCAAAATCATTTCGATAACGACGTTACATTGTCCGTGACCCAGGCGGTGAAGGCCTCCGACGAAGCTGTAGGTGATACCGGTAGCATCAGCACGCAGGCGGTATCGTAGGGATGCAGCGCCAGAATGCGGTTCTTCAGGGCGGTCGCGCCGTCTGCGGTGGTCTTGAACAGGGCCGGGACTTCCACACTCTCCTCCACCGCGTCCTCCCAGCGATAGATGGACCGCATGGGCCCGAGGATGTTGACGCAGGCGCACAACCGCTCGGCCACCAGAACCCGCCCGGCCGACGCCGCGCTTTCCGCATCGGGCCATGTGGTGTAAAGCACCGCCACTTCGTTTTTCATCACTGGACTCCCTTGCATGCGCGCGGCCCCCGAGCCGACCGCAGATTTGTCATGAGCGCTTCCCCGATCAACCCTTCGTCCTCGGCCCTGGTTCTGTTCTCCGGCGGGCAGGACAGCGCCACGTGCCTGGCCTGGGCGCTGGACCGGTTCGCGCGGGTCGAGACCGTGGGCTTCGACTATGGCCAGCGTCACGCGGTCGAGATGCAGGCCCGGCTGAAGGTGCGCGACGGCATGGCCCGCGTGCTGCCCGAGGTCGCGGACCGCCTCGGCCCCGACCATGTGGTGGACATCACCGGCTTCGGCCGCATCGCCGACAGCGCCCTGACCACCGACCGGGCCATCGAGATGGACGCGCGCGGCCTGCCCACCACCTTCGTGCCGGGCCGCAATCTGGTGTTCCTGACCTACGCCGCCGCCCTGGCCGACCGCCGCGGGCTTGAGGTGCTGGTGGGCGGCATGTGCGAGACGGACTATTCCGGCTATCCCGACTGCCGTCGCGAGACCATGGACGCCATGCAGCAGGCCCTGTCGCTGGGTCTGGACAAGCCGGTCCCCATCGAAACGCCCCTGATGCACATGACCAAGGCCCAGACCTGGGCCCTCGCCCACGATCAGGGCGGCGACCCTCTGGTCCAGCTGATCATTGAGGACAGCCACACCTGCTATCTGGGCGACCGCGACCACCGTCACCCTTGGGGCTACGGCTGCGGTGCCTGCCCGGCGTGCGAACTGCGCGCGGCCGGCTATGACCAGTGGGCGGCGGGCGCGTGACCTACACCGTCAAGGAAATCTTCCTCACCGTTCAGGGCGAGGGCGGACAGGCCGGCCGGCCGGCCGTGTTCCTGCGCTTTTCCGGCTGTAACCTGTGGAGCGGCCGCGAGCAGGACCGCGCCACGGCTGTCTGCTCATTCTGCGACACCGATTTCGTCGGCGTCGGCCCGGACGGCGGCAAGTTCGCCGCGCCCGAGGCGCTGGCCGACCGCGTTGCCTCCCTGTGGCGGGGCGGGCAGGGCGGTCCCCGTCTGGTGGTCTGCACCGGCGGCGAGCCCCTGCTGCAGTTGGACCCGCCCCTGATCGCCGCCCTGCACGCGCGGGGCTTCGAGATCGCGGTGGAGACCAACGGCGCCATCGCGGCGCCGGACGGCCTCGACTGGATCTGCGTCAGCCCGAAGGCCGACGCCCCCGTCCTCCAGACCACCGGCCAGGAGCTGAAACTGGTCTATCCGCAGGCGCTGGCCCGGCCCGAACAGTTCGCGGACATGGCCTTCGAACGCTTCTGGCTCCAGCCCATGGACGGCCCGGACACCGAGGCGAACACGGCGGCGGCCATGGACTATTGCCTGCAAAACCCCAAATGGCGCCTCAGCGTCCAGACCCACAAATACATCGGCGTGCGTTGACCCAGCTATGACCCAGCCTGTCTTCGAGATCACCAAGGCCGCGACCTTCGATGCGGCGCACCACTTCCCCAACGAGCCGGAGGGCAGCCCCTATCGCCGCATCCACGGCCACTCGTTCCAGGTGGAGGTGTCGATCCGTTCGGATCGGCTGGACGGCAACGGCTGGGTTGCTGACCTGAACGCGCTGGACACGGCCCTCAAGGCCGCCGCCGGCGAGCTGGACCACGGCATGCTGAACGAGCACGCGGGCCTCGAGGTCCCTTCCCTCGAACACCTGTGCCTGTGGTTCGTGCAGCGCCTGACCCCCGAATGGCCCGGCCTGTCCCGCGTCGTGGTCAGCCGTCCCACCATCCACGAACGTTGCGCCCTGGAGCTTTAGGACCTCAGCCGGAACACGGACCCGAGCTCCGGCTCCCCCTTACAGACGACCAGGCCGCGCCGGACCAGATCGATCAGGTGCGCCAGCACCGACAGGGCCGCCGCCGGCCACAGGCGCTGATCCACCGCCGCATACAGCCCCGGGACCATCGCGCTGATGGTGCGGTCGCCCGCCTCAAGCCGCGCCACGATCTGCGCCTCGCGCTCCAGCCGGTGCGCCTTGTAGGCCGTCAGGAACGGCGCCACGTCCGTGACCGGCGCGCCATGGGTCGGCCACAGCGCAGCGAACCCCCGCGCCGTCACCCGCTCAAGGCTGTCCATATAGGCGCCCATGTCCCCGTCGGGCGGCGCCACCACGCTTGTGGCCCAGCCCATCACATGGTCGCCGCTGAACAGGGCGTTCTCCTCGATCAGGGCGAAGGCCAGATGGTTGGACGCATGGCCCGGCGTGGCCAGTGTCTCCAGGGTCCAGTCCGGCCCCGCGATCCGGTCGCCATCACCCAGAATCACGTCCGGCCGGAACGTCTGGTCCTCGGCCTCGTCCAGCGCGCCCGAGGCGTGGGTCTCGCGCGCGGGCGGCCGGGCCGCCAGCACCAGCGCCCCCACCGCGTCCGCGAAGGGCCGCGCCAGCGGCGCGTGATCCCGGTGCGTGTGGGTCACCAGCACATGGCTGACCGTCTCGTCCCCGACCGCCGCTAGCAGCGCCTCCAGATGCGCCGCATCCTCTGGGCCCGGGTCGATCACCGCCACCGTCCCGTTCCCCACGATGTAGGTCCCGGTCCCCGTATAGGTGAACGGCCCCGGATTGTTGGCGACCACCCTCCGGATGCGCGGGGAAACACGCCGACAGACGCCGTACTCGGGATCGAAGTCTCTCACGAAGGGGATCATGGCATCCCATTCCGGACGGCGCGGAGCTTGCGGTCAAGGCGGTCTGAACCGTCCGGAGACGCCGAAATGGCCCGAATCATCGCCCTTGACGCCCTCATCACTGTTTCAAATCGGCTCCAGCCCCTGGCCGCCGCCGTCCTGTGTCTCATGGCGGCGCAGCTGATCACCGCATCCTGCACGCCGGAGCCGGCGGCCCCCTACGCCGCCCGCGTGGCCGTGGTCCGCTAGAGCGGCAGGCCCGACAGATCGTATCCGGCCCGGGCCGCCGCCGCCCGCGCCTCGTCCGGGCTCATGGCGCCCGAGCCGTCCGGGCCATGGCCCAGGCGGCGGCCGAACGCATGCCGGATCGGCAGAAGATCAGGGCCGACTCCGCCGTCTCCAGCAGGTCCCCCAGGGCCGCCGCCTCCCCGGGGGTCGGACGGCCCCGGACGGGGACCGAGGCGTAGTCCAGTCCAGCCGCCCGCGCCCAGGCCTCGACCTGTGCGGAGGCGGGCTGGCCCGGCTCTTCGCCGTCGGGCCGGTTGTTGACGATCAGGGTGACGCCCAGGTCCTTCGCCCGGGCGACATCGTCCTCGTGGACCTGGCCCCAGACCCGCACGCCGGGCGACAGAAGGCGGAAGGTCACTGGTCCCGGCGCACGCGCACGGCGCGGCTGCTTCCCAGGGTCATCATGAAGCTGCCCATGGAGGCGCGGCGAACCCGCACCTCGGTCCCCTCGCGGTTGGGAAAGAACACCGATTCCGAATCGATCTGGCGCCATGTGGAGCCGTCGGACAGGCGGAACACCCATTTTCCGTCGCCGCCGCGACTGGCGCGGGTCAGGGTGGTCTCCACGCTGGAGACCTCGTCCTCGGCCGCGGTCACCCGTCCGAAGGCGGGCAGGCCGGGCATGTCGAAGCCGAACAGGGCCCTGCGGCTCTCGCGCACCTGGGCGCGGTCGACCACCACCACCTCGCCCTGACGTTCGGCGACGTCCAGCGCCTCCACCGCCATGTCGTAGCAGGACAGGCGCGCCGCCGGATCGGCCATGGCCCGGCAGTCGGTCAGGCGGTTCAGCAGTTCGGGCCGCGGCGCCTCCTGGGCATGGGCGAGCGCGGGAATTGCCAGGGCCGCCACGAGGGGCAGGGCTGTCCGGAGGAAAGTCATGGTGCGAGGCCTTCTGTCGCCGACGGAATTCGACCTCTATGCCATTGCGGGAGGTCCGCCGCCAGCGAGCCTCCCGGGCGACAGAACCGTGGCGCGAATGCGACAGTCCGACGACGACAACCTTACGGGCCTGTAATTGCGTTGACGCTGTAAGGTCACAATTCCTATCGTGCGCTCCAATCTGCGAGAAATATTTCTGCGGATGACTGCTGATTCAAACGTACCGGGCGGGGGCAGGTCGGTCATTTTGACCGATACAAATCGCCGGTCTCAGGAGGGTGACCCTTGAACATCCAGAATACTCGTGAGCGCCTGCTGGCCTCGACGATGATCGGCGGCGCTGCGCTGCTCGCGCTCGCCGCGACCCCTGCCATCGCGCAGGCCCAGGACCAGGAAGCGACCCGTGTCGACGAGATCGTCATCACCGGCACGCGTATCGCCCAGGCGAACCTGGTGACCACCAGCCCGGTGACCCAGGTCACGGGCGAGGACATCACCAACGCCGGCGTCTCGCGCGTTGAGGACCTGGTCAACCAGCTGCCGCAGGTCTTCGCCGGTCAGACCTCGACCGTCGTGAACGGCTCGTCCGGCACCGCCACCGTCGACCTCCGCGGTCTGGGCGCCGGCCGCACCGTAGTGCTGATCGACGGCCGCCGCATGCCCTACGGCTCGCCGGCCATCGCCGCCGCCGACCTGAACCAGATTCCGGCCGCCATGGTTGAGCGGGTTGAAGTCTACACCGGCGGCGCCTCGGCCGTTTACGGCGCCGACGCCGTGGCCGGTGTCGTCAACTTCATCATGCGCAAGAATTTCGAAGGCGTGCGTGTTGACGCCCAGTACGGCTTCTACCAGCACAACAACGACTATGACGGCGTTGGCAACGTGCGGGCCGAAATCGCCCGCCGCGGCACCACCAACCCCGCCGAGTTCCAGCTGCCGGACAACAATGTCCGTGACGGCGAAACCGTCCAGTTCAGCCTGATCGTGGGCACCGACGTGAACGGCGGCCGCGGCAACATCACCAGCTATTTCACCTATCGTGAAAACAACCCGGTGTTCCAGGCGGACCGTGACTATTCGGCCTGCGCCGTCGGCGCCCCGAACGCGGCCAGCGGCCCGGACACCTTCAGCTGCGGCGGTTCGGCCACCAGCGCGAACGGCTACTTCACCGACTTCGCCACCTTCGGCTACACGCTGAACCCGAACAACCCGGCCGGCGAGTTCATTCCGTACAATGCGAACATCCACGCCTACAACTACGCGCCGATCAACTACTATATGCGTCCGGAAGAGCGTTACTCCTTCGGCGTGTTCGCCAACTACGAGCTGAACCGCGCGGCTGAGGTCTACACCCAGCTGATGTTCACCGACAGCTCGACCCTGGCCCAGATCGCGCCCTCGGGTTCGTTCTTCAACAACGAAAGCATCAACTGCGGCAACCCGCTGCTGTCGGCCCAGCAGTCTGCGGCCATCGGCTGTACCCCGGCCGACATCGCGGCTGACAACGACGTCCTGTTCTACGTCGGCCGTCGTAACGTCGAAGGCGGACCGCGCGTTCAGGACTACAACCTGAACTCCTACCGCCTCGTCGGCGGTCTGCGCGGCGACATCAGCGACGCCTGGTCCTACGACCTGACGGCGCAGTACGCCCGCGTGCAGTACACCGACCGCTACATCGGCGACTTCTCCACCGCGCGTCTGGGCCGCGCCCTTGACGTGGTGGACGTTGGCGGCACCCCGACCTGTCGTTCGGTCGTCGACGGCACGGACCCGAACTGCGTGCCCTACAACCCGTTCCGTCCGGGCGGCATCACCCAGGAGCAGATCGATTATCTGTCCCTGCCGCTGATCGCCACCGGCTACGTGACCAACCAGGTTCTGACGGCCGCCATGACCGGCGACCTGGGCGTCTATGGCGTGCAGAGCCCCTGGGCCTCCTCGGGCATGCAGGTCGCTTTCGGTACGGAATACCGTCGTGACTTCCTGACGGTGAACACCGACTCCGGCTATCAGTCGGGCGACGGTGCGGGCCAGGGCGGCGCCTTCATCGGCATCACCGGCGCCACCACCGCCCGCGACTGGTTCGGCGAGTTCATCCTCCCGATCGCCGAGGGCCTGCCCTTCGCCGAGTCCATCACCCTGGACGCCGCCTATCGTCACTCCTCGTACAACTTCGCCGAGGACACCGACACCTACAAGGTCGGTCTGGACTGGGCCCCCACCAGCGATGTCCGCTTCCGGGCGTCCTATGCCCGCGCGGTTCGTGCGCCCAACGTGTTCAACCTGTTCAACGCCCAGAACGTGGTCCTGTTCGGTCGCGGCGGCGGCGATCCCTGCGGCGCGGCGCAAACGGCCACGCTGGCCCAGTGCACCGCCACGGGCGTCCCGGCCGCCAACTACGGCCAGGCGTTCATCGACAGCCCGGCGGGTCAGTACAACAACCTGACCGGCGGCAATACGGCCCTGAACGCGGAAGAAGCCGACACCTACACCTATGGCGTGGTCTTCACTCCGACCTTCCTGCCCGGCTTCAACATGTCGATCGACTATTTCGACATCGAGGTTGAGGGCGCCATCGGCACCTTCGGCGCCAACAATACGATCGACGCCTGCTACGGCATCGGCGCCTTCTCGAGCTCGGATCCGGTGGCCTGCGCCCGCCTGAACCGTGCGCCCGGCGGTCAGCTGTGGACCAACAACGGCTTCGTCGAGAACCTCACCATCAACACCGGTGGGATCGTCACCAAGGGTGTGGACCTGGTCGTCAACTACAACATGAACCTGGACGATTTTGGTCTGGCGGGCATGGGCGGTCTGGCCTTCAACCTGACCGGCACCTGGCTTGAAACGCTCGAGAACACCCCGTTCGACGGCGCGCCGGGTCTGGAGTGCGTCGGCTTCTACGAGAACAACTGCGGCTTCGGTTCGCCCGAATGGCGTCACCGCTTCACCACCAGCTGGTCCACCCCCTGGGACCTGAACCTGCTGCTGACGTGGCGCTATCACGGTGAGGTCGAGCACTACGGCCTGACCGGCGCTGGCCTGAACCGCATCGACCGCTACTTCGACGCCTACAACTGGTTCGACATCGGCGCGACCTGGCAGGCGTTCGACAACACCCGCTTCCGTGTCGGCATCAACAACGTGTTCGACAAGGATCCGCCCCTCAGCTACTCGGGCGGCGGCAACGGCAACACCTACCCGGGTGTCTATGACTCCATGGGCCGCTACATCTTCTTCGGTGTCACCGCCGACTTCTAAAAAGAAGCTGCAAGCGTGAAATCGGGGCGGCGGACTTTCGGGTCCGCCGCCCTTTTTTCTTGGCCGATGCGTGATTTCGCCGCCCCAGAAAAACCACCTGGACCGTTCATGCGTTAGGATCGGTGGTCCGGCGCCGTGCGCCCGGCCCCGACGCCATTCGCCATTCAGGAAGACGCATGTCCGCTCTGTTCGCCCTTATCGCCGCTCTCGCCGTCCAGCCCGTGAACGACGGCCCCATCCGCACCGGCGGGTCCGCCGCCGAAAGCGCCCAGGCCGTGCGTGTCCGCGAGGCGATCGCCTATTCCTACGCCCTTCCCCCCGGCGCCCCCACCGACGACTATGCCCTGACCGCCTGGTGCGACGCCCTGGTCTCCGGCCATGTGCGCCTGGGCGAGACCCTGACCGATCCCTCGGATCTGGATCAGGAGATCATGCGTCTGGGCCGGCTCGAGGCCGCCGATTTCCAGGCCGGCCTGAACGCCGCCCGCGGCCGCCAGTCGCCTGAGAGCCTTGCCGCCGCCGAGGCCGCCGCCGCCGAGCGTACCGCCCTGTGGGACGCCGCCATCGCCCGCGAGGATGAAACCTCCCGCAGCGAAGTGTTCGGCCTGTTCTTCGGTCTGCCGGGGCGTTGCGAGCACGCCGCCCGCCGCCTGCGCGACAACATCACCACCCCGCCCGCCACGCCCGAAGAGGTGGGGCTGGACTAGGTCGGCAAGGTCAGAGGGCCTTCTTCAGCTTGACTCGCCAACCGATGAGGGCGCCGCGATCGTCGTGCGCCTCTGTCTTTTCCTCGACTGCCAGGCCGCAATCGCGGGCATGGCCGAGGAAGGCTGACATGGCGGCCTCGTCCAGCGCGGACCGGATCTGGCTCTGCTGACGACGGCGCCAGGCCGTGTTGGCGGTTTCCGCCTGGGCCAGGCTCTGCAGGGCGCTTTCCGGACGATAGGCTGCGGCGCGCCCGGAAAGGTCAGTCATGAAGCCCAGGTACTGACGGGCGGTCATGGCTCCTGGGTCATCACCCAGTCGGGACGTCGCGCGGCCCACGGCCTTCCGGAACGCCGTTTCGGCCGCCCTGACCTTGTCGCTGGCGGGATTCGTCCTGTGCGCCTGGAAGGCCTGTCGCGCCAGTCTGATCAGGGCTCCGCCGCCCTCCACGCGCTCCAGGGCCGCCAACTGCGTCCTGGCCTGCCGGGTGATGACGCTGCCTTCGTGATGCATCAGGAGCAGCACGGGGGCGCCGGGCTTCAGAACCCGCGCCAGTTCCGACAGGGCGGCCCTGCGGTCGGCGTATTCGATCCCGAATTGTGATGAGGCGGCGTCGAAGGTTTCGGCCTCGAAGGGCAACTGCTCCAGGCGGACTCCCCCGACCAGCCTGAACGGGCCATTGCTCGGGGGAAGGTCAGCGTAATCGACGCCCACGACCACGAATGTCCGCTCGCCCAGCCGGGCTGCTTCGCAAGCATAGCCCGCGACCTGCCCCCCGCCCGTGGCCAGATCGAGCACATGGGAGCCCGGTGCGAGTTGCCCGAAGAACGACAGCCACAGGGTCCGGGCTTCGAACGGGCGGCCGACACCGCCCGGTCCCATGGTCAGCACCTCGGGCCTGGCGTCGCGCCAATAGTCGCTCCAGTGCCAACTGGCGTCCGCTGCCGAATGTGTCATCCAAGCCCCTGGTCCATCCGCCGGCCTGCTCCGACGCCCGCAACAGGCGGCCAGTCCCGCTTTCTGCCCCTCCAATCCCCCTGCGGACAAGGCTTCACGTCCCTGACGCCGCCCTTTTTCCCACCCCTCTTCCCACTGCCCCTATAATGGCGCGCGGCGGAACTCTCGGCGGGAGGGGCGATTTCGGACAATTCAGACTATTCAGACCCTGTTTTTTTCCCGCGTTAGACTCCATTGCACTCCAGTTGCACTGTTTTTTCGTGCCGGAGTCTCATCCTCAACCCGCCCGATCGGGCCCATTTCCGGCTGGCCATGTCCCTGCGTCCCCTCTTCGTCACCCAGGTCTATGAGGCCTCGATCGCTGATACGCCCGGCTTCGAGGTTCTCAGCGACGGCTTGCTGGACGTCATCGCCACCCTGGCGTCCGAGGATACGGCCGGGCGCGCCTGGTGCCGCGCCCACGGCTATCGCGGCTACACGTCATACGCGTCGCTTGATGACCTGCCGCGCCGCTTCCCCGAGTTCGCGGAGCTCAAGCGCCACCTTGATCGCCACGCAGCCGCCTATGCGAAGGCGCTGAACTTCGACCTGGCCCGAAAACCCCGCCTCGACAACCTGTGGGTGAATGTCCTGAAGCCTGGCGCCGGCCACTCGGGCCACATCCACCCCCATGCCTTCCTGTCGGGCACGGTCTATCTGTCGGTGCCCGACGGCGCATCGTCCCTCAAGCTGGAGGACCCGCGCCTGCCCATGATGATGGCCCGCCCCGCCGTCCACGCCGATGCGCCCGAGGCCGAGCGCCCCTTCGTCTATCTGGCCCCCGCCGAGGGCACGATCCTGATGTGGGAAAGCTGGCTCCGCCACGAGGTCCCCCCCAACGCCGCGAAGGCCGAACGCGTGTCGATCAGCTTCAACTACGCCTGAGGCCGCCGGGTTTGCCTAAAGCCCCCGCAATCGCTACATCCGCGTCAACCTCCCCACACGAACGCAAGCAAGGGCGCACCGCACCTCATGGCGCAGCAATACATCTTCCAGATGCAGGGCCTGACCAAGATCTTTCCTGGCGGCAAGAAGATCTTCGAGAACATCTGGCTCAGCTTCTACAACGACGCCAAGATCGGCGTGGTCGGGGTCAACGGCTCCGGCAAGTCCACCCTGCTCAAGATCATGGCCGGCCTCGACACCGAATTCTCGGGTGAGGCCCGGGCCGCCGACGGCATCAAGCGCGGCTATCTGGAGCAGGAGCCGCACCTGAACCCCGAGCTGAACGTGCGCCAGAACGTCGAGGCCTGGTGCGAGGAGAAGCAGTGGGTTGAGCGCTTCAACGCCATCGCCGCCGAGATGGGCGAGAACTACTCCGACGAGCTGATGGAGGAGATGACGGCGCTGCAGGAGAAGATCGACGCCGCCGACGTCTGGGACATCGACAGCCGCATCGAGATGGCCATGGACGCCCTGCGCTGTCCGCCCGACGACTGGGAGGTCACCAACCTGTCCGGCGGTGAGAAGCGCCGCGTGGCGCTGGCCCGCCTGCTGCTGTCCAAGCCCGACATGCTGCTGCTCGACGAACCGACCAACCACCTGGACGCCGAGTCCGTGGCCTGGCTGCAGCACCACCTGGAGAACTTCCCCGGCTGCGTCATCCTGGTGACCCACGATCGCTACTTCCTCGACCTCGTCACCAAGTGGACGCTGGAGCTGGACCGCGGCAAGGGCCACCCCCACGAGGGCAACTACTCCAGCTGGCTGGAGGCCAAGCAGAAGCGGGTGGTTCAGGAGAATTCCGAATCCGAAGCCCGCCAGCGCGCCCTGACCCGGGAACTGGAATGGGTCCGGTCGGGCGCCAAGGCCCGTCAGGCCAAGTCCAAGGCCCGTCTGGCCGCCTATGAGCGCATGGTCGAGGAGCAGGAGAGCGCCCGCGGGGCCCAGACACACGCCCACATCCAGATTCCGCCCGGGCCGCGTCTGGGCAATGTGGTGCTGGAGGTCGAGGGCCTGCAGAAGTCGTACGGCGACAAGCTGCTGTTCGACAACCTGACCTTCAAGCTGCCGCCCAACGGCATCGTCGGCGTCATCGGCCCCAACGGCGCCGGCAAGTCCACCATGTTCAAGCTGATCACCGGCCAGGAACAGCCCGATGGCGGATCCATCAAGGTCGGCGAGACCGTCAAGCTGGCCTATGTGGACCAGTCCCGCGACGACCTGAAGCCGGACGAGACCATCTGGCAGGCCATCTCCGGCGGCACCGACGTGATGATGGTCGGCAAGCGCGAGATCAACACCCGCGCCTATGTGGGCAGCTTCAACTTCAAGGGCGGCGACCAGCAGAAGAAGGTCGGCCAGCTGTCCGGCGGTGAGCGCAACCGCGTGCACCTGGCCAAGACCCTGGCGTCCGGCGGCAACCTGATCCTGCTCGACGAACCGACCAACGATCTGGACATCGAGACCCTGCAGAATCTGGAAGAGGCCCTGGAGCAGTTCGCCGGCTGCGCCGTGGTCATCTCCCACGACCGCTGGTTCCTGGACCGTCTGGCCACCCACATCCTGGCCTTCGAGGGCGACAGCCACGTGGAATGGTTCGAGGGCAATTTCGAGGCCTACGAAGAGGACAAGAAGCGCCGCCTCGGCGCCGACAGCCTCATCCCCCATCGCATCAAGTTCCAGAAGTTCGGGCGATAGGTAAAACGGGCGGTTCGCGCGGAATACGACTTCCGCGCGAACAAGTTCCGTGGTGAACTGCCAAGCTTACCAGTGTTCACCCGGAGCCGTCCGCCATGCCGACTGACCGCAGCACCGTCTTTCCGTCCAGCGGCTCAGTGGCTGTCGATAAGGCGTCAGGCATCATCTATTCCATCGGCGCCGGCCGCGTGACGCGCTGGGACGCGAACACCGGCACGTTCCTGGAAGCCATCGAACTGTCCGGAAACCTGGCCGGCATCACTGTGTCGCCGGACGGGCGTTGGCTGCTGGTGGGATCGGCGGATCTCGTCACCGTGAATGGCCAATCCCACGTCGCTATTCACCGCATCGACCTGACCACTATGGAGCAGGACGTCGTTTCGGTAAGGGCGTCGCCGGGCGAGACCGGTGTTGTCGATATAGCGATCGCCGCCGACGGGAGGGTTCTGTTTTCCACAGAGTATGCGGGGTCTGGTCCAACGCCGCTGCGCCTTTTCGACGTTTCGGACGCCAGTCCTGACGTCGGCCAGGTTCCAGGCTTTGAGGAGGCGCACGAAGGGTCCAGTCTCATAGCGTCCCCGAGCGGAAACTTCATTCTAATAACAGTCGACGGCCTCAGCTCGGGCCCACTCGGACTTTATTCGACGAATGCCGGCCGTGTGATCGCAACGACGGATTTATATGAAATCGGTCGAACGGGCACCAACGATGGAAGGGCCGACATAAGCGACGCCGGTTTTATCGCAGTCATCACAGGACAGACTTTCATCATATACGATCAAGACCTGAATGTGGTGCGCGACTTAAGCGGATCTGAGGGCTTTGAGCGCTACGAGGATGTGAAGTTCAGCCCTGACGGGCACCACCTGTTCGTCCTCCATCTCGGAACAGATCGTTATGGGAATACCGGAACAGATCGCGTTGAAATATTCCGAACTTCTGACTGGACCGTCGTCGGCGAGATCGAAATAGACATTGATCTCTGGACAGTAGGCAACGGGTCCGTACAGAACCGCCTGGATATCACAGGTGATGGTGAGCTGCTGCTCATAATGACGCGCGAAGGCATGCGCGTGGTCGATCTCGTCGTTCATGCCACAACAACGTCGATCGGGACCGACGCGTCCGACACGTTGTATGGGACCGTTGGCGCCGATGTGCTGATGGGCGAGGGCGGCGACGACTACATGGAAGGCTTTGGCGGCGACGACACCTACTATGTGGACAGTCTGGATGACGTGGTGGTCGAGGTGGCCGGGGGCGGTGTCGATACGGTGTTCAGCACCGTCGGCTTCGACGCCCGCTTCACCCATGTGGAGAACATCACCCTGACCGGCGACGCCGCGGCCGACGTCGTGGCCAACGACCTGAACAACATCATCATCGGCAACGACGCCGCCAACGTCATCAATGGCGGCGGCGGCGCGGACCGCATGGAGGGCCTGGGCGGCGATGACATCTACTATGTGGACAGCCGCGACGATGTGGTGATCGAGGTCGCAGGCGGCGGCATCGACACGGTGTTCAGCACCGTCAGCTTCGATGGCCGCTTCACCCATGTGGAGAACATCACCTTGACCGGCGCAGCAAACGCCAACGCCGTCGGCAACGAGCTGGACAACGTCATCAGAGGCAACGGCGGCGCCAACATCCTCAAGGGCCTGGGCGGCGACGACACCTACTATGTGGACAGCCGCGATGACGTGGTCGTGGAAGTGGCCGGGGGCGGTGTCGATACGGTGTTCAGCACCGTCAGCTTCGACGCCCGACTCACCCACGTGGAGAACCTTCGAGCCCACGGCGGCGCGGCGCTCAATCTCGTCGGCAACGATCTGGACAACATCATCATCGGGAACAACGCCGCCAACGTTATCAAGGGCGGCGGCGGCGCGGACCGCATGGAGGGCCTGGGCGGCGACGACACCTACTATGTGGACAGCCGCGACGACGTGGTCGTAGAAGTGGCCGTCGGCGGCGTGGACACAGTGTTCAGCACGGTCAGCTTCGACGCTCGCTTCACTCATGTGGAAAATGTGACGCTGCAAGGCGGGGCGGCGGCGAACATCGTGGGCAACGCGCTGGACAACATCCTCATCGGCAACAACGCGGCCAACATCTTTAAGGGCGGCGGCGGCGGCGACCGCATGGAGGGTCGGGGCGGAAACGACATCTACTATGTAGACAGCCGCGACGATGTGGTGATCGAAGTGGCCGGAGGCGGCATCGACACGGTGTTCAGCACGGTCAGCTTCGACGCCCGGTTCACCCACGTAGAGAACGTGACGCTTCAGGGTTCGTCCAACGCCAACGTCGTCGCCAACGACCTGAGCAACATCATCGTGGGCAACAGCGCGTCCAACATCATCATCGGGAATGGCGGCGCCGACTATCTGACCGGCGGTGGCGGAGCGGATACCTTCAGATACAACGCGGTCTCAGATTCCAGCTTCGCCCACTATGACCGCATCATGGATCTCGGCGCCGATGACTTCATCGATCTGCGAAACATCGATGCGAACGTCAACGTCGCGGGCAACCAGTCCTTCACCCAGGTTGACGAACTGACCGGCGAGGCGGGGCAACTGACCCTGACCTGGCTGCCGGCGGCGGGCTTCACCCTTCTCAGCGCCGACGTCGACGGCGACGGCGTGGCGGACATGCGGATCGTGATGTACGGCAACCACGAGGACTTCGACAATTTCCTCGGCGTCGGGGGCTGACGCCTGGCCGCCGAATCAGCCGCGCGTCAGACGGATCGTCTCGCCCGAAGGCAGGGTGGCTTCATAGACGCCGGGCGCCGTGCGCGACAGGAACAGGCGTGTCCGGCCCTGCTGGTCTGTCAGGTCGATCCCGTCCGAGGCGGGCCGCCAGGCCCCGAATGCGTCCTGCTCCAGACCGCCGGGGCAGGCCCCCTCGACGTCCAGGGCGAAGCTCGGCGCCGCCGGACGGGGCACAGGTGCGGGGTCGGCGCGAAGCGTGATGATGCAGGATGCGCCCCCTCCGCTCATGCGCCAGCTTCCGGCGAAATGCTCCGCCGGCTGAAGCACTGGAATGCCGACGGTCATGGCGAGGGTCTCCGAGGATTGCGCCCAGCCAGAACCGGCCACGAAGAGCGCGGCGATCAGTCCGGGCAGGGTCGGATGCTTGTCCATCTCCCTACACGAAACGACGAACCTGGACATAAGTATGTTGATAGCTGGCGATTGCCCGCTAAGGTCACATTCGTCCCGACTGGAGGCATGCGCCCATGTACGCCCATCGTAATGCCGACTTTGGCCTGTTCCTTCACGACACAGAGACTCAACCGACCGATTTCGTCGCGCCCATGCGCCTGTCATGGCATACGGACATCTTCGAGCAGTATGCGCCCCAGGGTCGACTGGCCGGCCTGCTTGACGACCCAGCCTTCAATGACTTCGCGCTCGAGTGGTCTTGCGAGGTCTACATGCCGGAATCGATCCATACCGGGCGCGGCGACAGCCCCTTCGGCGACAAGACGGCCCCCGCTGTAGAGAGCGCAGGCCATGGCCGTGACGACGCCTACCATGGGGGTCGCCGTGACGACATGGTCACGGGAGTGGCCGGCGGGGACGGGGCAGGCGCCTTGAAGTACAATCCCGTCTCCGACGTGAGCTTTGCTCCTTATGACCGGATCATGGATACTGGAGCTGACGCGTTCATTGACCTGAGGGCCCTCGGTGCGAACGTCAATGTCGGGGCCAACCAGTCATTCACCCAGGTGGACGAACTGACCGGTGAGGCGGGCCAGCTGACCCTGACGTGGGCGCCGTCGGCCGGCTTCAGCTTGCTCACCGCCGACGTCGACGGCGACGGCGTGGCGGACATACGCATCGTGCTGTACGACGATTTGGCCGCCATTCTGGGGGTCGGAGCCTGACGTCTGGCCGTCCGATCGGGGGCGCGACGCTTCATCACGACTGCTTGGGAAATGACGGAACTGGCTTGCCGCCCAGTATTTGCCCTCTAGGGTCGGCCCAGCGATACTTGGAGAGATGACATGTGTGGAATGTGCGGCCTCGGGTACTTTGTCCGTCACGAGTCTGATGGCATGGAGACTGGCGATCGCCTCGCCATAAATGCCGGAGATCGGGGCGGCGGGCCCTTCGGCGACAAGATTTCCTACACCATAGAAGCGGCGGCGGGCGCCTTGGCGCGCGCGGGCCTGATCTGGGGCAACGGCCCCGGCGCGGTGGTCACGTTCGCTTTCCGGGACACCGCGCCAGGCGCCATGCCGAACGGAACGTCGGGCTTCTCGCGCTTCAACGAAGCCCAGATCGCCCAGACTCTCCTGGCGCTTCAGAGCTGGTCGGACCTGGCTAACCTCACTTTCGAGCGTGTGGGCGGCTCGGGCTATTCCAACGACGCCACCATATTGTTCAGCAACTATTCCTCGGGCGCCGAAGGCGCCGCAGCCTTCGCTTCGCTGCCAGGGAACACCGCCGCCAGCGCGGCCAACGGCGACGTCTGGGTCAACAACTCGCTCTGGTACAACGCTGCGCCCGACTACATGAACTACGGTCGGCACACCCTGACCCACGAGATCGGTCATGCCATCGGGCTTCTGCATCCCGGAGACTATGACGCCAGCGAAGGCAATCCGACCTATGCCAACGCCGACTATCGTGAAGATACGCGCCAGTTCAGCGTGATGAGCTACTGGTCCGAGAGCATCACCGGCGCCGCATTCCAGGGCAATCATCCGTCCGCGCCGCTTCTGGACGACATCGCCGCGATCCAGCTGATCTACGGCGCGAACATGAACACGCGAACCGGGGACACCACCTACGGGTTCAATTCGAACACCGGCCGGGATTTCTATACCGCCACGAGCAGCAGCGACGCCCTGATCTTCGCGGTCTGGGACGCCGGCGGCTATGACACCCTGGATTTCTCGGGCTACTCCCAGAACCAGTTCATTGACCTGCGTCAGGGCCACTTCTCCAACGTGGGCGGACTGACCGGCAACGTCGCCATCGCCCAGGGCGCGGTGATCGAGCGGGCCATCGGCGGATCGGGCGACGACGTCATGTATGCGGCGGCAACGCCCATCGCCGTGGCTGTCGCCGATCTGGTCAAGACGCAGGGGCAGGTGATCAACACCCGGGGGACAGCGTTCTCGCTGGACGGCGGGTTCGGGCTGCAGTTCGACGCGGAGATCATCTCCTCCACGACCATTCCGCATGCGACGGTGGAGGCCACGGGCAGCGGCACCCACGAATGGTACCGCTTCACGGCGGGTGAAGGCGAGAGGGTCACCATCGACATCGACGGCACGTCCGGGATCGACACGGTGGTCCGGATCTATGACGCAGCCGGCAATCCCCTGGCCCAGAATGATGACGGCCCCCGCGATGTGGGCAGCAGCGTCTGGCAGGACTCCTTCCTGAATTTCACCGTTCCTGCCGGCGGCGTCTATTACATCGTCGTGGGAACCTACGCGGGGCCGGGCTCGGGCGGCTATGTGGCCTATAACCCGATCCCTGTGGGCGCAACCTATCGCCTCAACGTGTCCCTGACTGGTGCAGACGCTCCGATCAGCGGCTATCAGGGATCGCGGCTGGATGGCGGCGCGGGCAACGATGAGCTCTACGGCGGTCTCGGCAACGACATTCTGGTTGGCGGCGCGGGCGCGGACTACATGGAAGGCGGGGCCGGCAACGACATCTACTATGTCGATAATCGCAACGACACGGTGGTGGAGTACGCGGGCGGGGGCATTGATACGGTTTACGCCCGGGTCAGCTTCGACGCCCGCTTCACCCATGTGGAGAACCTGAGAGCCCAGGGCAACGCGGCGCTCAACCTCATCGGCAATGATCTGGACAACATCATCGTCGGTAACGATGCCGCCAACATCATCAAGGGCGGCGGCGGCGACGACTACATGGAAGGCCGGGGCGGCGACGACACCTACTATGTGGACAGCCGGGGCGACGTGGTCGTGGAAGTGGCCGGGGGCGGCATCGACACGGTGTTCAGCACCGTCAGCTTCGACGCCCGCTTCACCCACGTGGAGATCCTGAGGGCCCAGGGCAACGCGGCGCTCAATCTCGTCGGCAACGACCTGGACAACATCATCATCGGCAACAACGCGGCCAATATCATCAAGGGCGGCGGCGGCGACGACTATATGGAAGGCCGGGGCGGCGACGACATCTATTACGTCGACAGCCGGGGCGATGTGGTGGTCGAGGTGGCCGGCGGCGGCGTCGACCTCGTCTACACAACCGTCAGCTTCGACGCCCGCTTCACCCACGTGGAGAACATCACGGTCCTGGGCGGCGCGAACGCCAACGTCGTGGCCAACGACCTGAGCAATATCATCGTCGGCAACAGCGCGGCCAACATCATCATCGGCGGCGGCGGGGCTGACTATCTGACCGGCGGCGGCGGGGCGGACATCTTCAAATACAATGCGGTGTCGGACTCCAGCTTCGCCAACTATGACCGCATCATGGATCTGGGGGCTGACGACTTCATCGATCTGAGGAACATCGATGCGAACGTCAATGTGGCCGGCAATCAGGTTTTCGAGCGGGTGGACGAGTTCACCGGACAGGCGGGCCAACTGACCCTGACCTGGCTGCCGGGGGCCGGTTTCACCCTTCTCGCGGCCGACGTGGACGGGGATGGCGTGGCGGACATGCGGATCGTTCTGTATGGCAACCACGAAGCCTTCGAGAACATCCTTCTGTAAGGGGACCGCGGCTCTGACCCGGATTAGCGCTGCATGACCGACCGCCCGGCGATCCTGATCATGCAGCGGCATCTGGCGCCGCTGACGGCCTTTCTGGACGGGGCCTATACGGTCTACCGGTTCTGGGAGGGACCGCCGGTGGAGGCGCGGGAGGACATCCGCGCCATGGTGGTGGCCGGCGAGTTCGAGCTGGACAAGCACCTGATCGAGAGCCTGCCACGGCTGGAGCTGATCGCCTGTTTCACCTCGGGCTATGACGGCATCGATGTGGACTGGTGCCGCGACAGGGGCCTGCCGGTCACCCATGCGCCGGGAGTGAACCACGAGGACGTGGCCGACCACGCCCTGGGGCTGATCCTCTCGGCGCGGCGACGCATCACCGAGGGCGACCGGGCCCTGAGAGCCGGCCAGTGGACCCCCGACGCCAAGACCATCACCCCGTCCCTGAACCATCTGCGCGTCGGCGTCGTGGGTCTGGGCCTGATCGGCGAGGCGGTGGCGCGCCGGTGCGAGGCCCTGCGGATGCGGGTCGCCTGGTGGGGGCCGCGCGAGAAGGACGCGGCCTGGCCCCGGGCCGCCTCCCTGACGGAGCTGGCGCGGGACAGCGACGTGCTGGTGGTCGCCTGCCGGGCCGAGGAAAACAACCGAGGGTTGATTTCAGGCGCGGTGATCGAGGCGCTGGGGCCGGACGGCCTGCTGGTCAATGTGGCGCGCGGCCAGCTGGTGGACGAGGACGCCCTGATCACGGCCCTGACCGCGGGCAAGCTCGGCCATGCGGCCCTGGACGTGTTCGAGACCGAGCCCACGGACCCGGCGCGCTGGGCCGAGGTCCCCAACACCACCCTGACCCCCCACACCGCCGGGGCCACCAACGAGGCGGTCCAGGGCATGCTGGGCCTGCTGCTGGAGAACCTGTCGGCCCACTTCGAGGGCCGGCCGCTGAAAACGCCCGTGGGGTGAGACTCCGGGGCGGAAAAACAGTGCAACTGGAGTGCAACGGGGCGAGAAAACAGGGTCTGAATAGTCTGAAATCGGTCCTCTCTCATTTCTCCGCTCATCCGGGGAAGTCCGGGATCCGATGCACGATCTCGTTGGGAACTCCGAGATTCCGGTCGTCGTGCAGACCTTCCGACAGCCGGTCTGATGATCTGGATCCCGGCCTTCGCCGGGATGAGCGGTGTTGGCGCGGGCGCCCCGGCCCGGTGAGACTCCGAAGCGAAAAAACAGTGCAATTGGAGTGCAACGGCGCGGAAAAAACAGGGTCTGAATTGTCTGAATAGTCTGAAATCGCCTCCCGGTCAGGTCTGAGCGGCCCATTGTAAGGGGCGTGCGGGGAGGGGGGCGAAAAAGACGGGGCTGCGGCGCAAACCCTTGTGCGGAAGGGGATTGGCGCCGGGAAATGCGGGATCAAAGGGTCTAGCGGGGGCCCAGGGGGTCGCCGGCCTCGAACTCCGCTTCGGTGATCACGCCGTTGCCGTCGGCGTCGAGACGCTGATAGGCGCGGGTGACCAGATCGTTGAACTCCTGTCGGGAGACATGGTCGTCCAGATCGATGTCGGCGCGCTCCAGGGCGTTGCGCAGGCGGGCCTGACCCACGCCGGCGACGATCTCCTCGCGGCTCAGCCGCCCGTCGCCGTCGGTGTCCAGGCGGTTGAAGAGCCGCTCGGCCCGCGCCCGATATTCGCCCAGGGTTTCGCCGTCACGCGGCCCGATGACGATCAGGGGCTCCACTTCGGTCGGGGGTTCGGGCGGCTCCTGGGGGAGCGGCTGCGTGCGGGGGGCCGCCGCGCGCACGGGCGGAGGCGTGGGCGCAGGGGGCTCGTCGAGGGGATCGGGCGATGAGTCCAGTGACGGCGCCTCATCGACAGGGGCGGCCGCCGGGATGGAGTCGGCCACGGGCGCAGCCTCGCCCCCCCGGTCCTCGCTGTAGGAGTCGCAAGCGGTCATCAGCGGCAGGGCGAGGCCGAGAACCGCTGTCAGGCCAAGGAATTTTGCTTGCATAATCATATAAAGATATCTTTATATGACGTCATGTCGTTTACGTCCGATCAGGCTGTGGAAGCCCTGCGCGCCGCGGGAGAGCCGACCCGTCTCCGGGTCCTGACCCTGCTCGCGGGCGACGAGCTGTCCGTCATGGAGTTGTCGCGCATACTGGACCAGAGCCAGCCGCGCGTGTCACGCCATCTGAAGCTGATGGCCGACGCCGGTCTTATCGAGCGATTCCCCGACGGGGCGCGCGTGTTCTACCGCCTGTCGTCCGACCTGGCCGCGCGGCGGCTGGTGGACATGGTGCTGGACCTGCTGGAGGACGGCGCCGCCGATCAGGACCACGTCCGATTGGAGGAGGTCCGCCGGGAGCGTGAGGCCGAGGCGGCCGCCTATTTCGAACAGGTGGCGCCGCGCTGGGACCAGATGCGTTCGCTGTACGTCTGCGAAAGGGCGGTGGAGGCGGCCATCGAGCGCGCCGCCGGTCCCGGACCCTTCGACCGGGTGGTGGATCTGGGCACCGGCTCGGGCCGCATGCTGACGCTGCTGGGCAAGAAGGCGCGCCTGTGCATCGGCCTGGACCTGAGCCAGAACATGCTGAACATCGCCCGGAGCAACACCGCGAAGGCGGGTCTGGATAAGGTGGAGCTACGCCACGGCGACATCTTCGCCACCCGCCTGCCCGGCCAGAGCGCCGATCTGGTGATCGTCCATCAGGTCCTGCACTATCTGATCGACCCCGCCGCCGCCGTTCGCGAGGCCGCGCGCCTGGTGGCGCCGGGCGGACGCCTGCTGATCGTGGATTTCGCCCCCCACGCGCTGGAGCAGCTGCGCGAAGAACACCAGCATCGCCGCCTGGGCTTCTCGGACGCCGAGATCGCCGGCTGGCTGAGGGAGGCGGGGCTGGCCCCTTCCGCCCCCATCGCCCTGCCGCCCGACACCGAAGACCTGACCGTCACCATCTGGACCGCCACGCGGGCCGAAACCGCGAAAAGGAGCGTGGCATGACCGCCCCCGCCAGCCTGGCCGAGGCCCGCGCCCTGCTGCTGTCGCCGCTGGGACCGGTGGCCCGCGCCGGACAACCGGGCGGCGCCGCGCCGCGCGTATCGTTCGAGTTCTTTCCGCCCAAGACCGACCAGGCCGAAGAGAACCTCTGGAACGCGGTGCGGCGGCTGGAGCCGCTGAACCCGGCCTTCGTGTCCGTGACCTATGGCGCCGGCGGCTCGACCCGTGAGCGGACCCACCGCACCGTCACCCGCATCCTGTCCGAAACCGGTCTGAAGCCCGCCGCGCACCTGACCTGCGTCGAGGCCTCGCGCGGGGAGATCGACGAGGTGATCGCCGAGTACAAGGCCGCCGGCGTAAACCACATCGTGGCCCTGCGCGGCGATCCGCCCGGCGGGGCCGGGATCGGGGGGGTCTATGAGCCTCGCGCGGACGGCTACGCCAACGCCACCGAACTGGCCGCCGCCATCAGCCGGGTGGGCGGGTTCGAGATCACCGTGGGCGCCTATCCCGAGAAGCACCCGGAAAGCCCCTCCATCGACCACGACATCGAGGTGCTCAAGGCCAAGGTGGACGCAGGCGCCACCCGGGCCATCAGCCAGTTCTTCTTCGACATGGACGCCTTCCTGCGGTTCCGGGACCGGGTGCGCGCGGCCGGGGTGACCATCCCCCTGATCCCCGGCGTCATGCCGGTGACCAATTTCGGCGCCCTGAAGCGCATGTCCGGCGCCTGCGGGGCCAGCGTGCCCGACTGGCTGGGCGCCCATTTCGAGGGGCTGGACGAAGACCCCGACACCCGCCGCCTGATCGCCGCCTCCGTCGCCGCCGAGACCTGCGCGCGGCTGCAGGAGGAGGGGTTCGGCGACTTCCACTTCTACACCCTGAACCGGGCCGATCTGGTCTACGCCATCTGCCGGGTGCTGGGCGTTCGGGAGGTTCAGTCATGATGGTTCGACATCACGCCGCCCCCTCCGTCACGGGCGCTGAGTCGCGCCCGCGCCACCTCCCCATCCCAAGTGATGGGGAGGAGAATCGCAGGTCGCCTCTCCTCCCCACGACGTGGGGAGGGGGACCGCGCCCGCAGGGCGTGGTGGAGGGGGCGGCGCTGATGTCTGGGGCCAGCCCCCTCCACCACTCTTCGGGCGGTCCCCCTCCCCCGATGGGGGAGGACAAGCCATGACCCGCGCCGACCGTATCAAGGCCCTGCACGCGGCCGCCAAGGAACGCATCCTTGTGCTGGACGGCGCCTGGGGGGTGATGATCCAGCGTTGCGACCTGTCGGAAGAGGACTTCCGGGGAGAACGCTTCCGCGAGCACAATCATCCGCAGAAGGGCAACAACGACCTTCTGATCCTGACCCGGCCCGACATCATCGCCGATCTGCACGACCAGTATTACGGGGCGGGCGCGGATATCTCGGAGACCAACACCTTCTCGTCCACCACCATCGGCCAGGCGGATTACGGCCTGGAGGACGCGGTGTGGGACCTGAATTTCGAGGGCGCGAAGATCGCCCGCGAGGTGGCCGACCGCTGGACGGAGAAGGAGCCGCACAAGCCGCGCTTCGTGGCCGGCTCCATGGGGCCGACGAACCGGACCCTGTCCATCAGCCCGGACGTGAACGATCCGGGCTTCCGCGCCGTGAGCTTCGACGAGGTCTATGAGGCCTACAGGCAGCAGGCCCGGGCCCTGCACGAAGGCGGGGTGGACCTGTTCCTGGTGGAGACCATCTTCGACACCCTGAACGCCAAGGCGGCCATCAAGGCGATCCTGGACCTGCAGGACGAGGGCTATGAGGCCCTGCCCCTGTGGATCTCGGGCACCATCACCGACCGCTCGGGGCGGACCCTGTCGGGTCAGACGGCCGAGGCGTTCTGGAACAGCGTGCGCCACGCCAAACCCTTCGCCATCGGGCTGAACTGCGCCCTTGGGGCCGACCTGATGCGGCCCCACATCGCCGACATCGCGCGGGTGGCCGACACCCTGGTGGCGGCCTTCCCCAACGCGGGCCTGCCCAACGCCATGGGCCAGTACGACGAGCAGCCGCACGAGACGGCTTGTCACCTGCACGAGTGGGCCGAGAGCGGGCTGGTCAACATCCTGGGCGGCTGCTGCGGCACCACGCCGGACCACATCAGGCATGTGGCCGAGGCGGTGGCGGGGGTGAAACCGCGGGAGATCCCGGAGCGGCCCACCGCCATGCGCCTGTCGGGGCTGGAGCCGTTCGAGATCGCGTCATGACGTCCCCGCTATGCCACCTTGCGGAAGGACTTCGGCAGCTCGGACCACAGCTCCAAAACGGGTGGCGCCACGCGCATGCTACAGAGCGGGAAGCTGAATTCTTTGCTCAGGTGGCGAATGGTCCCTTGGAGATCGGCGCTCACGACGGGTTCGCGTCTCTCGCGTTTGGTGGGTGGCTTTGGGAAGACCTGAGCCTGAAGACGGAGCGTGACGCCGACCGAGTTCTTGCCGCCTGTGACGCCATCCTCGCAGGGCGCTTTGAGGATTTGCGTTCAGGGAATTGGCTCGTCCGCAAAGTGGTCAGTCGTCTGCATCTGACCACCCGTGGTTTCGATGAGAACCTTGAAGACCATGTTGTGATGCTTCTCGATTTGAAGGGCGATCGGAAGCCATATCGAAACTCCCCGCCTGCAACCAAAGCCTCACCGCCCTTGAGCACGAAATGACCAAACCCGCCTATAATTTCGACGATCCGGAATTCGTCGCCCGCTATGTGGAGAAGGGGCCGCCGGCCTTCACGCCCGGCCATTCCGGCCTGCTGCAGATGACCGGCGTGCTGCTGGCCGAGCGGGCGCCGGAGGACGGCCACATGCTGATCGTTGGCGCGGGCGGGGGGCTGGACACCCGCGCCCTGGCCCGGTTCGCGCCGGGCTGGCGCTTCACCGGGGTCGATCCGGCGGCGAAGATGCTGGACCTGGCGCGGGTGGTGCTGGGCGACGCGATCAATCCGCGCGTGGACCTGATCGAGGGCGGGGTCGAGGCGGCGCCCGAGGGGCCGTTCGACGGGGCGACCCTGATCCTGGTGCTGGGCCTGATCCCCGATGACGGGTCGAAGCTCAGGACGCTTCAGGACATCCGGCGGCGCCTTAAGCCGGGCGCGGCCTTCGTGCTGGTGGACCGCTGCGACGATGCGGACAGCCCCGATTTCGACCGCAACATCGACCGCTACATCGCCTATGCGACGGCCAGCGGCGTCGATCCCGACACCCTGGGCAACGCCCGGGCCAGCCACCGGGCGAACAAGGCCATGGCGACCGCCGCGCGCGACGAGGCGCTCCTCAAGAAGGCCGGGTTCAGCGGCGTCCATACCTTCTATTTCGCCATGAATTGGCAGGGCTGGGTGGCCTACGCATGAGACCTGTCTTCATCAATGTCGGTGAGCGGACCAACGTCACCGGCTCGGCCAAATTCCGCAAGCTGGTGGTGGAGGGCGACTATACGGCGGCGCTGGACGTGGCGCGCCAGCAGGTGGAGGCGGGCGCCCAGGTCATCGATGTGAACATGGACGAGGGGCTGCTGGACGGCGTCGTCGCCATGCGCACGTTCCTGAACCTGATCGCGGCCGAGCCGGACATCAGCCGGGTGCCCATCATGATCGACTCCTCCAAGTGGGAGGTGATCGAGGCCGGGCTGAAATGCGTGCAGGGCAAGCCCATCGTCAACTCCATCTCGCTGAAGGAAGGTGAGGCGGCGTTCCGCGAGCACGCGGTGAAATGCCTGCGCTATGGCGCGGCGGTGGTGGTCATGGCCTTCGACGAGGCCGGCCAGGCGGACACGAAGGACCGCAAGATCGAGATCTGCACCCGGGCCTATCGGCTGCTGGTGGACGACATCGGCTTCCCGCCCGAGGACATCATCTTCGATCCCAACATCTTCGCCGTGGCGACGGGGATCGAGGATCACGACAACTACGCCGTGGACTTCATCGAGGCGGTGCGGGTGATCAAGCAGACCCTGCCGCACGCCAGGGTGTCGGGCGG
>NZ_PNLV01000026.1 GCF_013823285.1 Brevundimonas sp. | reverse complement strand
GACGCGGGCGCCGCTGTCAGCAGGGCGGCCAGCCCCGCCATCATGCACAGGATGGACCGTCTCATGCCGCCGCCTCCAGCTTCTGTTGCTTGATGGCCCTGGCCAGCCAGAGGAACAGGCCGATGGCGAGGAAATAGAACGGCGTCAGGGTGTAGAACGCCAGTTGAAGCGAGTTCTCGTATCCCCGCGCCTGGAAGAAATCGCTGGCGAAGCCCAGATAGGTCGGGCCCAGGCCCAGCCCCACCAGATTCATGACCAGCAGCAACAAGGCGCCGGACATGACCCGCTGGTCCGGCCGAACCTCCTCCTGAACCAGCGTCACCGCCGGCGACAGGTAGAAATAGTTCAGCCCCATGGGCAGCAGCAGGAACGCCAGAGCCAGCGGCCAGCCGGGCGCCCAGACGAAGGCCACGAACAACGGTACCGCCAGCGCCAGACCGATGGCCGGCACATAGGCGTAGGCTGTCTTTCCGCGCGGCGCGAACCTGTCCACCAGCCGCCCGGACGCGACCATGCCCGCGCTGGTGCCGAACAGGATCAGCAGCGCATACCACACGGCCACCTCCCCCATCTCCATGCCCTTCTCGCGCATCAGGAACAGGACGGTGAAGTTGAGCACCGCATAGGTGATGAACTGGGTGGCGGCGCAGGCGGCCGCGATGCGGAACAGCACCGGGTCCGCGAAGAACATGCGGAAGGTCTCCCAGAATCCCGACCGGGCAGGAACAGCCACCGGCTCCGCGTCCGGAACCGCTGCGTCGACCGGCCTGGCGTCCAGTCCCCCGCGCTTGGGCTCGCGCACCATGACCCAGACGATCAGGGCGGTCAGAACCCCGATGGCGCCGACCCACAGGAACGCCAGTCGCCAGGAATAGGCCGCTGCGATGGAGGCGCCGAAGGCCACCCCCAGCGCCATGCCGATGGGCGGGCCCATGTTGAACAGGCTGAGCGCCGTGCCCCGCGTGCCCGGTGGGAAGTAGTCCGAGATGATGGCGTAGGAGGGCGGCACGCCCCCCGCCTCCCCCACGCCCACGGCCATGCGCGCGGCCGCCAGTTGCGGATAGCTGCCGGCCATGCCGCAGGCGGCGGTGGCCGCACTCCACAGGCCGCACGAGATGGCCAGCACCTTCACCCGGTTCGTCCGGTCCGCCAGCCATCCCACCGGAATGGCCAGGATGCAGTAGAACATCGCGAAATACAGACCGGTCAGCAGACCCAGCTGGCCGTCGGTCACGCCCAGTTCGTCCTGGATCGGCTTGGCCAGGATCGACAGGAGCTGCCGGTCCAGGAAGTTCAGCACATAGACGAAGCACAGGACCGCCAGCACGGCCCAGGCTCCGGCGCCCGGACGCGCGACAGGCGCGCCCGGGACGGTTGGACTGGAGATCGCCATCAGAACGCATACCCCAGGCGCACGCCGACCGTACGGGGCCGGTTCACGCCGTATTTGCCGTCCACGAAGGCCTCGGGATGGACGTAGTTGACGGAGCGGTCATCGAACAGGTTCTCCACATAGGCCGCGACCGTGACCCGGTCGAAGGCGGCGGCCAGGGTGGCGTTCACGATGGTGTACTCCTCGGTCCAGTCATAGGTGGGGCTGACCACCCCGGGCTGGCCGGGCACGTTGGGGAACGAGCCGGGATAATCGCCCACATGGATCACCGACATCGAGGCGTTGCCCTCGGCGCTCTGGAACAGATCGAAGTTGTAGTTGACCAGCAACGAGCCGCTGAACTGCGGCCCGGCCAGACGCGCGCCCATGACCGCGCCGGAGATGGCGGCTTCCTCGGCCGTGAGCGTGTCCACCTCGGCCTCGTTAAGCGAGCCGTTCAGGGCGATGGTCCACCCGTCGGCCGGAATGGCGCGGAACTCGAACTCGATCCCCCGGCTGTAGGCGCCGCCGATGTTGGTGGCGAACTGCACCTGGTCGGATACCCGGTTCGCCTGCACCTGGATGTCGTTCCAGTCGATGTAGTAGAGCGCCAGATTGGCGACCAGACGGCCGTTCATCCAGCTGCCCTTCACGCCCACCTCATAGCTGGTCAGTTCGTCGGAGTCGGCGCCGTAGGGGATGACCAGATCATTGGGATCCAGCGTGCTGACCGCGCCGGCCCGGGCGTTGACGATGGGCCCGCGGAAGCCGGTGGCCACCGTCGCATAGGTGGTGAGCGACGGGCGGGGACGCCACGAGACGCTGGCGCGATAGGACGGTCCGGTCTCCTCCGCCTTGACGCCCGCGCCCGAAGCGACGGGAACAAGGGTCAGCGGCCCCGGAATCCCGAACAGGGCGTTGGTCAGATAGTTGCTGTTGTATCCGCCCGGGCTGGTGAAGCCCTGGGCGTCCGTGCTGCCGTAACGCAGCCCGCCGGTGATCCAGAAGTCGTCGGTGAAGCGGTAGGTCAGCTGACCGAACAGCGCCTGCTCGTGCGAGATGAAATAGCTGTGCCAGCGCGCATAGTACTCGTCCGGCAGACCGGTGATGCCGCGCGCCGCCAGGAATTCCGGCGTGGAGCGGTAGTTGTAGGCCACGTCCCGCCGACGCTCGAAATAGAAGCCGCCCAGCACCCAGTCGAATCGCCCGCCGGGATCCGAAACCAGCCGCATTTCCTGCACGAAGGTCTCGTCCCAGGCGTCGGCGTCCAGGGCGAAGGCGATGGACTGGGCGAAGGTGCCCGCCAGATCCACATGGAACAGGGCGTCGTAGTCCGACCAGGTCGACGAACTGGTCAGGCTCGCGCCGTTGAACTGATAGTCCAGCGTCAGGTTGTAGTTGGTCATGGCCCCCGAGAACCGGTCCGGCCGGTCCGACCGGCGCCTGTCCTCGCCAAGCGTCGGGTTGACCAGGGAGGAGTCCTGGGGATCGCTTTCCTCGTGGGAATAGCGCAGTTGAATCGACAGCCGGTCCGTCGGCTCCCACAGCAAGGTGGCGCGGCCGCCCCACGCCTCCAGTGTGTTGGAGTTGCTGACGCCGGTGCCGATATTGTCGATGTAGCCTTCCTCGTTGCGTGAGAAACCGACCACGCGCAGGGCCAGCTGGTCCTCGACCAGCGGAATGTTGACCATGCCGTTGTACCGCTGGCGCAGGGAGTCCGATCCCGTCACCCCGATGTCGCCCAGGAAAGAGGCCTCGAAGGCGTTGGGGTTCGGCGCCTTGGTCAGGATGCGCAGGGCGCCGGCCAGCGAGCCGGAACCGAACAGGGTGCCCTGCGGCCCACGCAGGAATTCGATCCGATCCACGTCATAGAGGCTGGGATCGAGAATGGTGGAATTGCCGTTCGACGAGATCGGCAGCTCGTCGATGTAGATCGCCACCGTGCTCTGCAGATTGGCGCCGTAGCCGTTTGTGGCGATGCCCCGCGCGGTGAAATTGTTGAAGTTGGCGCTGGCGCGATTCAGGATCACGCCGGGGGTTTCGGTGGCCAGACCTTCGTAACCGACGATGCCCTTTTCCGTCAGTTCTTCCTGCGACAGGGTCGTGATGCTCAAGGGCACGTCCTGCAGACGCTCGGCGCGGCGGGTGGCGGTCACGATCACCTCCCCCACGGAAGTGACCTCCTGCTCCTGGCGCTCATCGCCCGGGTTTGCAGCGGCCGTCTGGGCCTCCGCCTGCTGCCAGGCAGCCATGGTGGCGACGGCGCAAGCCGACGCGAGAAGTATCGCCCTCATCTGATGTCCTCCCTCGGCGTCGATCGTGAATGCCGACGCTCCTGGACAGGGAGTGGGACACGGTTCCGCCATTCTGTCAACATTCACTCTCGCGCGTGTGAATGTTATTCCACTCTCAATGGCTGGATCCCTCCGCAACCCTCCTCGGTGGTGATCGTTCGGGAAACGGGAGGAACCATGCCTGACGCCATCTTCGACGGCTGGGACGGGGTGCTGCGCATCCTGCTGATCGCGCCGGCGGCCTATGTCGCCCTGATCGTGATTCTGCGGATCTCGGGAAAGCGCACCCTGGCCAAGCTGAACGCCTTCGACTTCATCATCACCATCGCCATCGGCTCGACCCTGGCTTCGGTCATCACCAGCAGCACCCTATCGCTGCTGGACGGTCTGGCCGCCTTGGGCCTGCTGGTGGGCATGCAGTTCATGGTGACGAGCGCTTCAGTGCGCTGGCCGTGGTTCAACGAGGCGGTCAAGGCTGAAGCCACCCTTCTGGTGCGCCATGGAGAGCTGCTGCCCCAGGCCATGCGGCGACAACGCATCACCAGCGACGAGATCGAGGCCGCCATCCGTCAGTCGGGCGGGCGCGGGGTGCAGGATGCGGAGGCGGTCTTTCTCGAAACCGACGGCTCCCTGGCCGTGACGAGGGCCTCCTGATGGAAGCCCTGCACGCCGTCATCGGAACCGAGGGTCAGGACATCGGCTGGCTTCAGATGTCGCTGCGGGCCGCGCTGATCTTCGTTCTGGGCGTTCTGATCGTGCGCTTCGCCGCCACCCGCGCTTTCGGCAAGTGGAGCGCCCTGGACATCATCCTGGCCGTCATCGTCGGCTCGAACCTCAGCCGGGCCCTGACCGGCAACGCGCCCTTCCTGCCCACCGTGATCGCCACCATCCTTCTCGTCGTTCTGCACGGCCTGCTGTCCTTGGGGGCGGCGCGGTGGTCATGGCTCAGCACCCTCACCAAGGGCGCCTCCGTACGCTTGATCCGTGACGGTGAAGTCGACGAGGCGGCCCTGCGCGGCGCCGGCCTGGGCCACGGCGATCTCAGGATGGCGCTCAGGGAAGCCGGGCATGATGATCCCGGCCAGGTGAAATCGGCCTCGCTTGAGCGCAACGGCGACATCAGCGTGGTCGGCCGGTGAGGGAGCCCGACAATACGCCCGCCCCCCGGCCCTATCTGGTCCATGTCGCCCCCGACGGGGACATCATCTTTCCGGCGAAACAGGTCTGCAGGCTGGCGGACGGCCTCTATATCGTGGTCAGCGCCCTGACCCGCTCGCGCCTCTATCACCGCATCAAGCGCGAGGCGCCGCCTGGCGCGGCCCTTCTGGTCGCGCCCCTCGCCGACGCGCCCAAGTTCAAGGGCATGTCCCGCGGCGCCCTGGCCTTCACCCGCAGGATCTGGGAGCCGGCCGCAGGGCAGGACGGCTGAGGCCGAGGCCTCGGTCGGCCGGCCATCAGGTCGAGCCCTGCAACGGCGCGCAGAATCCCCACAGCCGGCCCGATCAGAAGCTGGCGGCGTTTCAGTCCGTCCTGTCGTTAATCGAAGGGCGGAGGCAACTGCCCGGCCTTGAAGAGGACCGTGGGATCTTCGTCATAGTCGCCGAGTTCAGTATCCGCAGAAATCGAGAAGGCGACGACGCCGACCCTCAGCGGTCCCAGGCGTTCAGCCTTGCGGCGGGCCTCCTCGGCGGACTTGCATCCGATCTGCGGCTCCGCTCTGAGGCCCCCGCCCCGGCCGGCGACGTAGCACTGAACGATGTGGACCGTTTCGACGCCCATCTATTTTTTCGGTTTCGAGACGCCCTCCGGCAGCCCCTTCTGGCTGGGCTGGGATGCGTTGGCTTTGGGCGGCGCGGCCTTCTTCGCCTTGCCTTTGGACTCTTTCATGTTTTCGCCTCTCGGGTGAGGCCCACCCTACCATGGGGCCGCGGGTCTGGTGCTATCCAATCGCGCGTCGTCGAGACGCAAAGCCGATCATGTGGACGCAGGACGGCACCAACTGGCTCAGCCGACGTTAGTCTGGCCAGACGTCTGCCGCGCTCCGACGCCGCAGACGGCCCCGAGCGGCTTTCCCTTCGCGAGTCCGGGGACCCGGCCCGCCGACCTCATTCGGGCTGCAGCAAGGACAGGACATGGCCATGATGAAGGCGGCGGTTTTCGCCAATCAGGGGGATGGCGTCCTCAAGGTCGCCGTCACCCCATGACCGGGCAGGACCCAGCCATGGCCCCGTCACAACTGCTGCGTCTGCTGGACATGGTGGAGACCACGCCGCCGCTGGTGACCGCGGTGGTCCATCCTGTCGACGCCCTGTCGCTGGCCGGGGCGGTGGAGGGCGCGCGGCGTGGCCTCATCGCCCCTCTGCTGATCGGCCCCCGGGCGCGCATCCTTGATGCGGCGCGGGCGGCGAAGCTCGATATCGAGGCGTACCCGCTGATCGACGTCGAACACAGTCATGCGGCCGCCGCGCGCGCTTGCGGGCTGGCCGCATGTGGAGAGGCGGCGGCGATCATGAAGGGGGCCCTGCACACCGATGAACTGCTTGAAGCCGCCGTCTCCGGCGCCGCGGGCCTGCGGACAGACCGGCGAATGAGCCATGTGTTCGTCCTGGACGTCCCGGGACATCCCCGGCCATTGCTGGTGAGCGACGCGGCGCTCAACATCGCCCCCGACCTGATGACCAAGCGCGACATCGTGCAGAACGCCATTGATTGCGCCCTGGCCATGGACATCAGGAAGCCCAGGGTCGCCATCCTGTCGGCGGTCGAAACCGTCAATCCCAAGATGGTGTCCACCCTGGACGCTGCCGCGCTCTGCAAGATGGCGGACCGGGGACAGATCGTCGGCGGGATTCTGGACGGCCCCCTGGCCTTCGACAATGCGATTTCCCGCGAGTCCGCCCTGGCCAAGGGAATCGTCTCTGAAGTCGCGGGTCAGGCGGACATCCTCATCGTACCCGACATCGAGTCCGGCAACATGCTGGCCAAGCAGCTGTTCTATCTGTCCCATGCCCAGTCCGCCGGGGTCGTCATGGGCGCCCGGGTTCCGCTCATCCTGACCAGCCGTTCGGACCCGGAGGCCTCGCGTCTGGCGTCCTGCGCTCTGGCGATCCTGATCGCCCAGCACAAGCTCAGCAAACGCCAGTGACGGGATCACGGCGCATCCTGACCCTGAACGCCGGGTCCTCCAGCCTGAAAATCGCGCTCTACCGGGAAGCGGACCTGGCGCTGGAGCTGTCCGGTCAGGTGGCGGACCTGGGCGGGCGGCCCCGATTCCGGGCGATGGCGGGCCCGGACCTGGCTGCCGATGAGCCCTGGCCCCGCGATCCGGCCATCGCCGCCGTCCTCGAGCGTGTCTTCCGCTGGCTCGCCCACGCCGGGTGGGCCGAGGGCGTCGTCGCGGTGGGGCACCGGATTGTCCATGGGGGGCTGGAGTTCCGCGACCCGATCCTCCTGACCCCTGACGTCGTCCGCCGTCTGGAAGGGCTGTCGCCTCTCGCGCCCCTGCATCAACCGTTCAATCTGCAGGGGGTCGAACTGGCGCGTCAGCACTTCGATAGCGCCTTGCAGGTGGGGGTCTTCGACACCGCCTTTCACGCTGATCAGCCGGACGTCGCCAGGCTGTACGCCCTGCCCCGCGATCTGATCGATGAAGGCGTGCTGGCCTACGGGTTCCATGGGCTCTCGTATCAGTACATCGCGGAACAGCTGCGGCTCGGGGACGGCCCCGCCGCTGGCGGGCGCGCCATCGTGCTCCATCTGGGCAGCGGCGTGTCGCTGTGCGCCATGACCGCGGGACGAAGCGTCGCGACCACCATGGGGTTCTCGGCGCTTGACGGTCCGCCCATGAGCACCCGCTGCGGCGCCCTGGACCCGGGGGTCATCCTGCATCTGATCCAGGCCCGGGGCATGACCGCCGAGGCGGTAGGCCAGCTTCTGTATCACCGCTCCGGGCTGCTGGGGCTGTCGGGCGAGACCGGCGACATGGTGACCCTGCTGGCCAGCGATCGTCCGCACGCGCATCAGGCCCTCGACGTGTACGTCTACCGGATAGCCCGCGAGATCGGATCGCTGGCCGCCGCCCTGGGCGGACTGGACACCATGGTGTTCACCGCCGGCGTGGGAGAGCATGCCGGGCCGATCCGCGAACGGATCGTGCACCTGTGCGGATGGCTCGGCGTGGCGCTGGATGCTGACGCCAACCGTCGCGACGCCCACAGGATCAGCGCCCCGAAAAGCCGCGTGAAGGTCCTGATCATTCCAACCAACGAGCAGGTGGTCATCGCCCAGGGCGTCTGCCGGATCACAGGATCCGGCGCGCCGGCCTGACACCCCCGCCCGCGTCCCCGGGCTTTCGTCGATCCGGCTCAGGGCGGGCTGGCCAGCCTGCTTGACCTTGGCGAGCACGTATGACAAGTTTACTTGGCATTATGACAAGTTTCTTGGGCCACCACGCTCCGGCAGGATCTGTCCCCAACCAGAGGAGAACACCGATGTCATCGTCCGCCCGAACCCGGTCCCGAATACTGGCGCTCGCGGTCATCATGGTCGTCCCGCCCATCGCGATCGCCGTGGCCATTCCATGGCTTAGGCAGCAATCCGACGGCCTGGTTTTTCTCCTGACCGGGATCGCCGCAACGCTGACGGTGCTCTCCAGCATTGCGCTGGCCGTGCTGAATGATCGCCAGATCGATGAATGGCAGAGAAGCAATGCGCGATTCTCCAGCCAATGGGGCTGGACGGTCGGCGCCGGTCTGGTCGCGTTGCTGCTCGTCGTGCCTCCGGTCCGTGACCTGATCGTTGCCGGCGCCGCGGTCTGGGGCGGCGTGCCAAATCCCGATGCAAGACTGGTGGTGACCACCTTCACCTTCGGCTTTATGGCGGTGGTCATCGCACAGGCTGTGTGCACCTTCCTTCTCAGCCTGGGCTGGCACTTCTGGATGTCACGGACGGCGCGCGAGCCCTCGTGAAAAACAGGATCAGGGTTCTCCGCGCTGATCGTCGATGGAGCCAGGCAGAACTGGCCGCCCGGGTCGGCGTCTCACGCAACTCCATCAACTCGATCGAGAACGGTCATTTCGACCCGTCGCTGCCCCTGGCCTTCGCCATCGCGGACGCATTCGGCTGCATGATCGAAGAGGTGTTCGAGCGGGACGCGCCGAAGCCTTCATCCCCCTGATCGGGGATGGGTTGACTGCGCCCCTTATTCCCACTCGATTGCATGAATATTTCCTAACGTATTGTTTTTAATTCGCTTACTGAGTCCTGGAGCGAGCGACGCCGGTCGAACGGCCTCCAACCTACTTGCTCTATTTTTCGGTGCCTATTGGGCAGTTGGGGTCCCATCCATGCTCCAGCGCCCGCCCTCCGCTGTGATCTGAATCAAGGCCCTCGGCCTGCCGACATGCCATCCGTGGCTGATCCCGCCCTGGATGTTTCCGGCGAGCCTGCCTTGAGGATCATCCCATGAGCTACAAACACATCGTCGCCCTGGCCGTCGGGGAGCCCTTCGATCGACAGACGCTGATGTTCGCCGCGTGGCTGGCGGTGGAGCATGAGGCCAGGGTCACCGTCGTACCCGCCTATCCGGACGCCGCCGCGAGCGTGGCGGCTTTCGGCGTCTCAGCTGGAGGCGCCTATCCGCAAGAAGTCTTTGAGGCGCTGTCCGAGGCCATGAGGACGAGCCAGGCGCAGATCGAGCAGGTTTGCCGGGACGTGTGCGAGGAGGCCGACCTCACCTTCGGCCCCGGTGAGGGGGCGCCGCGCCTGTTTCTGGCAGACTATGACCGTCCGCCTGCCTTTGCGCTTTCGCTGCATCTCGCTCTGGCTGATCTGGTCGTTGTGGCGCAAGGGATGCTGACGAGCTCGGACCGTCACCTCATCGGGCAAATCCTCTTCGCCGAGCGCGCGCCGCTGCTGGTCGCGCGGGGCGATCCCGAAAGCCTGAGGGGGGTTGCCGCCATCGCCTGGGATGGGAGTGCTCACGCAGGACGCGCCGTGCGTCAGGCCCTGCCCCTGATCGGCTCATCCAAGGAACTCCTCATCCTGCAGGCGCCCGAGGGGCGGCGTCTGGATAAGGACGCGGACCCGGAAACTCTGAATGCATATCTGCGGGCCCATGACCTGGGTGAGGGCCGACGCATCGCCGCAGAAGGGTCGCCCGAAGGCGAGGCAATCATCGGTGCGGCCCGGGCCAATGATGTGGCTCTGCTGATCGCGGGCGCCTTCGGCAGGCCGCAGTTCGCCGAGTATCTGTTCGGGGGAGCGACACGCAGCTTCATGAAGGCGAAGGACGGCCCCTCGCTGCTGTTGATGCATTGACCCTCCCTGCTCCCCCGTCCCCGACGCCAACCGGCGTCGCCATCCAGTTTCTGGGCGCGGCCGAATGCGTCACCGGTTCATGCATCCTGGTCAGCTGCGGACCGGCGCGTGTGCTGGTCGATTGTGGAATGTTTCAAGGACCGAAGACGCTCAAGGCTCTCAACTACGAACCCTTTCCCTTCGACCCGGCGACGATTGACGCCGTCGTCCTGACCCACGCCCACATCGACCATTCCGGACTCTTGCCCAAACTCGTTCGGGGCGGCTTCAGGGGGCCGATTTTCGCCACCCCCCCGACGCGGGATCTGTGCGCCGTCATGCTGGCTGACGCGGCGGAGCTGCAGGCCATGGATGTGGAGAACCTGAACCGGCGCAATGAACGTCGCGGCCTGCCCGTCGTCACGCCGATCTACGGCCCCGCAGATGTGGCCGCTACGCTGAGGCTGTTCGAGACAGCGAAGCTGCGGCAGCCGGTGGCGGTGGCGCCCGGCGTGGAGGCGTGTTTCTGGCCGGCCGGCCATCTCCTGGGCGCGGCGTCCGTGGAACTGGTCCTCGCATCGGCCTCAGATACGACGCGGGTGATGTTCTCAGGCGATGTGGGCGCACTCGCCCAGCACCTTCTGCCGGCGCCCGACGGCCCCTCGCCCACACAGCATGTGGTGCTGGAATCCACCTACGGAGACCGGGAAAGACCCGCTCTGGAGCCGGGGCGACGCCGCGACATCCTGACGGAGGAGTTGCGACAAGCCCGTGCGGCCGGCGGACCATTACTGTTGCCCGTCTTCGCCATCGGCAGGGCGCAGGAGCTTCTGCTGGACCTGCTTGTGATCATGGAGTCGAATCCCGACCTGGCTGGCGAAATCTTTCTGGATTCCCCTCTGGCCATTGAGGCCACAGACGTCTTCCTGAAGCGCGGCTGGAATCCTGACAGCCAGTCCAACCCCTATCTGCCGCTTCAGCACGCCGAACGCATCCATGAGCTTCTGAGGCCCCAGGAGAGCGACACCCTTGACCGGCTTCGAGGCTGGCACGTCATCCTCGCCGGAAGCGGCATGTGCGACGGGGGCCGGATCCGCCGACACCTGAAGCGCCTGCTCTGGCGCAAGGAGACGACGGTCCTGATGACCGGCCACCAGGCTGTCGGGACCCTGGGCCGGGTGCTTGTGGAGGGTCAGGACCTGGTTCGAATCCAGGGGCAGGATGTCCGGGTTCGGGCGAATATTCGCTCCATCGACGCCTATTCAGGTCATGCGGATGCGACCGGTCTGGTCCAATGGCTGTTGGACAGGGCGCCCACCGGGACGATCTTCCTGAACCATGGCGAACCTGACGGCCTTGCGGGGCTGGCGCGTCGGCTCGAGGCTGCGTCCTTACCCACGAACCGCATCATCACGCCCGCCCTTGACGAGAGCTATGGTCTCGGCGCCGACGAAGTTCAGGCCGCGGCTGCGTCCCGTCCCCGACTGCCCCAGGGCGCTGCGGGGCGCCAGGACTGGCACAACAGGCGCGCGGGCTTCCTGGGTCTTCTCAATGACGTCCTGCAGGAGATCAGTGACGACGACGCGCGCACACGATTGCTTGCCGAGCTGACCCGTCAGGTCAAGGTGGCGCGGCGTCAGACCACCGTCGACGGCGCCGCGGCGACGACCGTCACCCTGCCCTGACTGACCCCCGCCTCCACCGTGCCGCCCAGCGCTCTCATGAGACGGCGCGCGGCCTGAAGCCCCCTGCCCTCTGCGCCGGCCTTCCGCGAAGTCGCGGCCCGGCGCGATCTCTTCCTCCTGCAGGAGGATTTCGGCCTGGGCCTTGTGACGTCGCACCCGGACATGCCGCCATACCGGTACCGGGCCAGCGAGATCGATGATCTGATGGCCTACTTCCGCAGGCTTGAGCGGGAGGGCCGCCTGTAGCTCCAATCAGTCTGACGCCAGCGCAGATGCACGACGCCGGAATGCGAACTAGATCGCCTCTACGGCGGCGCGTAGTTTTTCGCCAACCGACCGGGCGTGCCGGAGCAATTCCGGATTGTCGATCGCGTTCATGGAGGCAGCCGGATCGACAGCGAAAACCTCGGCCTGGCCGTCGATTTCCTGAACCACCACATTGCACGGCAGCATGACGCCCACATGGGACTCCATCTCCAGGGCCTCGTGGGCCATGCGGGGATTGCAGGCGCCGAGGATGCGATACGGGCGGAAATCCTCGCCGATCTTCTCCTTGAGGGTCGCGGCCACATCGATCTCGGTCAGGATGCCGAAGCCTTCCGCCTTGAGGGCGTCACGGGTGCGGGCGAGCACCGCGTCGAAATCGGCGTCGATGATGCGGGCGTGGTAGTAGGTCATTTCTCGGCTCCTTCAGTGGCGTTCCGCGACAGGTCGCACACGGAGATGATGATCCGCCGCCCCTTTGGTTCCGCGAGACGGTAGTAGATCGTCTGATTGTCCCGGCGCGAGACGACCAGCCCTTCATCGCGCAGGCGGGCCAGATGCTGGGAACAGGACGACTGCGACAGCCCGACGGCGCGGGCCAGCTCACCCACCGAATGGTCACCCTTGCTCAGCCGGCACATCAACCTGAGGCGATGTTCGTTGGCGAACAGCCGCAGCATGCGGGCCGCGGCCGCGGCGCCCGCCTCCAGACCAGAGGTCTCCGGCAGGCCCGGGCCGACGGCCGGCTCAGCCATCGGCTCCGCTCCCGGCGCTGTCACTCATCGCTCGCCCGTCATCCTTCAGCGCCACATAGATGGCCGGGATCACAAGAACGGTCAGCAGGGTCGAGGACATCAGCCCGAACAGCAGCGAGATCGCCAGACCCTGGAAAATCGGGTCGAACAGGATCACGCCCGCGCCGATCATAGCCGCCAGGGCGGTGAGCAGGATGGGCTTGAACCGGATGGCGCCGGCCTCGAGCAGAACATCACGCAGCGGCCGTTCGGGCGTCCGGGCGTGGCCGATGAAGTCGACGAGCAGGATCGAGTTGCGCACGATGATGCCGGCCAGGGCTATGAACCCGATCATGGACGTAGCCGTGAACGGCGCCCTGAACAGCATGTGGCCGATGACGATGCCGATCAGGGTCAGCGGGATCGGCGTCAGGATCACCAACGGCAGCCGGAAATCGCGGAACTGGGCCACCACGAGCACATAGATGCCCAGCAGCGCCACGCCGAACGCCGCGCCCATGTCTCGGAAGGTGACCCAGGTGATCTCCCATTCGCCGTCCCACAGGATCGTCGCTGTGGTCTCGTCGTCAGGCTGGCCGTTCAGGCGAACCCGGGGACGCGGCAGGTCGCCCCAGTCATGGGCGTCGATGGCGTCCCCGATGGTGAGAATGCCGTAAATGGGCGCTTCGAACTGGCCGGCGAGTTCTGCGGTGACCATTTCAGCGGCGCGTCCGTCCCGTCGATAGATCGGCCAGCTGGCCAGTTCCCGGCGGGCCTGGGCCACCTCCCCCAGTTCAACCAGACGGGGCGCGCCGTCCAGCGTCGTGACCGCCACCGGCATGACCGCCAATTGCTCTGTCCAGGAGCGGGCTTGCTGCGGCAGGCGCACGGCGATCTCCGGCGGGGGGCGCTCGTCGTCCCGGGCGGCGTAGCCGAGGACCTGCCCGCCCATGACCGCGGCGATGGAATCCAGCACCTCGCGCTCGGACAGGCCGAAACGTTCGATACGCTCCCGATCCGGAACCAGCCTTAGGACGGGGCGCCGCTCGCCACGGCTGTTGTCCACGTCCACGATGGACGGCTGGGCCCGGAACAGGGTCTCCAGTTCCTGCGCCACCGCGCGCCGGGTCGCCGCGTCCGGGCCATAGACCTCGGCCAGCAGCGTCGCCAGGACAGGCGGCCCCGGCGGAGCCTCCACGACCTTGATCACGGCGCCCGGCGGCAAGGGCAACGCGGCCAGGCGCTGTCGAAGATCAAGGGCCACGGCGTGGCTGCTGCGGTGACGATCGTGCTTGGGCGCCAACAGGACCGCAAGGTCTCCCTGTTCCGGGCGGTCACGCAGGAAATAGTGCCGGACCAGCCCATTGAAATTGAACGGCGCCGACGACCCCGCATAGGTCTCCATCGACAGCACCTCGGGCAAGGTCTGGACGACGACAGCGGCCGAAGCCAATGCCCGCTCGGTCGTTTCCAGACTGGTCCCCTCGGGCATGTCCAGCAACACCTGGAGCTCCGATTTGTTGTCGAACGGCAGCAGTTTCACCGGCACGGCCCGCAGGCCGAACATGGACATGGAGAGGAGCGTGGCGATCCCCACCACGATCAGAAAGATCCAGGCCGACCGCCTCGTCCGGATCACCGGCGCGGCGATCCTGCGATAGAGTCGGCCCAGCCTGTCCTCGCCCTTATGGTGAGCGCCGTTCAGGGCCCGGCGCGCGAGTCTGATCATCAGCCACGGGGCGATGACGACCGCGACAAAAAACGAGAAGACCATCGCCGCCGAGGCGTTGATGGGGATCGGCGCCATGTACGGCCCCATCAACCCGGAAACGAAGAGCATGGGCAACAGGGCGGCGACGACCGTGAGCGTGGCCACGATCGTGGGATTGCCCACTTCCGCCACAGCCTCCACTGTCGCCTGCTGGCGGCTGCGGCCGTCATTCATGGCCCAGTGCCGCGCGATGTTCTCGATCATGACGATGGCGTCGTCCACCAGAATGCCGATCGAGAAGATCAGGGCGAACAGGCTGACGCGATTGATGGTGTAGCCCATCAGGTTGGAGGCGAAGAGCGTCAGCAGGATCGTCGTCGGAATGACCACGGCGGTGACCGTCGCCTCGCGCCAGCCGATGGCGAACCCGATGAGGACGACGATGGACACCGTCGCCAGACCCAGGTGCATCAGCAGTTCGTTGGCCTTTTCATTGGCGGTCTCCCCATAGTCGCGTGTGACGACCACCTCCAGACCCTCGGGAATCAACGTGCCGTGGAGAGCGTCAACGCGAGCCAGCACGGCGTGGGAGACCACCACCGCGTTGGCGCCGCTGCGCTTTGCGATGGCCAGGCTGACCGCCGGGGTCCGGGTCCACCCGTCCCGGTCGCGCGCATAGTGCGCCACACGCGCCTGGTCCTCCCGCGGCGCCTGGACGATATCGGCGACATCGCTCAGATAGACAGGATCGCCGCTCAACGACCGGACGGTCAGAAGGGCCGCGTCCTGCGGCGTCGACAGTCGGCCGCCGGCGCGAACGACCAGGGCCTGCCCCTGATCGCGCACGACGCCCGCGGGGACGGTGCGATTGGCCTGACGGACGGTGTCGAGAATGGAGACCAGCGGCACGCCCCGGGCGGACATGCGGGCCGGGTCCGGCTCCACCCGGATTTCAGCCGGGCGTCCACCCTCGATGAAGGTCAGGCCCACATCGTCGACCTTGGTGATTTCGGTCCTGAGCCTTGCAGCGACGTCATGGAGCGCCTGATCGCTCCAGCGGGACGCCACCTCGGGGCGGGGCGTCAACGTCAGCACCAGGGCGGGCACGTCGTTGATGCCCCGCGTCACGATCTGTGGTTCAGAAGCCCCTGTGGGAATGGCGTCATAATTGGCGCGGACCCGCTCGTGGACGCGCACAGCCGCATCTTCGGGATCGGACCCAACCTCGAACCGGGCCGTGACCATCACCCGGTCGTCCTCGACCTGGGTGTAGACATGCTCCACCCCGTCCAGGCTGCGGACGATGGCTTCCAGAGGCTTGGCCGCCAGCTCCGCGGCGTCCGAAGCGTCCAGCCCAGGCGTCGCCACCAGAATGTCCACCATGGGCACGCTGATCTGGGGCTCCTCCTCGCGGGGAATCGAAAAGAGCGCCATCAGGCCGACCGCGATCGCCGCCAGCAGCATCAACGGGGTCAGCGGCGAGTTGAGCGTCAGCCGGGTCAGCCGGCCGGAAAGCCCCAGATTCATCGCCCCGGCTCCGGCGCCACGAGTGTGTCGCCCTCGCTCACACCCGAGAGGATGCGGACCGTGTCAGCGTCATCGGACTCGCCCAGTTGAACCGGCGCCTCACTGACCCGCCCCGAGGCGTCGATGGTGCGTAAATAGGCCAGCCCATGACGCATCGCGATGAAGCGGCGCGGCGCCAGTAGAGCCTCCTGCTGGCCCAACGGCGCCTGCACCAGCACCCGTTGGCCCACCCGGTCGCTCGCCAGACCCTCGACCGCTATGTCGGCGACGATCCGGCCGGCGACGGCCGCAGGGTAGATCTGGGCGACCGTCCCGGCGGCCGGCAGGTCCTCCCCCTCGACCCGGATCTGTTGGCCCTGCCTCAATCGGCGGCCCTGCGCTTCGGGCAGCTCCAGCCTGAGGACCAGCGGGCCGGCCGTGATGGTGGCGATGGACTGACCGGCGACGACGACCGACCCTTCCGGCACGTCGGCGGTCAACACCCGCCCCCCGACCGGCGCCAGGATCCGCCCCTGGCTCGCCGTCTCGACGCTGGCGGCGCGCTGGGCCCGGGCGGCGCGCAGCTGCGCCTGGGCGGCTTCAGATGCTGCGCGGGCCTGATCCAGCGCCGCCTGGGCGTAGAAGCCGCGGTCGAAGAGCGTCTGGACGCGCGCCAGCCCATCCCGGGCGAGCACTGCGTCCGCCTCGGCGGCCGAGACGGCGGCGTCGAGGGCCGCAGTCTGGAGGGAAAGACGGTCATCTGACACGACCCCCAGCACCTGACCCTCGCTCACGATCATGCCCTCGCGCACGTTCAGCCGCACCAGGGTGCCGGAAATGCGCGCGCGCGCCTCGGCGAGATCACGGGAGGTAATGATCGCAGACGCCGGCTTCAGAGTCGGAACGGTCTGCTGTCTGATGACGAGACGCTCGCCCTGGACATCCGCCTGCGCCACAGGTTCGGGATCGCCGCCGCAGGCGACGAGCAAGAGGACGGCCAAGGCGGACAAGACTGTCGTGGACTTCATCTGATCCTGCGGGCGATCTTTGACGGGGGGATCATCGCTCCGGCTGCGGGTTGATGTCCTTGATGCGGATCAAGGACGCGGCGATTTCGATGGTGAAGGGTGCGGCCTTCACGCCACGGCAAGAAAGCGCGCGCCATGACACGGCCAACCATCGTCATCATCGGAGCGGGTCTGGGCGGGGCGATCGCAGCGTTCGATATTCGCCATGTGGTCGGAGACCGGGCGCGTGTTGTGATGGTCTCCAAAGGCGACATCTTCCATTTCACGCCGTCCAACCCCTGGGTGGCTGTCCGCTGGCGCACCAGGGAGGCGATCGAGGTTCGGCTGCCCGATGTGATGAGGCGCAAGGGCGTCGAGTTCATCAATGTGGCCGCCACGCGCATCCGTCCCCACGAAAACGGGATCGACCTCGCGGACGGCCGCGCCCTGCACTACGACTATCTGGTCATCGCCACCGGACCTGAACTGGCCTTTGACGAGATCCCCGGCCTCGGCCCCGAAGGTCATACGGTCTCGATCTGCCATGTGGACCATGCGGTCGAGGCGGCGGCCGCCTTTGACACCTTTATGGAAGCGCCCGGCCCGATCGTCGTCGGCGCGGTGCAGGGGGCCTCCTGCTTCGGGCCTGCCTACGAATTCGTGATGATCCTCGACACCGAGCTGCGGCGCCGCAAACTGCGCGATCGCGCGCCCATGACCTTCGTGACCTCGGAGCCCTACATAGGGCACCTTGGACTCGACGGCGTAGGCGACACCAAGGGTCTGCTGGAAAGCGAGATGCGCCAGCGCCACATCAAATGGATCACCAACGCCCGGGTGACATCCGTCGACGCCGGCATGATGCATGTTGAGGAAGTCGCGCAGGACGGGTCGGTCAAGGCGAGCCATGACCTGCCCTTTGCCTACTCCATGATGCTGCCCGCCTTCCGGGGCGTCGAGGCGATCCGGGGCGTCGAGGGGCTGACCAATCCGCGCGGGTTCGTCCTGGTGGACAAGCACCAGCGCAACCCGACCTGGCCGGACATCTTCGCCCTGGGCGTCTGCATCGCCATTCCGCCCACCGGCCCGACCCCGGTGCCGGTGGGCGTGCCCAAGACCGGATTCATGATCGAAAGCATGGTCACCGCGATCTCGCTCAATCTCAGGGACATCATCGACGGCAAGCCGCCCACGGCGGAAGCCAGCTGGAACGCCATCTGTCTGGCCGATTTCGGCGACGAGGGCGTCGCGTTCATCGCCCAGCCCCAGATTCCGCCGCGAAACATCAATTGGGCGTCCCGCGGCCGCTGGGTTCACGCCGCCAAGGCGGCCTTCGAACGCTACTTCCTGCACAAGGTCCGAACGGGCCAGGCCGAACCACTCTACGAGAAACTGGCTCTCAATCTTCTCGGCGCTAACAAGTTGCGGGAGCCCACCGCAAGACATTCCTCACAGGAGACCGCCCCGTGACCCTCGATCATGCCGTCATGATGCTGGCCGGCTCGCTCGTCCTTATCGGAGCGGCCCTGACCTGGTGGGTGCATCCCGCCTGGATGTGGCTCCCGGTGCTCGTGGGCCTCAACCTCTTCCAGGCCTCGATCACAGGCTTCTGCCCTGCGGCGCTCCTGCTGAAACGGCTGGGCGTGCGTCCAGGCGCTGCGTTCCGTTGAGACGGCGAAAGCGCTGTCGGCGCATCCGAACTTAACGGTCGTGAGCGCCCTCCGAGCTGATCTTCGGACGAGCCGCCGTGGCGCAATGGCATCGCCCGAAGAGCAGATGCTGACAGCCTACCCGCTCGTCGTAAGCGGAAAGCCGAGCCTTGCGCGCCCGCTCCACGGGCACATGGAGGGCGAGCCGCGAGTGGTTTCACGACCCTGAGATCCAGATAAACCTGCGTCTGCACCTCGATCACCATTCGACGGTCGTCAATCTTGGGGAAATCTCTCCCGGTGGCCAGACGATGCAATGCCTTGATCTCTGCATCAAAGGGCGTGAGACGATGGCTGGTCTCGAATTCCCTCTGGGTTCGCGGTTCGCAGGCCAGATAATCTTCAAGGTTGGTGAAATAGGCGCCGACGATGCGTTGGGGCCCCTCTGCGACCGCGGCAGATTCGTAATAGTCGCGCTTGAACGACGACATGTAGGAGGGCATCCGATTCTGCTCCCAAGCCCCCGAATAAAATGGGAAACTTGGTGGAAGGGCGTGACGGATGCATATTCGAAAATGAAGCAGGCTGGCAGATCCCAATAGGGCGTTTCACCTTCGTCGCTAATCCATTTGTAGGCGGGCCGGCCGACGAAGAAATAAGTCAACTCATCACCAGAGACGTCGCAGGTCTGCGGTTTTAGCATATTGCTGCCGAAGGGCTTGCCTAGGGTGTCGGCGCGGGCGGAGTGGACCAACGGCAGTGAAGCCCGCGGCGGGTATGAAGACGCCTTCAGAAACTCCTGGAAATTCTTGTACATGCCCTCCCCGAGCCACCCGAATACTACCCCCGCATGCGGAGTCGTCAACACCCTCGCAAAACAGCGCCGAGGTGCCTTTGACCGCCCGACCCTACCCGCGCAAAATAACGGGAGGGTCGAGGCGAGACGGCTTAGCCGCACAGCCCAAGAATTCGAGTTGCAAGGCTGAAAACCTAGGCTAAACAAGGCGAACAGATACTGGACGTCTTGGCTACCTCGACAGTATGGCACTCTGGGTCGTAACACTAGGCGTCGTGCCTGAGCATCCGCAGGGCAGACGCTGACGGCGTCCACTTAGGGCCTAATGCCGATCTTTCGCCGGCCACTCGTTCTGGTCCCCGTGTTCGCTGCAAGCCGCAATGGCGCAGCACCCCTCCTGCCCAGCCAGGTCTTCCACAAAGATCCGAGGAGAAACGACGCCTTCGCCGATCAACGTTCTGTCGACTCTTTGATCAACCTATGGTTTGATGCCAGCGCAACAGACCGAGGAAGGTTCGATGGGGCGCGGGGGTGTTGGGGTTCTCGTAGGCAGCCTGCTGCTTTCGGGGTGTGGCGGCGGTATCAGCGTGACGCCTTTCGACGGCGGCGCAGAGGCAATGAGGGGCGTCCCATGGCGTCCTCCAATGACCGCCTTCAAGCTGAAGATCACCCGCAAGGTCACGGGATGTGGCCCGCAACTTACGGCCGACATTTCCCTCTCGGTCGAGCCCTCACTCGCTGTCGACCAAGTGTACAGCCTCCATTCGGATGGCTGGTGGAATAAGGGTACGATCCAAGTCACCTACGCGCCCAGCGGCGTTTCCACCGCGCTCAACGCGACCTCGGAAGGTCAGGGCGGCGTGATAGCCTCCAACGTCGTCACCACGATCACCGCGATCACGCCCCTCCTTGGACTTGTTTCAGACGGGCCGGGTTCTGGAAACGCCTGTACCAGGCCCGTCGCTGACGCGATCCAGTTAATCAACGGGGATGGCGAGGCAGACGCAGGCTTGGCGAGTGTCGTCCGGCGCCAGACCACAGAACTGGCGGCGCTGACCGATGAACTGACCCGGACGGCTGCTCTCGGCCCCGTCACCTCGACCGAAGACCGGCGCGCCTTGCAGGCCCTCATCATCCGCACGAACGTCAAAAAGGACGAACTTGCCGCCAGCCAGAGAAGGCTGAACGAACAACTCAGGATCGTCACGCACGTTCAGGAGGTCGAATGGCCTAGCGTCGGATCCGAACGGCAGGGGACATTCTCCCTGTCGCGGGAGGCGTTTCAGAGATGGTCGGCCGATCGGCGCCCTGAGGCGATCGCAAGGTTCGACGTCTTTGTAAGCTTGGCGGACGTCTCTCCGCCCGCGGGCGGCCTTTCCGACGTTCCACCACAGCCGCCCAACGCCATTCCCGTCCGCTTTGCTGCGCCCGGCCTCCTGCAGGCGTGTCACGTCAGCGTCTGCGGCAGTCCGGACGCAGAGCAGATATTCAGCGGGCAGTACCCGGTCCTCCAGCTAGGCCCCGTCTTCTATCTGCAGGCGCCGAGCGGAGCGTTCCGCTCGGCCTCAGTTGAGATCGCTCTGGACCCTGCGGGGAATCCGACAACCATCGGCACCCGCGACACGGCAGCCACATTCGAAACCATAACCTCGGCAAGCGCCAGATCAGCTCCGGCGATCGCCGGCGTTCCGGCGGCAATCTCGGCGGCGGAGCTGGCGCGCGTTCAGGCCCGAACCAATCAGCAACTGGCTGAGAACGCACTCGCTGCGGCGCGGGCTCAGGGCGCAACGGTGGCTCAGCTTGCACCGCTCCAGGCGGAAACCGCCCTCGCCAACGCGGAGGCCGCCCAGATCACCGCAGATTCAGCGCTGGCGCTCGCGCGACAAGCGCAATCGACGCCCTGACCATCATGACGGGCCGGATGCGACATCGCCAGCGTCGGAACGTGCTGGCTCTTGGCGCTGGCCTCTTGGGCGCGGCGCTGATCGGCAGCGCTGAAGCGGAAGACGCCGACTTTCTGATGCTTCCACCAGCACCGCCGACCCCAGGTCCGGAAATTCTCGGCGGTGAAAAATCCGACCCCAAGGCCTGGCCAGCCACGCTGCGATTTGACGGACCCGGGGGGACGCTATGCACGGCCACGCTGGTCGGCGCGCGCGTGATCCTTACTGCGAGCCACTGCATGCGGGATGGAGCCGTTGGCCGCGCCTTCATCATTGATGACTGGGTCGACGTCCGCTGCGAACCGGTCCTTTCCGACGTCACACTCTGCCTCATCGTCTCGCCGTTCGTGCCTCCAGAGGGGCTGCGGTTCGAGCGCCTCAGCGCCAACACACCGCCCCTGAGAGTGTCGGACGCCCTCCTGCTTCAGGGCTATGGATGCGTGACCCCAGAGGGAACCCGCCGGGGTGAACTCTTCCAGGGGGGGGCGGTCGTTGAAACCCTGCCTGGCCGCTGGCCCATCATAAGGACGCGAGGCGGCGCAGCGGTGTGCCCAGGGGACAGCGGCGGGCCGGCTTATCGGGTGTTCAGCGCACGGCGTAGGGAGATCGTGGGCCTGAACACGGCCGGCGACCAGGTCGTCACTTCAGAAATCTCCGCGATCGCCCACGCGGAGGTCAGGGCTGTCATCTCGACCTGGGCGTCCGCGCCCGGACGGGCCATTTGCGGGATCAATGAAAGGTCGGAGCTGTGCCATGACTAGATGCTGCCTGTACGCATTCATGGCGGCGTCGCTGGCGACGACTGCGGCGGCCCAAGAGTCGAGCCTGGACATTCGCCTGATCGATCCTCACGATCCCGCCGTCGCAACCTTGATCGCCCGGATCGGCCAATCCACCACCGTCATCCATCGGCCCGACGAGAGCATTGAGGACGTCATCCTCGAGCGCTGCGGGACAGTGCAGCCTGCCTACGTCACCGTTCTTCGGGACCTGAACCCGGATCTCGGGGAGGACGAAATCGGAAACACGGGCGCCGACCTGTCGGGGCGCAGCGTTGTCTATCCTGCCTGCGCCCTCGCGCCGGTGCACGAGCCTGTGGCGCTAACCCAGACCGTCTTTATCGAGCGCATATACCAGGACTTGCAACTCGCGTTCGCCGGTTCGTCCCTGTACGGCGCTGACGCTTCTATTAACCTCGCCGGCGCCGCCGTTCAGGTCGGAACTACGCGAACCGCAAGGGGCTATGAAGCTGTCCACAACGCGGCCCTGTTCACCCTTAACAACGTGGGGGTCGATACGCGCAGGCTTGAGTTTGGTGACTTTGTCAGCCTTCCCGTGAGCCCCCGCTGGACGAACATAAGCCTTCGTCCGGAGATCACCATGACGGAGGCGCTAGCGTCCCTCGCCCTTCTGCGTGAAGAGTCAGCATCAAGCTTCGAGGCGGCGCCGGCAATCACGGCCAGCCTCATCGCGCAAGCGGACCCGGGCGACGGCGAATGCAGCGCGTCGCCTGATTGGCCGGTGGACTGGGCCGCGGTAAGGTCGGTTCTTACGGAAAACCACCGGCTGCGGGGCGGTCCACTGGTGTCGGCCACGACCGTGATGGTTCTGGATACCGGGTTCGACGCAGAAGAACTCCAGCCGTCCCCGTTTCATCCAGCGACCTTGGGAGCCCTGCGGCCGGTCGGCAGGATGGGACCGAAACGGTTCGTGGGCGTCAACCTGGCGATGCAGCGGAACGACGCACGGCCGCCGTGGCGGCTGCCGAACCGTAGTCACGGCGCAGAGGTGGCCAGCGTTCTTCTTGGCGGCCCGTCATTGCTTGGTCCGGCCGCATCCCAGGCGGACCGGGATCTCCTCAGGCCCTACTTCAGCGTGGTCTTCGCCAGTGTCGCTCAGTCGTCCCACGACACACCCTTCCTGAGCGGCCGTGCGATCCGGGACGCCCTTAGGGAAGCCAACGACAACGAAATCAGCATTCTCAACATCAGCCTCACCGCCATCGATGAACGCCGGGAGTTCATCCGGGCGCTGGAGGACGAAGGCCGGCGCCTGCTTCTGGTGGTTGCGGCCGGAAACAGCGGCACGCAGTTCGAGCGGCACACTTGGTCTTGGCCGGGGGGATTGGGCGGGTCTTCGACGACGGTCCGCAATGCGAACGTGTTTACCGTCGGCGCGCACGACCGTGCCCTGCAGATGCTCAGCTTCAGCCGTTGGGGCCCTTGGTCTGTCGATATCCTGGCGCCCGGCTGCGGAATCCCGGTCTACTCCGGCGCCGCGGAAGCGGAGGGCTACCGCGTCGAGACGATCGAGCGGGCGGGCACATCGTTCGCAGCTCCACTCGTCAGCATGACCGCGGCGATCCTGGAAATGGAGAACCTTAGCCCACCGGCGATCAAGAGCCGTCTACTCGTCTCCGCCGACGTCGATCCCGCCCTTGAGCGACTCGTCTACTCAAGTGGCCGGCTGAACATCCCGATCGCCCTCTCGGTCTACCAGGATGTGCTCAGATATCGGCTAGACGGACGCGAAGTTCTCGTCCGGGGCTCCATCGTCGGGTCAGACGCCGCCGTCGGATTCTGCGGCGAGGAAGTGCTTGTGGACGACCTGGCCAGGTTCACCGTCATCCGCAACGGCCCATACGATGAGCCGAGCCGCGTCTTCGGCTGGCGAACCTCGGTAGACCCCGATTCAGTGGCGGTTTTGCCGCTCGGCTTCTGCGAGGCTTCTAATCTGAGGACGCAAGACCTTCTGTTCCACGTGGAAGGCGAGCAACAACCTCGCTCCCTTCCCCTTTCCGATGTCATTGACCTGATACGCAGGGCGCCCCTGCATGTCTCCGGGGTCTGAGTTACGAGGCGCGGTTGCTGCTAGCTGGAGCGAGCCTGCCCCCATGGACCGCCGCAACCAAACCCATCGACACGCGCGAAATGGCCAGCGCCAACCGCATGCGATCAGCAACGTGTGTTCGAAAGACCTGGCGCACTTCGATTGAGGGTTTGTCCCCCAGAGAGTGCAGAAAATCACCATCCGCCGCCAGAAGCGCCTCGACTCTCTGTCCCCTACAGGCTGGTCTTCCCGCTTCGCACCCGCGGGCGACGCACGGAAATCGCTCTGCAGCGTGCCCCGAAAGCAGCCGGCGCAAATGTCGGCCTGACGGCTTCATAGCTGTGGGGCGTGCTGACCCTGAAACAGCCGAGCTGGGGCCACGATCATTGGTCCGGATTTACTGCCCGGATGATGAGAGCAGCGATTTCTTCAGCATGCGAAACCGGGGAGAGGTGACTGGAGTTCAGTTCGACGACCTCCGCGTTCATCCGGGTCGCCACAAATCGCTGGAGTTCGGGCGATGTCGTCCGATCCGCCGTGGAAATCGCGTAATAAGAGGGTTTTTCACGCCATGCGGCATAGGTCGTTCGGCCCGAAAAAAGGGTGTCCGATATGGGGCCTTGCGCAGCGAACAGCACTCTCGCCTGCTCGCTTGGAATGTCGCCGGCGAAGTCACTCAGGAAGGCGGCCTCGCTGAACTGGGCGAAGCCGTCGGCGCGGACAATCCCGGCTCCCGCTGGAGGCGTCGGAAACCGGGCCGCGAGCGCAGGATAGTCTTCCCCGACGTCGGGCGCGCGGGCAGCCACATAGACCAAAGCGGCGACATTGGGGTCATCGCCGGCCTCGGTGATGACCATGCCGCCGTAGGAGTGGCCGACAAGAACGATGGGGCCATCGATGCGCGCCAAGGCCCGCCTGGTCGTAGCGACGTCCTCCTCAAACGACGTCAGAGGATTCTGAACCGCGACGACCTGCAGACCCTCGCGCTGCAGGATTCGGATCACCGGCGCCCAACTGGAGCCGTCGGCGAAAGCGCCGTGGACCAGCACCACATTCGCGGCGACCGGGGGCGCGGTCTCCTCCTGACCGAAGGCTGCTGTTGACGCCAACGGCAGCGTGGCGATTGCGGCGAAGATGACGAAGCGACGGTTCATGGTGGCGACCTGCAAAGTCCAGATTGTTGGCCACGATGGCCGGGCGCGATGGATCATTGTCTCGCCAAGCTAAGCTGTTTTCCTAGTCGTGCGTCCGCCGTTTGTTTGCGTCAGTCCGAAAGTGGACGGTCGAGAATCCGAACACGGCACCCGGCCGCCGCCGGTGGGAAATGGCCAACCTCGGTGGAGATCGGAGTCAGTCCACCAGAGCCTCCAGGATCAGGCGGCGCCGGATCGTCTCGTCCAGGAGACAGCTTGGAATCCCCACCCGATCGATGGTCCCGCCGGTGGCGGAGCCGGTGCATTCTGCCAGCGGTCGGGAGTGAAGAGGATGACGGAGGAGGCGGCCGTGTTCTGGTAGAATTCCGACTCTCCGTTCCAGACCTCCGTGCGTTCGAACAGCAGGTGCAGGGAGGGGCGTCCGCCGGGCAGGTCGATCGGCAAGGGGCCCACGAACCGCGTGGAGAAGGCCTCGGTGGTGGACTCCGACGGGCTCCTGAGCGTGCCGAAATCCAGGAAGCTGTAGGACAGGGGGGCGACCGCCGGATCCCGGATGATGTCGGCCGAAAGCACGGCGGTCGCCGCCACGGAAGCGAAGAGCGCGTCGCGCACGCTCAGGGATCGCACAAACGACATGGTTGGATTTCCCCCAGGAACGAGACCCCCTCGGTCTCCTCGGCGCTAGGACCAGCGGCGGCGGCGTTTCCTTTAGCCTTTCTCGAATTTTCCTCCGTGGCCGGCGCGCGGCCGCATGTCGTGATCCGTTCCCGGCCATTGGAAGATCAGGCGGCACTCTCCACGGCGGCGCCCCGGGCGTAGCGTCCGGGGGACTGGCCCACATGCCGCCGGAAGGCGGTGCTGAAGGTGCTGGCGGAGCCGTACCCCACCTGCTCGGCCACCGCGTCGATGGGAATGTCGCGCCGCCGCAGCAGACGCTTGGCCATCGCCATGCGCCAGGCCACCAGATACTCCATCGGCGGCAGGCCCACGGCGCGGCTGAACCGCTCGAAGAAGGCGGATCGGGACATGCCGGCCTCCTGCGCCAGGCCCGCGACCGTCCAGGGCCGGTCCGGGGCGCCGTGCATCCGGCGCATGGCCGCGGCCACCCGCTGGTCGGCCAGGCCGCGCAGCAGACCCGGTGCGGCCTGGTCCCCCGGGAGGGACCGTAACGCCTCCACCAGCAGGACCTCGATCAGCCGGAACATGACCAGGTTCTGCCCGGCCCGGCCCTCACGCGCCTCCTCGCCGAGCATGCGCACCAGGGTGGTGAGCCGCTCGACGCCGCGGACGTGGACCAGGGTCGGCAGCAGGGCGACCAGCAGCGCCGCGTCCGGCGAGTCGAACAGGAAATAGCCGCCGATCATGCGCACATCCGCGGGCGCCTCCGGATCGCCGTGCCGCACCTCGTCGCCCGGCGCGGGCGCAATCTGGGGATCGACGAGCCGGGGCGTGGCGGCCTGCAGGCTGCTCATGGTGAAGCCGGGGGTGGCGGGCATGAGCACGAAGTCGCCGGCCTCCAGCTCGATCGGCGCCTGGCCGTCGACCAGCAGCCGGCAACGCCCCTCGGTCACCGCGCTGAAGCTGGGATGGCCGAACGCGGCGTAGCGCACGGCCCAGGCCCCCGCGCCGCTGATGCCCTTTGTGAACACGGTGCGGGGGCGCAGCAGCCGGATGACGTCGGAGAGGGGGTCCACCATGATCCGGACTATATCCAAGGAAATGAGGACTTCAAGCGCCAGATCGTCCGGCCGCAGACGCCTAGAAGGATGTCACACACACCAAGGAGATCGCCATGAAGACCATTCTGATCACCGGAGCCTCCAGCGGCTACGGACTGGAGACCGCCCGCCACTTCCTGGCCCAGGGCTGGACCGTCATCGCCACCATGCGCACGCCCCGTCAGGACGTGCTGCCGGCGTCCGACCGCCTGCGTATCCTGCCCCTGGACATCACCGACCCCTTCAGCATCGCCGCGGTGATCGAGCAGGCCGGACCCATCGACGTGCTGGTCAACAACGCCGGCGTCGGCCTGTTCGGCACCCTGGAGAACGCCTCCCTGCTCAAGGCCCGCGAGATCTTCGAGACCAACACCTTCGGCACCATTGCCATGTGCCAGGCGGTCATTCCCCAGTTCCGGGGCCGCCGCGCCGGCGTCATCGTCAATGTCACCTCGACGGTCACCATGACCGGCATGCCCCTGTCCTCGATCTACACGGCCAGCAAGACGGCCATCCAGGGCCTCAGCGAATCCCTGGCCCTTGAGCTGGCCTTCTTCGGCGTCCGGGTGAAGCTGGTGGAGCCGGGCTATGGCCCGTCCACCCGTTTCAGCGAGAATTCCGACGTCGACTTCAATGAGGTCGTCCACGAGGCCTACGCCGACTTCGCCGCGCCGGTCCTGCAGGCCTTCGGCGCGGCGGAACTGACCACGGCGCCCTCCGACGTGGCCGAGGCGGTCTGGAGCGCCGTCCACGACAACGGCGAGCGGCTCCACTTCCCGGCCGGACCGGACGCCGTGGCCCTGGCGGCCGCCGTGGGCCGCTGACCCTTTCCGGCCCATCGACGCGCCCTCCCCCGAGCCCCGCGCGTCGATCCGGGAGGCGGTCGCCGGATTTCAGGCGTATCCGAGCCCAGGCATAGACCTGCTTGACGATGTCCCGGGCGTGGATCGCTGTCGCCGGAGCGCCGCGGTCCACGATTGACTTGCAGTGCGTGCGCAGGTCGTCCGGCGTGATCTCAGACAGCAATCGGCTCCGCCCCTTCGGCAACACCTCCCGATTGAAGATCGAGCGGCGCATGTTGCGTGTGCTGTCGGGCCATCGGCGCCTTGTCCATCCAGCCCTGGCCAACATGCTCGAAACTGCGCGCCTCTTTAAGTCGGCGCTTGGCGCGCTGCTTCTCCATCGCCGGCGACACGCCGTCGGCGATGGTCCGCTTGATTTCGAAGAGCCGTTCGCGCGCCTGCGCCAGGCTCAAACCACCTCGGCCGTAGCGGCCCAAGGTCACCGTCTCGCGCCGTCCGCTGAACCGAACGAGATCGCTCCGCCCGGTGAAACGTAGGCGTACATGCCGTCCCTGTCGGTACTCTTGTAAGATTTTGATTTCGGACGTAAATTCTTGAGTACGGCGTCGGTGAGCACGGTATACTCACCTCCCTGAGGCCGTGTTCGAATTTGACCGGTTTTCAGACGACTTTTTTCTTCTTTTTCCATGACTTAGGAGAGTTCAGTACCGTCAGGCGCCTCGGCGTCCATTGACGGTATGGGCCTGACTCGGCCGGATCAACGTCGGGCGATACCGTCAGCAAGGACGGAAAAACGAAAAAAGACCCTCCGAATGATCTCGAAGGGCCTCGTTAGAATTCACAATATTGTCAGTGACTTGTGGGCAGCTTTCCAAGCGCTCTCGAAAGGTCCCGAGAGGGCTGAATTATTCCCACTCGATCGTCCCCGGCGGCTTGGACGTCACGTCGTAGACCACCCGGTTCACGCCGCGCACCTCGTTGATGATGCGGGTGGCGGTGCGGGCCAAGACGTCCCAGGGGAATTGGTAGAAGTCCGCCGTCATGCCGTCGGTGGAGGTCACCGCGCGCAGCGCCAGCACCTTTTCATAGGTCCGGGCGTCGCCCATCACACCCACGGTCTTGACCGGCAGCAGCACGGCGAAGGCCTGCCAGATTTCGTCGTACAGGCCCGCCTTGCGGATCTCGTCCAGATAGATGGCGTCGGCGTCCTGCAGGGTCTTCACAGCGTCCGGCGTGATCTCGCCGGGGATGCGGATGGCCAGGCCGGGTCCGGGGAACGGGTGGCGGCCCACGAAGGCGTCGGTCAGGCCCAGCTCGCGGCCCAGCGCCCGCACCTCGTCCTTGAACAGCTCGCGCAGGGGCTCCACCAGCTTCAGCTTCATGAAGTCCGGCAGGCCGCCCACATTGTGGTGGCTCTTGATCA
>NZ_PNLV01000025.1 GCF_013823285.1 Brevundimonas sp. | reverse complement strand
AGGACCACCCCATGGACTACGGCGGCTTCGAGGGCACGATCCCGGCGGGCAACTACGGCGCCGGCACGGTGCAGATGTGGGACGAGGGCGTCTGGACGCCGCAGGATGAGGATCTGGACGCGGCCTTCGAGAAGGGCGTGGTCAAGCTGACGCTGGAGGGCGAACGGCTGAAGGGGGGCTGGGCGCTGATCCGGCTGAAGTCGGACCGGGGCCGGCCCACCAAGCGGAACAACTGGCTGCTCATCAAGGAGAAGGACGAGCACGCGGTGGACGGGGAGGGCGACGCCCTGGCCGAGATCGACGCCTCGGTGACCACGGGCCGCAGTCTGGCGGAGATCGCGGGCGGCGATGCCGAGTGGACGTCCTCCAAGCCGACCGGGCGCAAGGCGCCCGCGAAACCTAGGGTCTCGAAGGCCAGGACGAGCACGGGCAAGGGCCCGCCCGCCTTCACGCCGATCCAGCTGTGCAAGGTCGCAGACAATCCGCCCGGCGCGTCGGGCTGGGCCCACGAGATCAAGTTCGACGGCTACCGCATCCAGGTGGCCGTGGGCGGCGGCAAGTCGAAGCTGTACACCCGCAGCGGGCTGGACTGGTCGGCGAAGTTCCCGGCGCTGGCCAAGCAGGCGGCGAACTGGCCGGACGGGGTCATCGACGGGGAGCTGTGCGCCCTGGACGACGATCACATGCCGGACTTTTCGGCGTTGCAGACGGCTATCTCGGAAGGGCGGACCGACGACCTGATCTATTTCGCCTTCGACCTGCTGTTCGAGGGGGCGGAGGACCTGCGGGGCCTGCCGCTGGCCAAACGCAAGGCGCGGCTTCAGGCCTATGTGGACCGGGCGGGGAAGGCGGGGCCGGGCCTGCGGTTCGTGGAGCATTTCGCGACGACCGGTCAGGCGGTGCTGGACAGTGCGTGTCGCATGGATCTGGAAGGGGTGATCTCCAAGAAGCTGGACGCGCCGTACCGGGCGGGTCGGCAGGCCAGCTGGGTGAAGTCCAAATGCCGGGGCCGAGACGAGGTGATTATCGGCGGCTGGTCGTCGGAGAAGGGGACGCGGTTCCGTTCACTGCTGGTGGGCGTCAGGGAGGGGAAGGGCTTGCGCTATCTGGGCCGGGTGGGCACGGGCTACAGCGCGGCGCTGACCAAGGTGCTGGTTCCGGCGCTGAAGGCGGCGGCCTCGGACGACAGCCCCTTCGCCGGCAAGACCGCGCCCAGGGGGGGGCGGGAGATCCACTGGGTCAAGCCGGTGCTGGTGGCCGAGATCGAGCATGGGGGCTTCACCGAAAACGGCACCCTGCGCCACGCCGCCTACAAGGGCCTGCGCGAGGACAAGGCGCCGAAGGACGTGACAGACGCGCCCCAGCCCCCTGCGAAGACGGTAAGTGCGAAGGGCAAGGTTGTTGTGGCGGGGGTGACCATCTCCAGCCCCGACAAGCCCCTGTGGCCCGCCCATGGGGGCGAGGCCGCGATCACCAAGGCGGATCTGGCGCGCTACATGGAGATGGCGGCTGAACGGATCCTGCCTCATGTGGCGGATCGGCCCACCTCGATCATCCGGGCGCCGGACGGGATCAACGGGGAGACCTTCTTCCAGCGCCACGCCATGAAGGGCGCGAGCCCGCGGCTGAAGCTGATCGATGTGAAGCAGCGGACCCCCTATCTGGCCGCCTCCGATGTGGGCGGGCTGGTCGCCATCGCCCAGTCGGGGGGCATCGAGCTGCACCCCTGGGGCTGCAAGCCCGGCGACCCGGAGACGCCCGAGCAGCTGACCTTCGATCTGGACCCCGACGAGGGACTGGATTTCGAGGACGTCATCGCCGCGGCGAAGGACGTGAAGGCGGCGCTGGAGGCGCTGGGCCTGAACCCGTTCGTGAAGACGACGGGCGGCAAGGGGCTGCATGTGGTCGTCCCGATCAGGGCGGACGGGCGCAGCCGGGTGGAATGGGATCAGGCCAAGGCCTTCGCCAAGGCGGTCTGCGAGCAAGTGCGGGACGCGGCGCCGGACCGTTACACCACGACGCTTTCCAAGAAGGCGCGGGGCGGGAAGATTTTTCTGGACTACCTGCGCAACGGGCGCATGGCGACGGCGGCGGCGCCGTGGTCAGCGCGGGCCCGGCCGTGGGCGACCATCGCCTTTCCCCTGTCGTGGGGGCAGGTGTGCAAGGGGCTGGACCCGAAGGCCTACACCCTGCGCACCGCGCCGGCCCTGCTGAAGAAGCCCGATCCCTGGAAGGATTTCAGGAAAGGCGAGGTGTCGCTGCGGCCCATCCTCAAGAAGGTGGGCGTAGGCTAGACGCATTCTGGAACGGTCCCGTCTGCGCGCCGTTTCTCCGTCTTCAAAAAGGAGAACGACATGCTGAAGTGGGCGCTGATTTTCGCCGTTATCGCTGTAATCGCCGGGCTTGCCGGCTTCACAGGCATCGCCGGCGCCGCCGCCGGTATCGCTCAATTCCTCGCCATCGCCGCCCTCGTGGTATTCGTGGTGCTGCTGGTGCTGGGATTCACGGTGGCCAAGAAGGTCACCTGACCGGGCAGGCCGGGATCAGAACGCCAGCCTGATCTCGGCCACCAGGGCGTCGTCGTACTTGTTGTCTGCGGGGAGATTCACGTCGGTGTCGTACCAGCGCACGTCCAGCTCCAGATTCCGGGTCAGGGCGTAGGTCGCGCCGACGTTCCAGCCGGTATAGTCGACACTGTTGCGCTGCTCCCGCCGCCCGATGGCCGCAGTGCCTTCAAGGCGCGGAGTGAACTCCCAGCCCACGCGGGCCTCGACCCAGCTGAAGCTTCCCGTCGATCCGATCGCGTCAGGCGAATACTGATACTGCAGCCGCGCACTGGCCGGGCCTATGGAGCGCGACATGTTGGCGGTGAATTCCCAGGCGTCATCGTCCGCGCCGGGAACGGAGTCGACCAGCCATTTGTGGGCGGCGTTGATATCGAAGTCGAAGCCGGCGAACTGCGGGGCCCAGCCGACCAGCAGCCTGGACTCCCAATCCGCGCCGTTGGAATCAACGCCCTCGATCGAGCCCGAGATATAGACGTCGCCCGTGCCCGGGGCCCAGTCCACGATGCCGTAGGCATAGGCCTCGCCGTTGGTCTTGGAGGCGTTCTTGGAGCGGTTGTCGGTGCCGGCCCCGAACTCGAGTCCGAAGCCGTCGGGCAGGCTGACCCCGCCGTCCTGGGCCGATGCGGCGGTGGCGGACAGACCGACGAGGGCGGCGGTCACAATGGCGGTGCGGAGCATGAGACGACTCAGGGGTTGTTGGCGGTGTGTCGCCGCCATTAACTCCGCTTTCTGACGAATTTATCACAAGCCGATACAAATTCGTCATTCAGTCTGCGGATGAGTTCGGCTGTGGTCGGAATGTCATGGACGCCGCCCGCGCCCTGACCGGCGGACCAGACCGTCTTCCAGGCCCGCGCCTCCTCGCCCATGTCCAGCTTGTGCTCGGGCAGGGACTTGGGATCGATGCCGTTGGCGACCAGCGACGGGGTCAGGAAATTGGCCGGAATGCCCGACACCGCCGGGGTGTAGGTGACGTCGGAAGCTCCGGCGTCCACGATCATCTGCTTGTATTCCGGCTGGGCCAGGCTTTCGGTCGTGGCGATGAACCGGGTGCCCATATAGGCGAAGTCGGCGCCCATCATGAGGGCGGCGGCCACGTCCTGACCCGTCGACAGACAGCCGGACAGGATGATGGTTCCGTCGAAGAAGGACCGCACCTCATTGACCAGGGCGAAGGGATTCACCACCCCCGCATGGCCGCCCGCGCCATTGGCCACCAGGATCAGGCCATCGACGCCCGCCTCGGCCGCCTTGCGCGCATGACGCACATTGGCGATGTCATGGAACACCACCCCGCCATAACCATGCACCGCTTCCACCACATCACGCACCGCGCCGAGCGAGGTGATGATCAGGGGCACCTGATGCTCCACCGACACCATCATGTCGGCCATCAGGCGGGGATTGGTGGGGTGGACGATGTGGTTGACGCCGAAGGGGGCGGCGTCGGGCTTCAGCCGCTCCTTGATCTCAACGAGCCAGTCCCGATAGCCCTCGGTGGTGCGCTGGTTCAGGGACGGGAAGGTGCCGATCATGCCGGCATTGCACGTCTCCACCACCAGATCCGGGCCGGACACGAGGAACATGGGTGCGGCGATGACGGGGAGGGTGAGGTTCTTGTCCAGCGAAGCGGGAATGGCCACGAGCGTCTCCTGGGTTTCGTTTCAATACGCATAGCGGCCTGTCGCGGCGTAAGGCAATGCGCGGCCGCAGGAAGCGGCGCCTTTGGTTCACCTGTTGCACTCCCCGATCAAAAAACAGTGCAATTGGAGTGCAACGGGGCGGCAAAAACAGGGTCTGAATTGTCTGAATTGTCGGAAACCGCCTCCGCCCCACTACAGCGGGCGCCATTATAGGCGTTGCGCGGCAGGCGGGTGAAAAAGACGCGCCCCGGGGCAGGAGCCGTTGTTTTCAGGGGCGTTTCGCGCGGCGAAATGCGGGCTTAAGTCGGCAAATCCTCCCCCGATGGGGGAGGTGGCGCGGGCGCTCAGCGCCCGTGACGGAGGGGGCTGAAGCCGGGCTGAGCGTGTGGAGGTGGGCTGGACCGCTGATGGCGCGCGGCGGACGAACATCCAGACTGCCGGCCAGCCCCCTCCACCATGCTTCGCATGGTCCCCCTCCCCCGATGGGGGAGGATTTCCGGTCTGGCGCGGCCTCTCGTCGGGTCCTTACTGCGGCTGATAGGGCTGTGGGCCCGAGCGGTAGCCGGTTCCTCGCGCCAGATCCTCGGACAGGCGCAGTTCCGCCGTGCCGCCGTTCAGGCGGGCGCGGTAGATCTGCACATTCTCCATGACCCGCATCATGTAGTTGCGCGTCTCGGTAAAGGGCACGCACTCGATGAAGTCGGGCGGCGAGGTCGCGCCGCCGCGCGGGTCGCCGCAGCGAGCGGTCCATTGGTCGGGCCGGGCCGGGCCGGCGTTGTAGCCGACGGCGGACAGCAGCCATGACCCGCCGAACCGGTTGGCCAGTTCCTGCAGGTGGTAGCTGCCGAGCTGCATGTTGTAGTCGGCTTCCCACAGGCGCTCGGGGCTGTAGGGCAGTCCCATACGGCGCGCCACGCCCGAGGCGGTTGCGGGCAGGAACTGCATCATGCCGCGCGCGTCGGCGTGGGACCGGGCGCGAGGATCAAAGCTGCTTTCCTGCCGGGTGATGGCCAGGGTGAACTCAATAGGTGCGGCGCCCGGTACGGCGGTGGGAATCTGGATCGGATACTGGCGCTCGGGCAGCAGGAAGCCGCGCTGGCTGGCGGCGCGGCCGATCATCATGGAGGTGAACCACTCGCCGTAGCCGCGCGACATGTCGATCAACTGGGCCAGCTCCATGGGCCCCTCGACGATGTCATCGGCGTGATAGACGAAGGTGTTGAACAGGCCGCCTTCGCCCGCCTCGGCTACTATGCGTGCGGCGCGCACCAGCTCCAGCGCCTCGAATCGTGCGCGATCGGCGTCGGTGGGGTCGGGGTCGCCGGGCAGGGTGATGGTGGTCTGGCCCGCCTTCTCTGCGGCCAGCTGGCCATAGAAGCTCTGGATGTGCCGGGCGCCCTGGGCGTACCAGCCCTGGGCCCCTTGCGCGTCGCCCGCCGCCTCGGCCGCGCGGCCCAGCCAGTACAGGGCGCGCCCCTGGGTGATGGGGGTGGACGACATCTGGCGCAGGGCTTCGAAGTGGCGCGCTGCGGTCGTCGGATCATTCAGCCGGGTCAGGGCGACCCAGCCGGCGAAGAACTCAGCGTCAACCGCGCGCTCGCCTCGCTGGAAACCATGGCCGGCCATAGAGTTGTAGGCGGCCTGCCAGTTGCGGACCTGAAGGGCGTCCAGGAAATAGTTGCGCCGCTCGGTCCACAGGGTGTTCTGGCCTGAGGTGTGGCTGGGGGCGGGCGGCAGGTACTGCAGCAGGGGGTAGGCTTCGGACTGTCGGCTCTGGGACCTCAGGAGGCGAACCCGCTCCAGCACAATGCCGGAGTCCCGGGCATGGCTCATGGGCAGGCCGGCGACGACCGTGTCCGGCGCATAGGCGCTGCGCAGGGTCATGTGGGCGTTGGCGATCGCGCGCCGCTCGGGCGAGGCCAGATTGACCATCTGGTTGGTGGCGGGGCCGTGCGGCCCCAGCAGCAGCATGGAGAGGCGCGTGTCGTGGTCGTCCTGGGTCAGGTAACGGCCGAAGCGGTCCAGCATGCGTTGCTGCTCCGGGGCCTCGAAGGACTCGTCGCGCCACCAGGTGCGGACCAGGGTGCGGGCTTCCTCGGCGCGCCCCGACTGCTCCAGGGCTCCGGCGAGAGCCAGAGCCCCCTGAACGGTGGTGGGCCGGGTCTCCCCGAAGAAGGACAGGACGACGTCGGCGGGCATGGCCGCGCGTTCCAGCGCCACTTCGCCGTGGGCGCGGCGCGTGTCGTAACGGGGCCAGTCGGCCATACCGGCGTTTGCAGCGGCGAGGGCGGCGTAGCTGAGCTGATCACCCGCCGTGTCGATCAGGGCCCACTCGACCAGCTTGCGCGCCACCGGGTCGCTGATGCGGGCGGCGGCGTCCTGGGCGCGGATCACGTCACGGGCCCGGGCGGCGGACAGTCCCTCGCGGAACAGGGCCATATCCGCTGCGCTGATGGAGGCGGCGCCCTGATAGGCCCGGGTGACCGCCGGCTGGCCCGCCACCTGCTCATAGGGCACGGGTTGCGCCACGCCGGAGGCGAGGAGGGCTGCGATCAGCTGTACGAACATGATAAGTCCCGGTCCCATCATCAGTGTTGCGGCGGCCGCCGTGGCGACCTATTCCCGTTGTCCATCAAGGCGCTCGCCGCCTCCATTCTCACGCCTGGACTGCTATCCGACATGACTGCTCCCCTGTTCAAGGGCGTCATCACCGCCCTGATCACACCTCTTCGTGACGGAAAGGTGGACGAAGCCGCCTTCACCGCCCTGGTGGAGCGCCAGATCGCCGCCGGCGTGCATGGGCTGGTCCCCATGGGCACCACGGGTGAAAGCGCGAGCCTGCATCCCGAAGAACACCAAAGGGTGGTTGAACTGTGCGTGAACGTCGCCGCCGGGCGGGCGCGCGTCATCGCCGGGGCCGGCGCCTCGGCCACCGACAAGGCCATCGATCTGGCCCGTCACGCCAAGGCGGTCGGCGCCGACGGCGCGCTGGTCGTCACGCCCTATTACAACCGGCCGAGCCAGGAGGGGCTGTTCCAGCACTTCCACGCTGTCGCCGAAGCGGTGCAACTGCCCGTCCTGCTCTACAATGTGCCGGGACGCACCGGCGTGGACCTGGCCAACGAGACGGTGGAACGGCTGGCGGCGCATCCCAACATCGTCGGCATCAAGGACGCCACGGGCGACATGGGCCGGATCAGCCGCATGCGCGCGGCGCCGGCCATGGACGGATTCGCCCTGATATCGGGGGATGACCCCAGCTGGCTGGGCTACATGGCGCACGGCGGTCACGGGGTGATCTCCGTCACCGCAAACGTGGCGCCCGAGGGGATGGTGGCCCTGCATGACGCGGTGATGAGCGGCGATCTGGAGAGCGCGCGCCTGTGGCAGGACCGGCTGATCGCCCTGCACCGGGCCCTGTTCCTGGATGCGTCCCCGGCGCCGTCCAAATACGCCCTGGCGCGGCTGGGCCTGTGCGGCGAGGAGCTGCGTCTGCCGCTGGTGTCCTGCAACGACGCGGTGAAGCCCGCCATTGACGAGGCCATGCGCACGGCGGGGCTGATCTGATGGCGGAGAGCCCCACCAAGACCATCGCCGAGAACCGGCGCGCCCGCTTCGACTATTTCCTCGAGGACCACATGGAGGCGGGCATCGCCTTGCTGGGCACCGAGATCAAGGCGCTGCGCGACGGCCGGGCCAACATCGCGGAGTCCTATGCGGCGGTTGAGGGGCGCGAGATCGTGCTGATCAACGCCGACATTCCGCCCTACAAGCAGGCCAACCGCTTCAACCACGAGCCGCGCCGTCACCGGAAGCTGCTGCTGCACAGAAAGCAGATCGACAAGCTGATCGGCGCCGTCCAGCGCGAGGGCCGCACCATCATTCCGGTGCGGCTGTATCTCAACGAAAAGGGCAAGGCCAAGCTGGAGATCGCCCTGGCCAAGGGCAAGAAAATCCACGACAAGCGCGAGGCGGTGGCCGAGCGCGACTGGCAGCGGGACAAGGCCCGGCTGATGCGCGACAAGGGCTGACCCGCCGGTCAGGCGGCGCCGATGGGCCGGGCGTCCATCACCCCCGCCGGGGCGTCGAAGCCACGGCCGGTCTCATAGGTTCCCAGATAGGGCCTGGGATTCAGCAGGGTGATGGCCGCGACCACGGCAATGGCGACGACAAGAGCGGTCAGGGCGACGCGCTTTTCCCTGCGGGTGAAAGTTCTCTGATTGCCAGTCATATCCGTTGCTCCCTCAGCGGAACATCAACGGAGAAGGCCTGATTCGCGTTCCCGGCGCTGCTGTCAGTTCGTGACGGTGAGCGCCTGACGTGCCCTTTTGAACACATCCTCGAACATGGCCGGGGTCAGGCGGCCGGTGTTCGTGTTGAGGCGGGAGCAGTGATAGCTGTTGATCAGGCGATAGGGCCCGACGTCGGCCTCCACGCCATGGCCCGCGGGCGCCGCCGAGGCGGGCAGGCCCAGGGTCTTCAGTACATTGCGACGCGACACGTCGCCGAGGGTGACGATCACCTTCAGGCGGGGCAGGGCGGCCAGCCGGTCGATCAGGAACGGGCGGCAGGTCTTTTCCTCGATCGGCAGAGGCTTGTTGCCCGGCGGGGCGCAGCGGACGGCGTTGGTGATCATGCAGTCCAGCAACTCCAGGCCGTCGTCGCGCCGGGCGTCGTAACGCCCCCGTGCGAAGCCGGTCTTGAGCAGGGTTTCGTACAGCAGCCACCCCGCGTGATCGCCGGTGAACGGCCGACCGGTGCGGTTCGCGCCCGTGCGGCCGGGCGCCAGGCCCACTACCAGCAGCCGCGCCTGGGGATCGCCGAAGGAGGGGGCCGCGCCGTTGAACCAGTCCGGGTTCTGCGCCTCGTTCTCGGCCCGGTATTCGACCAGACGGGGGCACAGCGGGCATTTGACGGGCGGTTCGGGGATCAGAGCCTTCATGCCTCGCGGCTCGGCCGTCCGAACACGTCCATCAGGTCGGACAGATCCACGAACTGGTCCGCCGCGCGGCGCAGTTCGTCAGCGGCCTGGGGCGGCTGGCTCTTGAGGGTGGAGACAACGCTGACCCGCACGCCCTTGTCCTGCACAGCCTCCACAAGGCGCCGGAAATCGCCGTCGCCCGAGAACAGCACCGCATGATCGATGTTCGGCGCCATGGAGAGCATGTCCACGGCGATCTCCACGTCCATGTTGCCCTTGGTGCGGGTGTGGCCGGAGGCGTCGGTGTAGCGCTTGACCGGCTTGGTCACCATGGTGAAGCCGTTGTAGTCCAGCCAGTCCACAAGAGGACGGATTGGTGAATACTCTTCGCCCTCAACGATGGCCGTGTAATAGTAGGCGCGAACCAGAACGCCGTTTGACCGGAAGAAATCGATCAGCTTTTTGAAGTCCATGTCCGCGTTGAGCGACCTGGCGGCCGAATACAGATTGGCGCCGTCGATGAACAGCGCGATGCGATCCGTCGGATAGAAATGCATGACTGAAAATCCGCAAAATATCGAGACCGCCGACGACCCGGACATGCCTGTCGGCGGCGAGGAAGCAGTGGTGATCGCACTGGGCTCCAATGACAAGGGGGTCTGGCCCTCATGCGTCGATCTTCTGGAGGCCGCGATCGCCCGTTTCCGGGCGGAAGGCATTGATGTTCTGGCGCTGTCGTCGTGGTGGCGCTCCGCCGCCTGGCCCGATCCGTCGGACCCGCCCTTCGTCAACGGCGTGGCCGTCATCTCCACCGCCCATGACCCCCACGCCCTGATGGCGGCGCTGGGGCGGTTGGAGGAAGCGTTCGGACGGGAGCGTGGCCGGATCAACGCACCGCGCAGTCTGGACCTGGATATGATCGCCTACGGCCGTCTCAGCGGCGATCTGGACGGCCTGATCCTGCCGCACCCCCGGGCGGCCGAGCGCCTTTTCGTCATGGGTCCGCTGGCGGAGATCGCGCCGGAGTGGCTGCATCCAACGGCGGCGAAGACGGCGAAGGCGCTGGCTGAAAGCTGCAAAGTCGGAACGGACGCCAAACCCATGGGAGCAGTGACGTGATCGGTTCAATCCTGGGACTGGCCTCGTTGCTCGTACTTTTTCAGGAACCCGGCTCGACCGCGCCGACGGGGCATCAAACATGGGACGTTGCGGATCGGAGCGTCCGCTTCACATCGACGAGCCGTTTGTCAGCCGTTTCATTGCCCGGAAGCCTGACGGGCGTTTTCATAATCACGTTGGATTGCCGGATCGATGACCGGGGAAGGCTGGTGGACTGCGATACCGCTGAGCAGGACCCGCCAAATCCCGATCTGCGACGCTACGCGGTGCGGGGTATTCGAAATATTCGGGTGGATTTCCATGAGGAAGGGCCATCCCCTGATGATCGGCTGTTAATTCCTGTGCGGCTGCATGGGTATCTGGTCGTACGCTAGCGTCAGAAGTGACATCCGGCATCGCTTGTTTGGCGTTGCACAATCATGCTGAACCCTCTATTTTCCCCGGTTCTCCCCAAGCCCCTCCGAGGATATTCATGGCCCGCGTCACCGTCGAAGACTGCATCGAGAAGGTTCCGAACCGCTTCGGACTGGTCCTGCTGGCCGGTCACCGCGCGCGCGGCATCTCGAACGGCGCCGCCCTGACTATCGACCGCGACAACGACAAGAACCCTGTCGTGGCGCTGCGCGAGCTGGCCGACGACACCGTGGTTCCGGACGATCTGCAGGAGAATCTCATCACCACGCTGCAGCGCGTGGATGAGCGCACCGAAGCCGAGGACGAGGCCGAGACCGTGGCCCTGCTGGCCGAGCCCCAGCACATGAACATGGCCGAGCAGGAGCTGATCCGCGCCCTGCAGAGCGACCGCGACGGCGGCCAGGAGGATCGATACTGACGCCCGCGCCAGCCGACGGAGTCACCATTTCCCCGGCGCTGTCCCAGGCGTCCACGCCGGGTCCCGAGACTGCAAGCTCTGAACGGGCCGAGGCGAAACCCGCCCCGGCCCGTTCGCGCGTCATGCGCCAGTTTGAGCTGGTCGATGCGGTCAAGGCCTACGACCCCACCGCAGACGAGGGCCTGCTGAATCGGGCCTATGTCTACGCCATGAAGATGCACGGCTCGCAGTTGCGGGCCTCGGGCGACCCCTATTTCGCCCATCCGATCCAGGTGGCGGGAATCCTCACCGACTATCGCCTGGATACGGCCACCATCGTCACCGCCTTGCTGCACGACGTGGTGGAGGACACCTCGGCCACCCGCGACGACATCGCCGCCATGTTCGGCGAGGAGGTGGCGGGTCTGGTGGAGGGCGTCACCAAGCTGTCGCGGCTGGAACTTCAGGCCGAGCACACCCGCCAGGCCGAGAACCTGCGTAAATTCATCCTCGCCATCTCCAAGGACGTGCGGGTGTTGCTGGTGAAGCTGGCCGACCGCCTGCACAACATGCGCACCCTGGAGTTCGTGAAGCCCGAGAAGCGCGAACGCATCAGCCGCGAGACGCTGGAGGTCTATGCGCCTCTGGGCCGCTCCATCGGCATTCACCGCATCGCCACCGAACTTGAAGAACTGGCCTTCGAGCACCTGAACCCGACGGCCCGCACCGCCATCGAGCGGCGGCTGGAGGCGCTGCGTCTTGAACATGGCCGCGCCGTCCAGGGGGTGGCCCGCGAGGTTCAGACGGTGCTGGAGGAGGCGGGCATCAAGGCCCGCGTGTTCGGCCGCGAAAAGACGCCCTATTCCATCTGGCGCAAGCTGCAGAGGAAGGCGCTGGGCTTTTCGGCCCTGTCCGACATCTATGGCTTTCGGGTGCTTGTGGAGAGTGAGGACGACTGCTACCGGGCGCTGGGCGTCATCCACCGGGCATGGCCCATGGTGCCGGAGCGGTTCAAGGACCTGATCTCCACGCCCAAGTCGAACAACTACCGCAGCCTGCACACCACCGTGGTCGGTCCGTCGGGCCTGCGCATCGAGATGCAGATCCGCACCGAGACCATGGACCGCGTGGCCGAAGAGGGCGTGGCGGCCCACTGGCGTTACAAGAACAAGTCCTATGGCTTCGACCGCGAGGCCATGGAGGAAGGGGGCGGCCGCGATCCCCTGTTGACCCTGCGCCATCTGGTGCAGGTGATCGAGCACGGCGAAGGCGGCGAGGACTGGGTCGAGCACGCCAAGCTGGAGATGTACCTGGACCAGGTCTTCGTCTTCACGCCCAAGGGGTCGCTGATCACCCTGCCGCGCGGGGCCATGGCGCTGGACTTCGCCTACGCCGTCCATACCGAGGTGGGCGACAGCGCCGTGGGCGTGAAGATCAACGGCGAGCTCAAGCCGATGCGCACGCCGATGCAGAACGGCGACGTGGTGGAGATTATCCGCGGCGCCAAGCCCGACATTCCCTCGGACTGGCGCTCGCTGACGGTCACCGGGCGCGCGCGTTCAGCCATTCGCCGCCATATCCGCCTGTCGGAGCGGGAGGAGTTCCAGAAGCTGGGCCGCGCCGCCCTGGATCAGGCCCTGGCCCGCGTAGACAAGGTGGCGAAGGACGTCTCGCTGAAGCCGGCGCTGGAGACCCTGGCCATCGAGCTCGAGGAGGATCTGTTCGAACAGATCGGCCGGGGCCAGGTCCAGGCCGGCAAGGTCGTGGGCGTCCTGTTTCCCAAGTTGAAGGCCTCCGGCCCCGAGCCGGTTGAGAAGAAGCGCATCGAAAGCGGTTCTGACGCGCGCCTCTATGTACGTGGCGGGGGTTTGCGTCCCGGCGTCAGCATCCATTTCGGCGCCTGCTGCTCGCCGGTGCCGGGCGACCGCATCGTCGGCATCATCGAGCCGGACAAGGGCCTGACCGTCCACACCATCGACTGCAACACCCTGGCGGATTTCGCAGACGACGACTCCGTCTGGGCCGACCTGCAATGGACGCCCCAGGCGGAGCAGGACGCGGTGGCCTCCACCCGTCTGGTGGCCACCATGCGCAATGCGCCGGGCGTGCTGGGCCAGGTGGCCACCGTCATCGGCGAGGCGGGCGGCAACATCCTGAACCTGAACATGACACACCGTCAGCAGGACTTCTTCGACATGGAGATCGATGTGGAGGTGGCCGACGCCCGCCACGCCACCCAGATCATCGCCGCCCTGCGGGCCAACCCCAGCGTCGACACCGTGGAGCGGGCGCGCGGCTGATTGGCCGGTTCTGCGGCCTGTGGTAGAGTGAACCATGATCAATGTGTCGATCCCCGACGAACTGGCAGAGCTGATCGCAAAGCTGCCGGCCGACTCCCGAGAGTCGCTGGACGCTTATCTGCGCGAGGCGATCGAAGACTATCTCTGGGAGCGGCAGGCCGGGGGCGTCGCCCTGAAAAGGCTCGAAGAGATCAGGGCCGGACGAGCCACGACGATCACCATGGACGAAATGAGAGCCAGGCTTGGACTGGTCGATTGAGTTCGACCGGGGCATCGAGAAATCGCTGTCTCGACTGTCATCCGTCAATCAACGAAGAATCCTCGACTTTCTGGATAATTGCGTGGCGAGCGGCGATCCGCGGGCGCGGGGAAAGGCCCTGCAAGGGCCGCTTTCGGGCCTCTGGTGCTACCGCGTCGGCGACTATCGTATTCTGGCTTTGATCGAGGACGCCCGCATGACGATCCTTGTTGTCGAAATCTCGCACCGAAGTCAGGTTTACCGCTGACCGCTTGCCGAAACCGCGCGGGCGGCTTAGGTCCGCAAGCATGACCTCCGACGACGTCCTTGAAGAATTCCGAGCCGCCGGCGCCCTGCGCGAAGGCCATTTCGTGCTGTCTTCTGGCCTGCACAGCCCGCTCTTCCTGCAGAAGAACCTGGTGTTCATGAACGCCGACCGCTGCGAGCGCCTGTGCAAGGCGCTGGCCGAGAAGGTGACCGCCGCCGTGGGGCCCGTGGACGTGGCGATCTCCCCCGCCGTGGGCGGCATCATCCCCGGCTACGAGACCGCGCGGCATCTGGGCGTGCCGTCCATGTATGTGGAGCGCGAGGGCGGGGAGTTCCGCCTGCGCCGGGGCTTCTCGGTGGAGCCGGGAGAAAAGGTCGTGATGGTCGAGGACATCGTCACCACCGGCCTGTCATCGCGCGAATGCATCGCCGCCATCCAGAAGGCGGGGGGCGAGGTGGTGGCCGCCGCCTGCATCGTGGACCGGTCCGGCGGACGCGCCGACGTGGGCGTGCCCCTGATCGCCCTGGCCACCCTGGACGTGCCCGCCTATCCCGCCGACGCCCTGCCGCCCGAACTGGCCGCCTTGCCGGTGGAGGATCCGGGCAGCCGTCGCCTGGCGAAAGCCTGAAAGAGTCCGCGCTCGCGCCGGACTGAAGAGACATGGCCCGTTTCGGGCGAGGAGAACGAGCGATGGCCGAGCGGGTCAGGCTGGGCGTCAACATCGACCATGTGGCTACTGTGCGGAACGCGCGGGGCGGCGTTCATCCCGATCCCGTGCGCGCGGCGCGTGAGGCGCTGGCGGCGGGCGCCGACGGCATCACCGCCCATCTGCGCGAGGACCGCCGCCACATCTCCGACGGCGACATCGACAGCCTGACCGACCTGCTGCGCGAACAGGCGCGGCCGCTCAATCTGGAGATGGCGGTGACCCAGGAGATGCTGGCCATCGCCCTGCACCATCGCCCGCGCGCCGTCTGTCTGGTGCCCGAAAAGCGCGAGGAGCGCACCACCGAGGGCGGGCTGGACGTGGTGGGCGGCCACAACTGGATCACGCCCTTCGTGGCGCAGCTGAATGACGCCGGCTCGCGGGTGTCCCTGTTCATCGGGCCTGACCCTGAACAGATCGACGCCGCCCACCGGACGGGCGCGGCGGTGGTTGAACTGCACACCGGGGCCTATTGCGACGCCTTCCGCGAGGGGCGTCAGGACGAGGCCGAGGCCGAGCTGGCCGCTCTTCGGTCCGGGGCGGCGCGGGCGACAGCGCTGGGGCTGGAGGTCCATGCGGGCCACGGCATCGACTACGACACCGTCGAGGCGATCGCTGGCATTCCCGAGGTTGCGGAGTTGAACATCGGGCATTTCCTGGTCGGGGAGGCCATCTTCGTGGGTCTGGAGGCCGCCATCTCGCGGATGCGCGGGCTGATGGACGAGGCGCGGGGCCTGTGATCATCGGCATCGGGGCGGACATGACCGATATCCGGCGCATCGAGGCGTCGCTGGAGCGGTTCGGGGACCGCTTCAAGCAGCGCTGTTTCACCGACATCGAACGGACCCGTTCGGATCGCAAGCCCGATGCGTCCTGGAGTTACGCCAAGCGGTTCTCGGCCAAGGAGGCCTGCGCCAAGGCCCTGGGCACCGGCATGCGGCGCGACGTCTACTGGCGCGACATGGGGGTGGTGAACCTGCCCTCGGGCCAGCCGACGCTGGCCCTGACCGGTCACGCGGCGGCGCATCTGGCGCGCCTGACCCCGCCCGGTCACGAACCGCGAATTCACCTGACGCTGTCTGATGAGCACCCTTACGCCCTGGCGTTCGTGGTGATCGAAGCCTTGCCCGCAACCCCGTCAACCATTACCGAAGGCGCCTGAACGACCGCGTCAAGCGGCGGGGATGGGCGTGAAAACCGATGACAGACAACGAAAAGCCGGACCGGGACGAAGATGACGCCATCGCGGCCGGCGCCCCGGCGGCCGATCAGCCGCCCACCGACGAGGGGGTGACCGCCTCCGCGCCCGAATTGGCCGAGACGCAGCCGCCTCTTGATGACGCGCAGGACGAGGGTTTCGCCGAACCCGTGGAGGAGACGCCCGCCGAGGCGCAAGAGTCGGTTCCCCCTGCCAATCCCGCCGAGCCGGAGACGCCCGATCAGGCCATGATGGCCGCGGCGGCCGCCGGGGCCACGACGGTCTCCGCCGTCGCCGGGACCAGCCAGACCCCGCCGCGCCCCATCTGGAGCGACAAGGGCGACGCGCCCTTCGATGACGAGCCCGTGGATCGTCCCGCCCGCTCGCAGGGCCGGCCGGTGAAGGTGAAGCCGCCCCAGAACGAGACGGTCGAGATCATCAAGACCATCGTCTACGCCCTGGCCATAGCCCTGGTCCTGCGGGTGCTGCTGTTCCAGCCCTTCACCATTCCCTCGGCGTCCATGGAGCCGAACCTCTATGAGGGCGACTACATCGTCGTGTCCAAGTGGAACTACGGCTACAGCCGCCATGCCATGCCATGGAGCCCGCCGCTGTTCGAGGGCCGCATCTTCGGCTCCCAGCCGGACCGGGGCGACGTGGTGGTGTTCAAGCTGCCCCAGGACAACCGCACCGACTACATCAAGCGCGTCATCGGCCTGCCCGGCGACCGCGTCCAGATGATCGGCGGCCTGCTGCACATCAATGGCCAGGCGGTGGAGAACGTCCCGGCCGGCTCCCTGCGCATCGACGGTCCGTTCGGGCCCATGGACGCGGCCCAGATTGACGAGACCCTGCCCGAGGGCCGCACCTTCCGCATCCAGGACTTCGGACGGGGCTTCGATCTGGACGACACCCAGGTGTTCGAGGTGCCTGCGGGCTACTACTTCATGATGGGCGACAACCGCGACAACTCCATCGACAGCCGCGCCGACGTGGGCCTGGTGCCGGAGGAGAACCTGGTCGGCAAGGCCCAGATCGTGCTGTTCTCGTGGGAGCCCGGCGCCTCGCTGTGGAACCCGGTCAGCTGGTTCGCCAACCTGCGGCCCAGCCGATTCTTCAAAGGTCTGAACTGATCCCATGAACGCCCGAACCGAGGCGGTCGCAGAGCTTCAGCGTCGCCTCGGCCACGACTTTTCCGACAGGGCCCTGCTGGACCGGGCCCTGACCCACGCCAGCGTCGGGGAGGGGGGCATGCCCCACGGCAAGCCGGTTCCGGACAACCAGCGGATGGAGTTCCTGGGCGACCGGGTGCTGGGCCTGCTGGTGGCCGACCGCCTGTGCCGCGATTTTCCCGAGGCCGACGAGGGGCAGCTGTCGTCGCGTCTGCACAGTCTGGTGGACAAGGCCGCCTGCGCCCGGGTGGGCCACCGGCTGAACCTGGGCGAGGCGCTGCGGCTCTCGCCCGGCGAGACAAAGACCGGCGGGCGGCGCAAGGACGGCATCGTCGCCGACGCCATGGAGGCGGTGCTGGCCGCCGTATGGCTGGACGGGGGCATGGACGCCGCCCGGGCGGTATTCGAGCGGGCCTGGGCCGACGAACTCGCCGCGCCGTCCGCGCCCCGACTGGCCAACCCGAAATCCGCGCTTCAGGAATGGTCGCAGGCGCAGGGTCGGCCCCTGCCGTCGTATGCCGTGGTGGGACGCACCGGCTCGGACCATGCGCCGACGTTTACCGTCGAAGTGTCGATCGAGGGCATCGAACCCTTGACCGCCCAGGGGCGTTCACGTCAGGAGGCGGAGAAGGCGGCCGCTGTCGCCCTGTTGAAACGAGAAGGCGTCATTTGACCGAGACCACCCCCACCCCCCGCGCGGGCTTCGCCGCCATCATTGGCGCGCCCAACGCCGGCAAGTCCACGCTGGTGAATCGCCTGACGGGATCGAAGGTCTCCATCGTCACCCAGAAGGTCCAGACCACGCGCTTCCCGGTGCGCGGCATCGCCATCGACGGCGCGAGCCAGATCGTGCTGGTGGACACCCCGGGCATCTTCAAGCCGCGTCGCCGTCTGGACCGGGCCATGGTCGCCTCGGCCTGGGGCGGGGCGCAGGACGCGGACGCGGTGGTGCATCTGGTGGACGTGGCCGCGGAGATCGCCGTGGCCGCTCGCGAAGGCTCCGCCGCCGATCACCGCCAGATCGAGGACACGCGCGCCATCGCCGAGAACCTCAAGGCCACCGGCGCCACCGCCATCCTGGCCTTGAACAAGATCGACGGCGTGCGCCGCGACGCCATGCTGGGCGTGTCGAAGGAGCTGTACGACCTGGGCGTCTATTCCGAGGTGTTCATGATCTCGGCCGCCGACGGCTCGGGCGTGGACGATCTCAAGGCCCGGCTGGCGGCCCTGATGCCCGAGGGCGTGTGGCTGTATCCCGAGGACCAGAGCGCCGACGTGCCCCTGCGCGTGCTGGCCGCCGAGATCACCCGCGAGAAGCTGTACCTGCGCGTGCACGAGGAACTGCCCTATTCGGCCGCCGTGGAGACCACCGCCTTCGAGGAGAAGCCGGACGGTTCGGCCCGCATCGAACAGACCGTCTATGTGGAGCGCGACAGCCAGCGTCCCATCATTCTGGGCAAGGGCGGCCAGACCCTGAAATGGATCGGCCAGAAGGCGCGGGAGGAGCTGACCGAACTGATGGATCGTCCGGTCCACCTGTTCATCACGGTCAAGGTCGATCCGAAGTGGCAGGACTCCCGGGCGCTGTATGCGCAGTTCGGACTGGACTTCGACGTCTAGGGATCCGTGGGGGATAACCCGGCATCCGGGCTAGACTTCACGCTTCACATCCCTGATTCGACGGCCCATGACTGTTCACACTCCGCCGCCCGAGGGCGGCCGCATCGTCGACGAGCCCCTGGGCGAGGCGCTCAGCCGCCGCTACCTGGCCTATGCCCTGTCGACCATCACCAACCGGGCGCTGCCGGACGTGCGCGACGGGTTCAAGCCGGTGCACCGGCGTATCCTGTACGCCATGCACCAGATGCGCCTGAACCCCCAGGCCGCGGCGCGGAAGTGCGCCAAGGTGGTGGGCGAGGTGATGGGCGGCTATCACCCCCACGGCGACGCCTCTATCTATGAGGCGCTGGTCCGCCTGGCCCAGGACTTCGCCCAGCGCTATCCGCTGGTGGACGGGCAGGGCAATTTCGGCAACATCGACGGCGATAGCGCCGCGGCCATGCGCTACACCGAGTGCAAGCTGACGGCGGCGGCCCAGCTGCTGCTGGAGGGCATCGGCGAGAACGCGGTCGATTTCCGCCCCACCTATGACGATCAGGACGAGGAGCCCATCGTCCTGCCGGCCGGGTTCCCGAACCTGCTGGCCAACGGCTCGTCGGGCATCGCCGTGGGCATGGCCACCTCGATCCCGCCCCACAACGCCGCTGAGCTGATCGACGCCTGCCTCAAGCTGCTGGAGGCCCCGGAGACGACCACCGAGGCGCTGGTGGCCATCGTTCCGGGCCCCGACTTCCCCACCGGCGGCGTGGCGGTGGAGTCCGCCGCCTCGATCCTCGACGCGTACCAGACCGGGCGGGGCGGGGTGCGCCTGCGAGCCCGCTGGGAGACCGAGGATCTGGGCCGGGGCATGTGGCGCGTGGTCGTCACCGAGATGCCGTATCAGGTGCAGAAGTCCAAGCTGATCGAGGCCCTGGCCGACCTGATCGAGAACAAGAAGGCGCCCCTTCTGGCCGACGTGCGCGACGAGTCCGCCGAGGACATCCGCCTGATTCTGGAGCCCAAGTCCCGCACGGTGGAGCCCGAGGTGCTGATGGAGAGCCTGTTCAAGCTCTCCGATCTCGAGGTGCGCTTCCCCATCAACATGAACGTGCTGGACGCCACGGGCACCCCGGGCGTTCTGGGGCTCAAGGCGTGTCTGGTCGCCTTCCTGGACCACCGCCGCGAGGTGCTGATCCGTCGTGGCCAATGGCGGCAGGAACGCATTGAAAAGCGGCTGCATCTGCTGGAGGGCCTCAAGCTTGTCTTCCTCAATCTGGACGAGGTCATCCGCATCGTCCGCGAGGAGGACCAGCCCAAGGCCCAACTGATCCAGCGCTTCGCCTTGAGCGAGCTGCAGGCAGACTTCATCCTCGATACCCGCCTGCGTCAGCTTGCGCGGCTCGAGGAAATGACCATCCAGAAGGAGTTCGACGAACTCACCGAGGAGTTGGCGGGCCTCAAGGCCATGATCGCCTCGCCGGCCAAACAGACCAGGCTGCTGGCGCTGGGCCTGCAGGACGTGCGCAAGGCCCTGATCTCGCCGCGCCGCACCACCATGGGCGACGCCCCGGACGTCAGCGACGTCTCCATCGACGCCTTCATCCCGCGCGAGGCCATCACCGTCATCCTGTCCGAGCGTGGCTGGATCCGCGCCGCCCGGGGCAAGGTGGACGATCCGTCGGAGCTGAAGTTCAAGGAAGGCGACGATCTGGCCTTCCTCGTGCCCGCCTTCACCACCGACAAGCTGCTGGTGGCGGCGTCTGACGGGCGCATCTTCACCCTCGGCGCCGACAAGCTGCCGTCCGGGCGCGGCCACGGCGAGCCGCTCCGCCTGATGATAGATCTGGACGAGAGCGCGGCCATCATCAACGTGCTGGCGTACCAGTCGGGCGCGAAGCTGCTGGTGGCGTCAAAGGCCGGCTACGGCTTCCTCACGCCCGAGGATGACGCCCTGGCCCAGAAGCGGGGCGGCAAGCAGGTGCTGAACGGCGACATGGCGGCCTGCCTGCGCGTGACCGGCGACCACGTGGCGGTCATCGGCGACAACATCAAGGCGCTGGTCTTCCCGCTGGACGAGCTGCCGGAGATGGCGCGCGGCAAGGGTGTGAAGCTGCAGACCTACAAGCAGGGCGGTCTGGCCGACATCACCGTATTCAACGCCGAGGAAGGCCCCGAATGGCGCGACGGGGGCGACCGCCGCCGCAACTGGCCCGACTGGCGCGACTGGCTGGGCAAGCGCGCCGCGGCCGGCCGGCAGGGACCGCGGGGGCTGAGGAAGTTCCGCTGAGAGATCATCGTCATGGAGAGGCGGCGGGGCCGCCTCTCCGGTAGCGGATGACGGGCCTAGGCCACCGTCGCCTTGACGATCTTTCCGGGACTGCGGGGCGGCTCGCCCTTGGGCAGGGCGTCCACGTGGTCCATGCCCTCGGTGACCTCGCCCCAGACGGTGTACTGGCCGTCCAGGAAGGTGGCGTCGTCGAGGCAGATGAAGAACTGGCTGTTGGCGCTGTCCGGGTTCGCCGTGCGGGCCATGGAGCAGACGCCGCGCACGTGCGGCTCCTTGCTGAACTCGGCCTTCAGGTTGGGCTTTGACGAGCCGGAGGTGCCCGTGCCCGTGGGATCGCCGCCCTGGGCCATGAAGCCGGCGATCACGCGGTGGAACACCACGCCGTCATAGAAGCCCTCGGCGGCCAGGTCGGTGATGCGCTCCACATGGCCCGGGGCCAGGTCGGATCGCAGCTTGATGACCACGTCGCCTGTGCCGGCGCCGGTGTCGAGGGTGAAGGTCAGGGTATCGGCCATTCGGGCTCTCCGTGTCTAAACTCGCGGGGGTCATAGCGGTTGAAGCGCGTGAGGGCTATGGAGCGTTCATGAGCCAGGATGAAAAACCGCCCGAACGCCGCCGCATGGTGCGCCTGCCCACAGGCGGGACCGCAGCCGGGCGCGGCATGGGCCAGAAAATCCGCACGGCGGACAAGAAGTCCCTGTCCAGCCAAGAATGGATCAAGCGGCAACTGGCGGACAAGTTCTCGGAGAAGGCCCGGGCCGAAGGCTGGCGCAGCCGCGCGGCCTTCAAGCTCACCGAGATCGACGATCGTCTGCATGTGATCAGGGACGGGTCACGGGTGATCGACCTGGGCGCGGCGCCCGGCGGCTGGGTTCAGGTGGCCCTGAAGCGCGGTGCGGCGGCGGTGGCCGGTGTGGATCTGCTGCCCATCGAACCCATCACCGGCGCGGAGCTCATCGAGGCCGACTTCACCGACCCCGGCGTGGGCGAACGCCTGATCGAACTTCTGGGCGGTCCGCCGGACCTTGTGCTGTCGGACATGGCCCACAACACTGTGGGGCACAGGAAGACCGATCACATGAAGATCGTCCTGCTGATAGAAGCGGCGGCCGATTTCGCCATCACCTATCTGCAGCCCGGCGGCTCTTTCGTGACCAAGGCCTTCCAGGGTGCGGATCTGGGCGCCCTCAAGAACCGGCTGCGGGCCGAGTTCGAGACGGTGAAATTCATCAAGCCCGAGGCCAGCCGCAAGGATTCGTCCGAGGTCTTCATGGTGGCGCTGAACAAGCGCTAATCCTCGCGCGCCGCCTGCCTGGGGCTGAACTTGGGCGCCGGGGCCAGGCGCAGGACCTCGCCCTGATAGCGCTCGTCGTCGCCCATGGCGGCGAAGGGCAGGGCGTCAGCGACGGCGTTCAGCAGGGCCTCGACCCAAGGCTGCTCGGCCTTGTGGAAGTCCCCCAGCACGTGGGGCATGACCAGATGCTTCTCGCCCGGATGTCCAATGCCCAGCCGCGCGCGCCGGAAGTCCGGGCCCAGATGGCTGATCAGCGAGCGCACCCCGTTCTGGCCCGCCGCCCCGCCGCCGGTTTTCATGCGGAACCGGCCGGGGGCCAGGTCGATCTCGTCATGGAAGACGATCACGTCGGCCGGCGGGACCTTGTAGAAGCGCGCCGCCTCGCCCACGGCGCGGCCGCTTTCGTTCATGTAGGTCTGGGGCTTCATCAGCAGGGCGCGGACCTCGCCCTTCGGCGTCTCGATCACGCCTTCGGAGATCACGGATCGGAACTTGGCCCGCTCCGGCCCGAACCGCCAGCGGCGCGCGATGGCGTCGGCGGCCATGAAGCCGATGTTGTGGCGGTTGTTGCGGTACTTGTCGCCCGGATTGCCCAGGCCGGCGAGAATAAGCATGGCGTCACTCTAGAGCCTGATCGGCTGAGGTGGAATCGTCGGGCGATTCCGCTGCTGTCGTGAATCAGGCTCCAGATCATGCTCCCGTGCGGATAAGGAAACGGCCCCCTCCGTCGCCGGAAGGGGCCGTCTCAAGCTTCCAGCCCGGAAGGCGGGATCAGCCTTCCGACGTCTCTTCCGTCTCGGCTTCGGCTTCCGGCGCGGCGGCTTCTTCCTCGGCGGCGGCGTCAGCGGCTTCGTCGGCGGCTTCCGACTGGGCGGCGGACGACACCTTGATCGAGGCGATCATGAAGTCGCGGTCGGTGATGGTGGCGTGGGCGCCGTCGGGCAGGGTGATGTCCGACATGCGGATGGCGTCGCCCAGCTGGCGGCCGGTCAGATCGACGACCAGTTCCTCGGGAATACGGTCGGCGCGCACGACGATCTCCACCTCGTGACGGACGATCTCCAGCGAACCGCCCTGACGGAAGGCGGCGCATGCGTCCTGGTTCTTGAAGTGAACCGGGATCGAAATCTTCACGTCGCCCTTGGCGTCAACGCGCATCAGGTCGAAGTGCATCGGACGGTCCGACACCGGATCGAACTGGATGTCCTTGGCGATGACCGGCTGGGTCTCCTCGCCGTACTTCAGGGTCACCAGGTGGCCCAGCAGCTTGCCGGTGTAGAGGGACTTGCGGAAGTCCTTCTCGTTCACCGAGATGGCCACGGGATTTTCGCCCCCGCCATACAGCACGCCGGGCACGAAGCCCTCACGACGTGCAGCACGGGCGCCGCCGGTTCCCACATCCTTGCGGACGTCCACGTTCAGAATGATCTCAGCCATCAGGCTCGCCTCAATAACAAAACCGCCGCGCAAAACGGCCCGCGCGGCGGGGGTCGAAACCCTCGAATTCAAGAGCGCGGGTCATTACACGCTTCGTTTCCGAAGCGCAACCATGGCCGCGCGGAAAGGCGACGGGCCCGTCGCCCGACGATCAGTTGGGCGAGGCGGCTCCGTTCTCGATCGCCTCGGTGGATGTGGCCGCCGCATCAGCCGCCACGGGCGTGGATTGCGCCAGGGCAGTGGGGAGAACCAGCGGTTCGGGCGTGACCGCTTCGGCGGTGCATACGGCGAGATCGCCCATGACGTGACGACCGGCGCAGAACATGTGCTCGTAGTGGGGACGCGCGGCGGCGATGCACTGATACAGGTTCAGCTTGGACATGCTGAGGCAGAACTGGCTGTTGCGCTCCAACGTCAGGGCGTCGGTGTTGGGACGCCAGTCATCACCGCCTGCGCCGAGGGCGGCCAGGGCGGCGATGGCCAGCGAATTGGCCACGGCGGGGGTGTAGGGCGGCTGCAGGTCGTCAGCGGTGACGCCCAGGCCGGCGCCGTCATGGGCGGCGGCGTACAGGCGCGCGGCGTCCTCGGCGTTCGGCATCATCTGGGCCTCGGACAGGCGACGGACGGTCTCCAGCCGCGAATCCCGGTCCGGGACGGCCTGCTGCGCCCAGCGGCGGCGAGGGTCGTTGCGCTCCTGAATGGTGTAGGCGTCCTCGGCAACCACATGGGCGATGGCGGCCAGCGCCTCCGAATCGGACCGGAGCGTCGAAACGATCAGGCCCGCCGCATCCGCGGCGCCGGGAAGTTGAGCGGCGTAGGCCGGATCGATCTGGATTCGTTCAATCACCTGGCGGCGCTGCTCCGGATCGGCGGCGTAGGTGCGGACCCCTTCGACGAAGGCGGTCGACTGCAGGGCCAGGATGGCGCCATAGGCGATCATGCCGCGCGACAACTGATTGGATTCATAGGACGCGCCGCGGGTCATGATCAGTTCGATCGTGGCGGCGTCGGTGATGGCCGGGTCGATGGTCCGGGCCTCGCGCATGAAGGCCACATAGATCGCAGCAGCCTCGGAAATTCCGCTGTTCAACGCCAGCGCAGGCGGCGGCGGAGGCGGCGGGGGCGGCGCCGGCGGCTCGGGCTCTGGCGTCTCGCAACTGACCAGAACAAGGGCAGACAAGGCTGCGGCCATGCCGAGGCCGCGACGAACAAGAGCCTGATGCATCAAGCGATCCTTAAGACTGGACGCGAGACGCCCCCCAAATCCGGCGTCCGACACTGAAGTCCTTATACCGCCCCTGATTTGGTTTTTCGATCGTTAATCGAACAGTTTGGAGACGGACTCCTCGTTGGCGATTCGCCGGATGGCCTCGCCGATCAGGGGAGCGATGTTGACCTGGCGGATCTGGCTGCAGTTGTTCACTTCCAGCGGCTGTTCGATGGAATTGGTGATGACCAGCTCTTTCAGGACCGAGGATTCCACGCGGTTGACCGCCGGGCCGGACAGAACGCCGTGGCTGATGTAGGCCGACACCTCCGCGGCGCCCTTCTCGATCAGCGCCTCGGCCGCATTGACCAGGGTGCCGCCCGAATCGACGATGTCGTCGAACAGGATGCAGCGGCGGCCCTCGACGTCGCCGATGATGTTCATGACCTCGCTTTCGCCCGCCTTGGGCCGGCGCTTGTCGACGATGGCGAGGTCCGCATCCAGCCGCTTGGCCAGGGAACGCGCGCGCACCACCCCGCCCACGTCGGGCGAAACGATCATCAGGTCGGAAGTCTTGTCGTAATTCTTGCGGATGTCCTGGGCCAGCACCGGGGTGGCGAGGAGGTTGTCCGTGGGAATGTCGAAGAAGCCCTGAATCTGACCGGCGTGCAGATCCATGGTCAGAACGCGATTCGCCCCCGCCCGGGTGATCAGATTGGCCACCAGCTTGGCCGAGATGGGGGTGCGCCCCCCGGTCTTCCGGTCCTGCCGGGCGTAGCCGAAATAGGGCATGACCGCCGTGATGCGCCGCGCCGAGGCCCGCACCAGGGCGTCGGTCATGATCAACAGCTCCATCAGATTGTCGTTGGCCGGATAGCTGGTCGACTGGATGATGAAGACGTCCTCGCCACGCACGTTCTCGTCGATGACGGCGAAAACCTCGTTGTCGGCGAAACGCTTGACCTGGGCTCGGGTGAGGGGACCATCCAGGTGATCGGCGATGGCCTGGGCGAGCGTGCGGTTGGAGTTTCCCGCCAGCAGCTTCATGGGCTGTCATCCTTTCGCCGTCATCGGCACGATTACTCGTCGCGCCTTCTAGCAGTCGGCGCGCGTGTAGCAACCCACGCCGCGCCGCATTGGCGTGAACAAATCGCTGGTGTAGAAGCGCCGGACTGTCTTTTAAGCGGCCGCCGGGGGCGGGCGCAGCCATGTGAGGTCGGACTTTGCTTCTCAGGAAATCGCGTTCCGGTTTGTCGACCCGTATCGGCGCCCTGGCCGTCGTGCTGGCCGCGACCACGGCCCTGTCCGCCTGCGCCGGGCGCAACGACCGCCCACAGCTCGCCTATGAGGAGCGGCCCGTCGACCTGCTCTACAACGCGGGATACCAGCGGCTGGAGCGTGAGCGGTGGCTGGACGCCGTGGCCTATTTCCAGGAAGTGGAGCGCCAGCATCCCTATTCGGAGTGGTCGCGCCGCGCGATCCTGATGCAGATGTACGCCTTCTACCGGCAGGGCCGTTATCAGGACGCCATCGCCGCCGCAGACCGCTTCATCCAGCTTTATCCGGGCAGCCCCTCAGCCTCCTACGCCTTCTACATGAAGGGCGTGTGCTATTTCGAGCAGATCGTGGATGTGGGCCGGGACCAGGCCGCCACCGGCCAGGCGTTGCTCGCCTTGCGTGACGTGGCGCGCCGCTATCCGGACACGCCTTACGCCGCCGACGCCTTGGTCAAGATCGACATGGTCAACGACCAGCTGGCGGGCAAGGAAATGACCATCGGCCGCTGGTACCAGCGCCAGCAGCAGCCGCTCGCCGCCATCAACCGCTATCGGACCGTCATCGACAATCCGGAATTCCAGCGCACCTCCCACACGCCGGAGGCGCTGTACCGGTTGGTCGAACTGTATCTGACCCTGGGCCTGGACGAGGAAGCCACCCGCAACGGCGCGGTGCTGGGCCATAACTATCCCGGCAGCCGCTGGTATCAGGACGCCTATGTGCTGCTGACCAATGACGGCCGGCGCCCGAACGTGGAGCCCGAGGGCGAGCGCGAGGGCTGGCTGCGTCGTCTCATTCCCGGTTGATCGCGGTCGCGGCTCCGCGAATCTGCTAGTCGGGGGAGGGGACGTTCGCGTCCCGTTCCACTGATGGCCGCCTGAGGGCGCCGGACGGAGTGTCATGCTCTCAAGCCTGTCGATTCGCGACGTGGTGCTGGTCGAGGCCCTGGATCTGGAGATCCGGGACGGCCTGACCGTGCTGACCGGCGAGACCGGGGCGGGCAAATCCATCATTCTGGACGCGCTGGGGTTGGCGCTGGGCGGACGCGGCGACGCCGGGCTGGTCCGCAGCGGTGCGAAACAGGCCGTGGCCACGGCGGTGTTCAGCGCGCCGAACGATCCATCTTTTCTGGAGATGCTGACCGAGCGCGGCTTCGAGGTAGCGCCCGGAGAGGACCTGATCCTGCGCCGCGCCCTGACGGCGGACGGCCGCAGCCGGGCGTGGATCAACGATCAGCCGGCGGGCGTCACCGCCCTGCGTGAGATCGGCGCCCTGCTGGTGGAGGTGCATGGCCAGCACGAGACCGTCGGCCTGCTGGATCCGAAAACCCACCGGGGCATGCTGGACGTCTATGGCGGTCTGGTGACCGAGCGCGGCGCGGTGGCGTCGGCCCATGAACGATTGAAAGCGGCCGAGACGGCGCTGGCGACCCTGCGGGCCGAGGCCGAGACGGCGCGCGCCCGCTTCGAGGAGCTGAGCGAATCCCTGGCCGAACTGGACCGGCTGGACCCGCGCGAGGGCGAGGAAGCCGATCTGGCCGGCGAGCGGGCCATTCTGGGCGCGGCGGAGAAGGCGCTGGCCGATCTGGCCTCGGCGCGGGACTCGCTGGGCGGGGATACGCTGTCGCAGAAGTTGGCCCAGGCCTTCCGGGCCGTGGAGCACGCCCGCACCCGCGCGCTGCAGTCGGGCGCCGGCGAGGATCATCCCGTCATCACCCGGCTGGCGGCGGCGGGCGAGGCCATCGACCGGGCGCTGGTGGAGGCGGTCGAGGCCGTGGCGGCGGTGGACGCGGCGGCGGACGCCTTCGAGTTCGAGCCCGGCAAGCTGGACAAGGCCGAGGAGCGCTTGTTCGCCCTGCGCGCGGCGGCCCGCAAGCTGAATGTCACCGTGGACGCCCTGCCGGCGCAGCGGATCCGGTTCCGCGAACAACTCCGTCTGATCGAGGATGGCGCCGAGGCTCTGAAAGCGGCTGAGGCGGAGTCGGCGGCGGCGCGGGCGGCCTATGATGAGGCGGCGGCGGTGCTGACGGCGGCGCGGCGGGCGGCGGGCGATCGGCTGGCCGAGGCGGTTCAGGGCGAGCTGGAGCCCCTGAAGCTGGAGCGGGCGCGGTTCCGGGTGACGCTGGAGCCCCTGCCCGAAGATCGGCGTGGACGCGAGGGCGCCGAGGTCGTGCGGTTCGAGGTGGCCACCAACGCCGGGACCGCCTTCGGCCCGCTGGACGCCATTGCATCAGGGGGTGAGCTGGCGCGCTTCGCCCTGGCCATGAAGGCGGCCCTGGCCGAGCGCGGCGGCGGGGTCCAGCCGGTGATGATCTTCGACGAGGTGGATCAGGGCGTCGGCGGCGCCGTGGCCGAGGCCGTGGGCCTGCGCCTCAAGCGTCTGGCCGACGGGGCCCAGGTCCTGGTCGTGACCCACAGCCCCCAGGTGGCCGCCAAGGGCCACGCCCACTGGAAGGTCCGCAAGGCGGAGGAGGCGGGCGAGACGCGCACCTCGGTGGATACGCTGACCGATCAGGCGCGGCAGGAGGAGATCGCGCGCATGCTGGCGGGGGCGGAGATTACGGACGCGGCGAGAGCAGCGGCGCGGGCATTGATCGGGTGAGGCGGCCCATCAGTCCTCGACATGAGACGGGCAGGTCGGGACGGTATCGTCCGACCGTTGTAGACCGCCGATAACGACCTGGATAACGGGCTCGGGCCAGCGCTCGAAATTCACCATGCCCGGCGGCGCCGTGCAGACGGATGTCTCGTCAGGACCGCGCGCCTGGCCGCCCACATAGCGCACGATGAAGCCGGTGTACCTCAGGCCTTCGTCCTGGTTGTTCTCGACCTTCAGCAGCGAACCCACATCCTGTCGGGCGTGCAGGCCGAACCTCACCGTGCCAGGAGCCGCTCCGTTGGGATGCTCGCGTGATCCGGACGGCGGAGGCAGGACGTCCTGGACCTCGATCCGGTCGACCTGCACGAGATCATAGGTCCCGTCGGCATTGCGGCGGAGGGTGGCCCGTTCGCCCGCCGCGACGTTCAGGGTTCCCTGCACATAGCTGGACCGTCGCCCGGCGAACTGTTGAGGGGTGGCGGGGTGAGGGGTCTGGGCGTCCTGAAGGATGACGCCGGCCATGAGGGCGGTGAGCAGCATGATTGACTCCGTTCAGCCCGACCCGGTCAGCGGATGTCACGAACCGCGGTATCCAATCGTTGATCGCCAGCATCCACGTCGGAAATAGCGCCGGGAACTTCCCTCGCCAGATCCTGACAGCGGCTTTGCAGTCGGGGCAGCATCTGGCGCAAGTGACGACGGGCCTGTCGAGGCGTCACACTCTCAGCGTCCATGACAATTCCGATCTCGGCGCGCTCGATCTCACGGCCCCGGTCATAGGCGCTCATTCTCTGATCGGCGGTCCAGCCTGCGTCGGCGGAGCGCCGCTCGAAATCGTCCGCCAAGCTTTGTCCCACGGTGAGATCCACAGTGTAATAGGGCGCGCAGACGGCGAACAGGGTTGAGTATCTGCCAAGACGTTCGCCCTCCGACGCCAGGTCGTCGACCGGACTCGGCTGCAAAGCAATCATCATCAAGAGCGGAAGCAACATCTACTCATTGTCCGGTATGACCGTGCCCAGTTCAAGGCCGGCGCAAATCGTCTAATCCAGATACTCCACCTGATGCCGCCCATGCAGTTGCCGCACATAGGGCAGGGGCCGGTCGGGCGCCGTCAGGCGCTCGGCGGCTTCGTTGAGGACAAA
>NZ_PNLV01000024.1 GCF_013823285.1 Brevundimonas sp. | reverse complement strand
GCCTACACCCTGCAGGAGATGCTGACGGTGAAGTCCGACGACGTGGCCGGCCGCACCAAGGTCTACGAGGCCATCGTCCGCGGCGACGACAGCTTCGAGGCGGGCATTCCCGAGAGCTTCAACGTGCTCGTCAAGGAAATGCGCTCGCTGGGTCTGAACGTGGAGCTGGAGAACGGCTGATCGACCGATGATCCCTCCTCGCGCAAGCGGGGAGGGACGGTCTCTCGCTCTTCTCCCTCAATGAATTTTGGCGGGTAGCCCCGCAGAAGGAATCAAGATGAACCAGGAAGTCCTGAACATCTTCAACCCGGTCCCGGTCACCCCGACCTTCGACCAGATCAAGATCGCCCTGGCTTCGCCGGAGAAGATCAAGTCCTGGTCGTTCGGCGAGATCAAGAAGCCGGAAACGATCAACTATCGTACGTTCAAGCCCGAGCGTGACGGCCTGTTCTGCGCCCGCATCTTCGGTCCGACCAAGGACTACGAGTGCCTGTGCGGCAAGTACAAGCGCATGAAGTACAAGGGCATCATCTGCGAGAAGTGCGGCGTGGAGGTCACCCTGGCCCGCGTCCGTCGCGAGCGCATGGGCCACATCGAACTGGCCGCCCCGGTCGCCCACATCTGGTTCCTGAAGTCCCTGCCGTCGCGCATCTCCCTGATGCTGGACATGGCGCTGAAGGACGTGGAGCGGGTTCTCTATTTCGAGAACTACATCGTCACCGAGCCGGGCCTCACGCCCCTCAAGCAGAACCAGCTTCTGACCGAGGACGAGTACTACCAGTTCCAGGAAGAGTACGGCGATGACGGCTTCACCGCCGAGATCGGCGCTGAGGCCGTGCGCGGCCTGCTCATGGGCATCGACCTGCACGCCGAGGCCGAGAAGCATCGCGCCGAACTGGCCGACAGCCCCTCGGAGCTGAAGGCCAAGAAGGCCTCCAAGCGCCTCAAGATCATGGAAGCCTTCATCGAGTCCGGCAACAAGCCGGAGTGGATGATCCTGACCATCGTGCCGGTCATTCCGCCCGAGCTGCGCCCGCTGGTGCCGCTGGACGGCGGCCGCTTCGCCACCTCCGACCTGAACGACCTGTATCGCCGGGTCATCAACCGGAACAACCGCCTGAAGCGCCTGATGGAGCTTCGCGCGCCGGACATCATCATCCGCAATGAAAAGCGGATGCTGCAGGAATCCGTGGATGCCCTGTTCGACAACGGCCGCCGCGGCCGGGTCATCACCGGCGCCAACAAGCGGCCCCTGAAGTCGCTGGCCGACATGCTGAAGGGCAAGCAGGGCCGCTTCCGTCAGAACCTGCTGGGCAAGCGCGTGGACTACTCGGGCCGTTCGGTCATCGTGGTGGGTCCCGAGCTCAAGCTGCACGAGTGCGGCCTGCCCAAGAAGATGGCGCTGGAGCTGTTCAAGCCGTTCATCTACGCGCGTCTGGACGCCAAGGGCCTGTCGGGCACCGTCAAGCAGTCCAAGCGCATGGTCGAGCGCGAGCAACCCCAGGTCTGGGACATCCTCGACGAGGTGATCCGCGAACACCCGGTTCTGCTGAACCGCGCGCCGACGCTTCACCGTCTGGGCATCCAGGCGTTCGAGCCCAAGCTGATCGAGGGCAAGGCCATCCAGCTTCACCCGCTGGTCTGCGCCGCCTTCAACGCCGACTTCGACGGCGACCAGATGGCCGTTCACGTCCCGCTGAGCCTCGAGGCCCAGCTGGAAGCGCGCGTGCTGATGATGTCGACCAACAACATCCTGTCGCCCGCCAACGGCAAGCCGATCATCGTGCCGTCGCAGGACATCGTCCTGGGCCTGTACTACCTGTCGCTGGTCAAGGACGGCGAGCCGGGCGAGAACAAGCTGTTCGCCAACATCGGCGAGATCGACGCCGCGCTCGACGCCGGCGTGGTGACCCTGCACACGAAGATCAAGGCCCGCTGGACCGAGCAGGACGCCGAAGGCAATGAGCTGACCCGGGTCATCGACACCACCCCCGGCCGCATGAAGCTGGGCGCCCTCCTGCCGCGCAACCCCAACGTGGGCTACCGCCTTCTGGAGAAGAACCTCACCAAGAAGGAGATCGGCAATCTGATCGACGTGGTCTATCGCCACTGCGGTCAGAAGGCGACGGTGATCTTCGCCGACCGTATGATGCAGCTGGGCTTCCGCGAGGCGGCCAAGGCGGGCATCTCGTTCGGCAAGGACGACATCGTGATCCCGGCCAAGAAGACCGAGATCGTTGAGGCCACCCGCGCCCAGGTCGAGGAGTACGAGCAACAGTACGCCGACGGCCTGATCACCAAGGGCGAGAAGTACAACAAGGTCGTTGACGCCTGGGCCAAGGCCACCGACCGCATCGCCGACGAGATGATGGGCGAGATCGCCCTGCCGGTTCAGCTGGGCGACGGCCGGACCGCCGAGATCAACTCGGTCTACATGATGGCCAACTCCGGCGCCCGTGGCTCCCAGGCGCAGATGAAGCAGCTGGGCGGCATGCGCGGCCTGATGGCCAAGCCGTCCGGCGAGATCATCGAGACCCCCATCGTCTCGAACTTCAAGGAAGGCCTGACCGTGCTGGAGTACTTCAACTCCACCCACGGCGCCCGTAAGGGTCTGGCCGACACCGCCCTGAAGACCGCCAACTCGGGTTACCTGACCCGTCGTCTGGTGGACGTGGCGCAGGACTCCATCGTCACCGAGGAAGACTGCGGCTCCACGCGCGGCATCACCCTGCGCGCGGTGGTCGAGGGCGGCGACGTTCTGGTCTCCCTGGGCCAGCGTGTCCTGGGCCGTTACGCGGCCGAGGACATCAAGGAGCCGGGCACGGACACCGTCCTGTTCCCCGCCGACACCTATCTGGTCGAGGAGGTCATCGAAGAGATCGAGGCCGCCGGCGTCCAGTCGGTCAAGGTCCGCTCGGCCCTGACCTGCGAGGCCGAGGCCGGCATCTGCGGCATGTGCTACGGCCGTGACCTGGCGCGCGGCACCAATGTCAACATCGGCGAGGCGGTCGGGGTCATCGCGGCCCAGTCCATCGGCGAGCCGGGCACCCAGCTGACCATGCGGACCTTCCACATCGGCGGCACCGCCCAGGTGGCCGAAACCTCGTTCGTGGAGGCGACCAACGCCGGCTCCATCAAGATCGTCGGCCCGACCGTCAAGGCGGCGCACGGGGATCTGGTGGCCATGAGCCGCAACGTCGTCATCACCGTGATGGTCGACGGCAAGGATCGCGAGAGCCACAAGGTGCCCTACGGCGCCCGCCTGCGGGTCAAGGACGGCGTCGAGATCAAGCGCGGCGAGCGCATGGCCGAATGGGATCCCTACACCACCCCGATCATCACCGAGGTGGGCGGCGCCGTGCGCTTCGAGGATCTGGCCGACGGCCTGTCGGTCAAGGAAGAGACGGACGAGGCCACCGGCATCACCCAGCGCGTGGTCTCCGACTGGCGCGCCAGCCCCCGCGGCTCGGACCTGCGTCCGGCCCTGGGCGTCATCAAGGGTGAATCCTACGCCAAGCTGGCCTCGGGCTCCGACGCCCGGTACCTGCTGCCCGTGGGCGCCATCCTGTCGGTCAACAACGGCGACGAGGTCAAGCCGGGCGAGATCATCGCCCGTATCCCGACCGAAGGCGCCAAGACCCGGGACATCACCGGCGGTCTGCCGCGGGTGGCCGAGCTGTTCGAGGCCCGTCGTCCCAAGGACTGCGCGGTCATCGCCGAGATGGACGGCCGCGTCGAATTCGGTCGCGACTACAAGAACAAGCGCCGCATCAAGATTACGCCCGAACCCAACGCTGACGGCGAGCAGGGCGAGCCGGTCGAGTTCCTGATCCCCAAGGGCAAGCACATCTCCGTCCACGACGGCGATCTGATCCAGAAGGGCGATTACATCATCGACGGCAACCCGGATCCGCACGATCTGCTGCGCATCCAGGGCGTCGAGGCCCTGGCCGAGTATCTGGTGAACGAAGTGCAGGAGGTCTATCGACTGCAGGGCGTGCCGATCAACGACAAGCACATCGAGGTGATCGTTCGCCAGATGCTGCAGAAGGTCGAAATCCTCGATCCGGGCGAAACTGGCCTGATCAAGGGCGATCACATGGACCGTCCCGAGTTCGACATCGAGCAGGCGAAGACCCTGAAGCGCAAGGCCCGTCCGGCGACCACCCAGCCGGTTCTGCTGGGCATCACCAAGGCCTCGCTGCAGACCAAGAGCTTCATCTCGGCCGCCTCCTTCCAGGAGACGACCCGCGTGCTGACCGACGCCTCGGTCAACGGCAAGGTCGACACCCTGGAAGGCCTGAAGGAGAACGTGATCGTGGGCCGCCTGATCCCGGCGGGCACGGGCGCCTATCTGCGGTCGCTGCAGAAGATCGCCAACGAGCGCGACGCGGTCCTCACGCAACAGCGCGAGGACGCCGTCGAGCCGCTGCCGGCCGATCTGGCTCTGGAGCTGGAAGGCGAGAAGACCGAAGGCTGACAAGCCTGAGGCCTCAAACGATCAGGGCGGCGCCGAAAGGCGCCGCCCTTTTCTTTTTGCGGGCGCACGTCCCCGATTGACGCAGCCGCGCCCTAGGTTCGTCGGTCATGAGCGAGATCGGAGCGACAGACGACGAGGCCGCGCCGGACCTGGGCTGGATGATCGCCCGGGCCTGGCGTCTGGCCGCGCGCGCCATCCGCACCGGGCGCGCGGGCGAGGCCATGCGCTGGTTGTCCGTCCATGCCCGGCTGACGGCCATGGCCGAAGCCGACGAAACCCCTGACCCCGGCACGGCTCCGGCTGTCACGGCCAAAGCCGACCCGGCAACTCCGGCCGCCCGGCGGACCGGACCGGGTCGTTCCGCCGCCGCGCCCGAATTGCACCAATTGCACCAATTGCACCGTGCAATCCCCCGGAGTCCGGCTCAGACGCCGACAACCGGACCCGATCCGCCCTGACGCCCGCGAATCAGCCCCGTCCGGACCTCAATTCGTCGGGTTCGGGACGTCTTCCGGATGACGTTCACAACCGTGCAGGCCCTGTCAGCCCCTCCCACGCCCGAGGGGGGCGGTCGGCTCGCCTGAAGGCTGTGATGCGCTCAGGGCCGCGTCACGGCCGGCGGGCGGTCAGGCCATCTGCTCGCGCGCCTTGGTGAAATACTGCCAGCCGGTCCAGACGGTGACGATGGCGGCGATCCACAGCATCACATCGGCGAAGGTCTGGAAATTGGGCAGCAGCTGCAGATCCCAGCCGAACACGCCCCAGTTCAGGGCCAGCAACTGCAGGCCCAGCGAGAACAGCTGCAGCGTCGTCTTCCACTTGGCCAGGGTCGTGACCGGCAGCTTGACCTCGCCCGCCAGGGTCTCGCGCAGGGCCGAGACGGCGAACTCCCGGAACAGGATCAGGCCGCAGGGAATGGCGATCTGGGTCAGGGAGCCCGATGTCAGCAGCCCCAGGATGGCGCCGGTCACCAGGATCTTGTCGGCGATGGGGTCCAGAATGGCGCCCCAGCGGCTCTCCACCTTCCAGCGCCGCGCCAGAAACCCGTCGACCCAGTCGGTGGAGGCGGCGATCACGAAGATGAAGAAGGCGGCGCGGTACAGGGCGAACTGGTCGTCCGGGCTCAGATAGGCCGACAGGATCGGCGTCGCCGTGGCTCCCGCAAGGATCAGGAACATGACCACCCCCGCCGCCAGCCGGGCGCCGGTCAGGATGTTCGGAATGTTGCGCAGGGGGGAGGTCATGGGGCTTCTCTGGAGCATGGTCAGGGTTCCTGAACGCGCGAGACGACGTCCGGGTCGCGATCCGTGGAAGGATGGCGCTTCATCGCTTCACCCTCCCAGGTCTTGGCCTCGGTCAGAAAGGCGTAGATGGCCGCCTGCATGGCGAAGATGACCCCCGCCCAGCCCGCACGATACAGCTTTCGCCCGTACATCACGCGCAGGAAATAGACCGGCGGGTTCAGCAGCATGCGCCAGGGCGTGAAGCGCTTTTTTCCCGCCGCCCGCATGCCGGCCTTTAGGGTGGCGTAGCCCTCTTCCTTGACCACCACCTCGCCGACGGTCAGCGGGCGATAGTGCAGCAGGGCGCCTTTTTCCGCCACGCGCACGGTCCCGTCCGGGATCAGGCCTTCGTGCACGGTCTTCTTCATGTCGAACACCGCCTTGCCCCGCCGGAACAGCCGCAGATTGGCCCCGTCGCCGACGCCCCTGGGCGTATAGCCGTAGCCGATCAGCCAGGGTCGTCGCCGCAGCCGCCAGCCCACCACATCGTCCGGGGCCGCCACAAGGCCGCGCAGGGCGGCGCGCAGGTCCTCGTCCAGCCGCTCGTCCGCATCGATGCTGAGCAGCCAGGGTTGCGTCGCCTGCTCAAGGGCGAACTGCTTCTGGCGCGCGAAGCCCAGCCAGTCCTGATGCATGAAGCGGATTGGAAAGCCTTCCGCCGCCAACCGCGCCAACACCTCGGGCGTGGCGTCGGTGGAGCCGGAGTCCACGATGACGATCTCGGCGCACTGGTCCAGCGACCGGATGCACGCCTCGATGGTCCCGGCCTCGTTCAGGCAGATGATGAAGGCCGAAAGGGGAAGGCGCTCGCTCAAGCTTCAGGTTCCAGGGCGTCGAACACCCCGTTGGCCTGCATGCGCCAAAGCACGCCGTTGGCGATGCCGAAATGCAGGCCGACCAGTTCGAGGTCGCCCGAGGCCTCCCGCTCGGCGATCCACGGGAAGGTGCGCAGATTGTCGATGGACAGCCGCACCACGGCGTGTTCGCCCACGGTCTGACGGCGATCTTCCTCGACCCCCTCGATGGCCGTCTTCACCACCGGCTCGGCCTGGGCCACCCAGGGGCGGACAAAGTCCTCGCACCCCTCGGGCGCGCCGTTGATCATGGCCCAGACCCCGCCGCACAGGGCATGACCCATGACGACGATGCGCTTCACCTTGAGCACCCGCACGCCGAATTCCAGCGCGGCGGAAACCCCGTGCAGCTTGCCGTCGGGTCCGTAGGGCGGAACGATGTTGGCCACGTTGCGCACCACGAACAGCTCGCCCGGTGCGGTGTCGAAGATCGAGGCCGGGTCGGCCCGGCTGTCGGAACAGGCCACCACCAGCGTTTGCGGGGTCTGGCCCTGGGCGGCCAGCTCCTCGAAGCGGGCCCGCTTTTCAGGCCAGGTGTTGTCGCGGAAGCGGCGATAGCCGGAAAGAAGAGGATCGGATTCGTCAGTCATGACGCCACTTCTAGGCCTTTCGGAAGTTGGCGTGAATACGCTCCGCGAGGGCCCGGCTGATGCCGTCCACCTTTTCAAGATCGGCTGCCGAGGCCCGCGACACGCCCCGCGCCGAGCCGAAGGCGTGCAGCAGCGCCTTCTTGCGCCCCGGCCCCACGCCCTCGATCTCGTCCAGCGGATTGCGCTTGATGTCCATGGACCGGCGCTTGGCGTGGGCCCCGTTGGCGAAGCGGTGGGCCTCGTCGCGCAGCCTTTGCAGATAGTAGAGGGCAGGGGATTTCAGCGGCAGCATGAAGGGCGCCTTGCCGGGCATGAAGAACTTCTCCATGCCCGCGTCCCGGTCCGGCCCCTTGGCCACGCCCACTACGGGAATGTCGTCGACGCCCAGATCCGCCAGCACCGCCATGACCTCGGCCAGCTGCCCCGCCCCGCCGTCGATCAGGAGCAGATCGGGCCGCTCCACCGGCTCGCCCGCTTCCTCCTCCTTCACCAGCCGGCCGAAGCGGCGACGCATCACCTCGCGCATCATGCCGTAGTCGTCGCCGGGGCTCAGCTCCTCGTCGCGGATGTTGAACTTGCGGTACTGGTTCTTCCGGAAGCCCTCGGACCCGGCCACGATCATGCCGCCCACGGCGTTCGAGCCCTGGATGTGGGCGTTGTCATAGACCTCGATCCGCTCGGGCCGGGCGTCCAGCCCGAACGCCTCGCAGACTTCGTCCAGGATCTTGGTCTGGGCCGAGTTCTCGGCCAGCTTGCGGCCCAGCGCCTCGCGGGCGTTGGTCAGGGCGTGGCGGACCAGATCGGCCTTCTCGCCCCGGCGTGGGACGGCGATCTCGACCCGGCGCTCCGCCTTCATGGAGAAGGCCTCGGCCAGCAGCTCGATCTCGTGCGGCGACACATTGGTCAGGATCAGGCGCGGAACCGGCTTGTCCTCATAGAACTGGCCGAGGAATGCGCCGAGGATTTCCGGGTCGCTGTCGCTGCGGTCGATGCGCGGGAAATAGGCCCGCCCGCCCCAGTTCTGGCCCGCGCGGAAGAAGAAGGCCTGGATGCACGCCTGACCGCCGTCCGAGAACAGGGCGAAGACGTCGGCTTCCTCCACCGTTTCGGCGTTGATGGACTGCTCCATGGTGATGGCCGACAGCGCCCGGATGCGGTCCCGCACCCGCGCCGCGCGCTCGAAGTCCAGATCGTCCGAGGCCGCCTGCATCTCTCTGGACAGCCGACCGACCACCTCCCGTGACTTGCCACGCAGGAACTGCTCGGCCGAGGCGACCAGCTCGCCATAGTCCTCCAGGCTGATCAGGCCGGTGCACGGCGCCGAGCAGCGCTTGATCTGGTGCAGCATGCAGGGGCGGGTGCGGCTCTCGTAGACGCTGTCGGAACAGGATCGGAGAAGAAACGCCTTCTGCAGGGTGTTCAGGGTCCGGTTCACCGCCCAGGTGGAGGCGAACGGCCCGAAATAGTCGCCGGGGATGGTGTGCGCGCCCCGGTGCTTCCGGACCTGCGGCGCGCGGTGGTCGCGGCGGATCATCAGCTCGGCGAACGACTTGTCGTCCCGCAGCACCACATTGAAGCGCGGCTTCAGCTTCTTGATGAAGTTGGATTCCAGCAGCAGGGCCTCGGTCTCCGAGGCTGTGACCACCATCTCCATGGACCGGGTCAGGGACACCATCAGGGCGATGCGCTGGGTGTGGAACCGCCCCTGCGCATACTGCATGACGCGCTTCTTCAGGGACCGCGCCTTGCCCACGTACAGGCACGTCCCGTCCTCGCCATACATGCGATAGACGCCCGGCTTGTCCGGCGCGCGTCGCGCCTCGTCGCGGATGAGCTCGGCTGCGGCCAGCGAGGGTTCCGGGGGCGTGTCGATGGGCGGGGATTCGGTCACGGGGCCAATATAGGCGCCCCGCGCGTCGCGGCGAAGCGGCTCAGCCCTTTCTGACCAGCAGAACCCCGCCGACCAGCATGGCCACCCCCGCCAGACGGGTCAGGGTGATGGGCTGCTTCGGCACGCCCATGAAGCCGAAATGGTCAAGGATCAGGCTCAGCATCATCTGCCCCGCCACCATCAGCACGATGGTGGTCGCCACGCCCAGCCGCGGCACCGCATAGGCCGAGGCGACCACGAACACCGCGCCGTACAGCCCGCCCAGCCAGGCCGCCGGGGGCAGGGCGCGGGTGGCGGCCATGTCCGGCTTGGTCTGCAGCACCGCCGCCAGCGCCAAAAGGGCCACGGTCCCGATGGCGAACGAGATCAGGGCCGCGTTCACCGGCGAGGCGACCGCGGCCGACAGCCGGGCGTTGGTGGGCCCCTGCAGGGCGGTCAGGGCGCCGCCGACGATGACGGCCAGAATGGCGATGACGGTGGGGTTCATGGCCGGGCTCCTACCACAGCGGATCGGGCGGAGCGCCCCTGAAGATTTCATCCAGCCGCCGCTGCGTCGCCGCCGTCACGCCGCCAGGCAGGGCGTCAGGCGCGAACCATTCGGCGTCCGAGATTTCCCCCTGGGAGGTCCGGTCCTCCACCTCGAAGGCGTCCACCGCGAACACCAGCACATGGTCGTTGGGAAAGAACCGGTGGTTGGAGTGCACCGACAGCAGGCGCGGCGGCCCCGAGGCGATCAGGCCGGTCTCCTCGCGCAGCTCCCGCACCGCCGCGTCCTGAACCGTCTCGCCCCGGTCCACCCCGCCGCCGGGCAGCCACCAGCCCTCCAGATAGGTGTGCCGCACCAGCATGATCCGCCCCGCCCGGTCCCGCGCCACCACCCGCACGCCCAGCGTCATGCCGCGCGTCAGGCGCGACACCACGAAGAACAGCGGCCGGGTGAATGGTTCGATATGGCGGCGCCAGGTGGTCATGGTCGCCTCATAGGCCATCGGCGGCGCTTGAACCATCGCCCGCCGCCCTATATGCGGTGCGCACGTTTTCAGGAGCTTTCCATGGTCGTCGTCGCCGCCATTCTGGGTCTCGCCATCGTCCTCGCCGCGCTCAACTGGTTCGAGTTCGGCCGGATTGACTGACACCGGCGCCTCGCGCGGCGCGGCGCTGGTCACCGGCGCTGCGCGCCGCATCGGCCGGGCCATCGCCCTTGAACTGGCGCGGGCCGGATTCGACGTCGCGGTTCACCACAACAACTCCGAGGCCGACGCCGCCGACACGGTGCGCGAGATCGAGTCGCTGGGCCGTCGTGCGGTCGCGCTTCAGGCCGATCTGACAGACGAGACCACTGCGCGCCGCCTGATCCCTGATGCTGTCGCGGCGCTCGGGTCCCTGACCGTGCTGGTCAACAACGCCTCGGTGTTCGAGGACGACCGGGTGGGCGGGCTGAGCCGCGACAGCTGGGACCGGCACATCGAAACCAATCTGCGGGCGCCCATCGTGCTGGCGGAGGAATTCGCCGCCCGGGCGCCGGACGGTTCCAGCATCGTCAACCTGCTGGACCAGCGGGTGCGAAAGCCCGATCCGCGCTTCTTCTCCTACAGCCTGTCGCGCGCCGGCCTCTGGTGGGCGACCCGCACCCTGGCCCAGGCCCTGGCGCCGCGCATTCGCGTCAATGGGGTCGGTCCCGGTCCGACCCTGCCGTCCATCCACCAGACGCCCGAAGAATTCGCGGACGAGGCGGCCAACACCCTGCTTCAGCGCCCCGGCGATCCGGTCCAGGTGGCGCGGGCGGTGCTCTATCTCGTTGACGCGCCCTTGGTCACGGGCCAGATGATCGCCGTGGACGGCGGCCAGCACCTGGCGTGGCTGACCCCCGACATCGTGGAGTAGGCGTCTTGTCCCTGGCCCCCGGCCCCTTGCCCTTCCAGGCGCCCGAACCGCATCGCGAGACCCTGACCGTGTTCGTGCGCGGACTGGAGGTCCAGGCGGGCATCGGCGTGCATGATCATGAACAGGGCCGCCTGCAGACCCTGGTGATCGATGTGTCGCTGGAACTGGGCGCCGGCGACGTGGATGGTCTGTCAGACACGGTGAACTATGAAACCGTGGCCGAGGCCGCCCGCGCCATCGTCGCCGCGGGCCATGTGGGGCTGGTGGAGACCTTCGCGGACCGGCTGGCCCTGGCGTGTCTTGATGATCCGCGGGTGCGGGCCGCGCGCGTGCGGGTGGAGAAGCCGGGCGCCCTGGCCGGGACCATCGCGCCGGGATGCGAAGTGGTCTGGCGGCGTTAGGCCCGGCCGAACCGGCTTCAAGCCGGTTGTCATGGGCGGCCGACGCCGCCATTGTCTGGACAAGCGCGCACAAGCGCATCGAGGAGCACCATGGCCGAACCGGGCGAGCCCAGGACCCCCGAGGACGATTTCGACGATCAGATCGGCTTCTGTTCGCCCCGGTCCGTTGAGGGGCAGTCGGTGGAGCGCGGGCCGGAGCCTGCTCCCGAGCCTGTCGCACGTCCCCCGCTGGACGCGGATCCGGCGCCGCCGGCGCAGGGGTCCCGGATGAAGGACGTTATGGCCGAACCCGAACCGCCCGAGCCTGAGCCCGAGCCCGCGCCGGCGTTCGTGTCGCGCGCCGAGCGCCGCCGGGCGCTGGACGAGGAGCCGAAGGACCGGCTGACCTGGGCCCTGACCATCTACGCCCTGATCCTCTTCGCGGTGCCCACCCTCGGCTTTTCGGCCATTCTGGGCCTGCTGGCGGTGACGGGGCGCACGGTGAACGCCTCGCCCTTCCTGCTCAGCCACTATGTCTATCAGCAGCGCACCCTGTGGACCGCCGCCATCGCCGCCCTGGTGGGGCTGATCCTGATCGTGGTGAACCTGGGCATCTTCGTCCTGTTCCTGCTGGCGGTGTGGACCATCGCCCGCGGCGCGGCGGGCATCTGGCGCCTGAAGAACGCCCGGCCCATATCCAATCCCCGGACATGGTTTTTCTAGGAGACATCTGATGGCCGACGCCGCCCCCGAGCCTCGCTACGCATCCGGCGATCCGGAAGAGGGCCGCGCGGCCGCCGGCGTGGTCTGGCTGCTGTATCTGCTGGCCATCCCCAGCGCCAATCTGCTGGCTCTGGTCGGCGTTGTGGTGGCCTACGCCATGCGCGGGTCATCGACAGGCTGGGTTCGCGCCCACTTCGACGATCAGATCCGCCTGTTCTGGTCGGTCATCGTCTGGTTCATCCTGCTGACCATCGTCATCATCGTTTCAGCCGTGCTGTCGGTGGTGCTGATCGGCATACCCTTCCTCATCGCCGCCGGCCTCGCGATGCTGGTGCTGTTCATCTGGTTCACGGTGAAGAGCGTCCTGGGCCTGATCGGGGTGGTCCAGGGCCGCACGCCGTAAGGCTATGGCGCGCCCGCCCGCCCGGCCATCTCGGCCATCTCCAGCATGTTGAAGCGGATTCCGCCGGGCGCCTCCAGGTCGCCCGGCGCCATGCCCTCGGGACAGGCGCCCTGGTGCTCGCCTTCGACCACCTGGGCCACGGTGCGGTTCATGTGCGGCACGGCCGCGCCGGTGGTGGTGGAGGTCATCTCGGTGCGATAGCCGCTGTTCAGGTTGCCGGTGGTGACGCCCTCGCTGACCACCCGCCCGCCCGAACCCATGTCGCAGACCGAGCGCACGGTCCAGCCTCCGCCGGGACGCGGCGTCACCGTGGATTCCTCGCAGGCGCCGCCCGACATCTGGCTCCCCAGCACGCTCATGCGGTCCTGCACCTCGGCGTCCACGCACATGCGCATGGCCGAGCGCATGCCGTCGGTCTCGCTGGCGACGACCCAGAGCCCGTCACGCAGAACCGGCCGGGCCGGAGGCGCGCCCTCGGCCATTTCGGGCGCGTCGGCGGGCTCGCCGCCGTTCGGCTCAGCCACCACAGGCTCTTCCCGGCCGCAGGCCGACAGCCCCAGAATGGCGCCGAGCACGATGCCCACGCTCACCTTCAACTTCACCCTCATTCCCGCCTCCACACGTGATCGTCAGGTTTCGATCCGGAACACCACGGTTCCGACGCGATTGATCCCATATATCGTGCCTTGAGGAGCCCACCTATGACCGATTTCCGCGACGTCGCCGCCGACAACCGCTTCGAGCAGGGGTTCACGGACGCTGATGGGGAGCTGCGCCGCGTCTGGGCCGACTACGCCAGACAGGGCGACAGGCGGGTTATTCTGCATGTGGAGGCCGAGCCGGAATTGCGCGGCTCAGGGGCGGCGGGGGACTTCATGAAGCGACTGGCGGATCACGCCCGCACCCACAAGCTCAAGCTGATCCCGCGCTGCGCCTACGCCGTCGCCTGGTTTCGCCGCCATCCGGACGCGGCGGACGTGGTAAGCGATCTCTGAGCCTTGACCCCGGCCCGCTCCCGGCGCTCTGCTGAAGGCCGGGAGGACGGGGCATGATCGAACAGGCCATCGACGCGCTCGGCGGCATGACGACAGCGGTTCAGGGATGGGGCGAGCCTTTCGCCATCTGGATCGTGCCGGCCCTGCTGGGGCTGGGCCTCGCCGCCTCGACGGGCCTGCGCACCTTCCTTCCCTTGCTGATGCTGGCGCTCGCGGCGCGTTTCGGCTGGTTTGGAATCCAGCTGAACGAACAGATGCAGTGGCTTCATTCCGATGCGGCGGTCGCCGTGCTGGGCGTGGCCGCTGCGGTCGAGTTCACGGCTGACAAGATCCCTGTTGTCGACAACGCGCTCAGCGGCCTTGGCCTGGTGGTGCGGCCCCTCGCGGCGGCGCTGGCGGCCGGATCGCTCTTTGTGGGCGTCGATCCGCTTCTGGCTGCCGTGGCGGGCATCATCGTCGGCGCGCCCACAGCCCTGGCCTTCAATGCGGCGCAGGGCGGGCTGCGGTTGGCGTCCACCGCCGCCACGGGCGGGCTGGGCAATCCGGTGCTGTCGCTGTTCGAGGACGTGCTGGCCTTCTTCACGGCGCTGCTCGCCCTGCTGGCGCCGGTGCTGGTCCCGGTGTTTCTCGTCGTTCTGGCCCTGATCGTCGGCCGCACTGCGCGTCGGTTGCGGCGGCGACCCGGTCGTCAGTCCGTCTGAACCCAGCCGCCGGCCGAGGCCTCGCGGGCCTGTTCATTGACGGGGCGGGCGATAAGGCCCGACTGGGTGATCCAGACCTCGTACCGGGCGCCGTCGGCCATGGGCATGTAGGCGGCCGAGCCATACAGCGTGTCCACGGCGTCCACATAATCCCGGTAGCGCCGCGACACCTCCCAGACATCCAGGGTCCAGCGCCGCTCGGACGCCACGTCGCCGCCGCGCAGGTCGTGCACACTGCGCACCGCCGTCAGCTCCTGTCGGGTGTCCTGATAACGGCCCGACAGGCGGTCCAGTCGGTATTGCGCGTCCAGACCCAGAATATTGGCCCACGGCTTCCAGCGCAGGACATGGGCCTCGATGCGCCATTCATCGCCGTGAACCGGATAGACCGCCGTCGAGGCCGGGGTCGTGGCCGTTTCAGGCTGGGTCAGGGTCGCCTCGAAGAACTGAGTCTCGATCTGGCTGAGGGTGATGGTGGCGACCGGCCGTTCTTGCACCAGCCGCGCGTAGCTCTGGACGTTCAGGCCCAGAAGGATGGCGGCGACGCCAGCGGCCAGGAACCCGCCGCCGAACAGCACACCGCCGAACGCCCCCAGAAACCGGCCACGAAACAGCGCTCCCAACCCGGAAAGCAGCAACAACGCACCGGCCAGCGCCGCCGCGCCCGGAAGAATCCACCACCACCAGACCATCACACACGCTCCCCCAAAGCTTTGCCATGTTAACCAAGGAAATGGCGCCCGTCACCTTTCCGTGCGGGGGGGAGGGTGGACACCGGGCATGGGGCCGCTAAAGCTGCGGCCATGGCGCCAGATTTCCATGCGACAATTCAGGGCCTTCGGCTGTTCCTGAGAACCCCGACCATCAGCCGGACCATCGTGGGCCTGTTGAGCCTGGCGATCCTGCTGCTGCTGGTGATCAACATCGCCACCTTCGTCATGATGCAGCGCATCTCGGACCATACCCGGGAGTCCGAACGCAGCCAGCAGATGCAGCTGGCCGCACGGGAGTTCATGCTTCTGATGGTGGACGCCGAGACGGGGCAGCGCGGCTTTCTGCTGACCGGCCGCGCAGACTATCTGGCCATTCACGACGCGGCGCAGGCTCAGCTGCCGGCGTCCGGAGACCTGTTGTCGTCGCTGGCGCTCACGCCTGAGGAGACCGAACGGGTCAACGCCCTGCGCGAGCTCAAACGCCAGAGGCTTGAAGTCATGGGTCAGACCATCGTTCTTGCCCGTCAGGGTCGGATCGGCGAGGCGGTCCAGATTCTGCGCGGCGGCGAGGGCAAGGCCCTGATGGACGAGATGCGCGAGCAGGTGGCCGCCATCGACAGGCTCGAAGAGGCGAGGGTCGCGGCGAGCAACCGCGCGGCCCGCCACGCCACCTGGGCGGCCATCGGCGTGAATGTCATTTCAGCCCTTCTCATCATCGCCCTGGCCGTCATCAGTCTGATGCTGATCCGCCGCTACGTGGCCGAGGTTCAGTCCGCCCGCGACAGCCTGGATGCGCTCAACAGGGGGCTGGAGGCCACGGTGGCCGACCGCACCGCCGACCTGACCCGCGCCAACGAGGAGATTCAGCGCTTCGCCTATATCGTCAGCCACGACCTGCGCGCGCCGCTGGTCAACGTGATGGGCTACACCTCGGAGCTGGAGCAGGCGGGCAAGGCCCTGTCCGCTCACATGGAGCGTATACGCTCTGACGATCCCGATCCGATCGAGCAGGATGCGGTTCAGGCCGTGACCGAGGATGTGCCCGAGGCCATCGGCTTCATCCGCGCGTCCACCGCCAAGATGGATCGCCTGATCAACGCCATTCTGAAGCTTTCGCGGGAAGGACGCCGCGCGCTTGTGCCGGAGCCGCTGGACATGAACGCCATGGCCCGGCAGATCGCTGACAGCGTGCGCCACCAGACCGAGGAGGCGGATGCCGAGATCATCGTCCACGATCTGCCGGAGGTGGAAAGCGACCGCCTGTCCATGGAGCAGATCTTCGGCAATCTGATCGACAATGCGGTCAAGTATCTGGACCATGGGCGCCCGGGGCGCATCGAGATTCGCGGGCGAGATGTTCTGGGCGGCTGGGTCGAATACGAGATCACGGACAATGGCCGGGGCATCTCTGACCGGGACCACGAACGCATCTTCGAATTGTTCCGTCGATCCGGCCGTCAGGACCGGACAGGAGAAGGACTGGGCCTGGCCTTCGTGCGCAACAGCGCACGCCGCCTGGGGGGGACAATCGACATTGAGTCAGAGCTCGGAAAAGGCTCGACATTCCGCCTGAAATTTCCGAAACGTCTGATCGCAGGGGCGGGAGAAACAGTATGAGTGCAGCCGTAACCATCGTCATGGTCGAGGACGACCATGGCCACGCCAAGCTGATCGAAAAGAACATTCGGCGCGCCAACATCTCGAACGAGATCAAGCATTTCGCCGATGGATCCTCAGCCCTCGACTATCTGTTCAGCGAAGAGGTGAAGGCCAACGGCCCCATGCTGGTGCTGCTGGACCTCAACCTGCCTGACATGCAGGGCACGGATATTCTGGCGAAGATCAAGGCGGATGAACGCCTGAAGCGCGCGCCTGTGGTGGTTCTGACCACCACCGACGACAAGGTCGAAATCCAGCGCTGCTATGACCTGGGCTGCAACGTCTATATCACCAAGCCGGTGGACTATGAGGCCTTCGCTGGGGCGATCCGCCAGTTGGGTCTGTTCCTGTCGGTAATGCAGGCGCCCGAGATCTGATGAGCGCGGCCGGGAACGGAGTTCGGCTGCTCTACATCGACGACGACCGGGGGCTTTCCCGGCTGGTGGAGAAGGAATTGACCCGACACGGCTATGACGTGACCTGCGCCCTGGACGGGGACGCGGGTCTTGAGCGGTTGCGCGACGGAGCCTTCGACGTCATCGCCCTGGATCACTACATGCCCACGCGGGACGGGCTGGATGTCCTGCCCGACATCCTGGCCGTGCCCGCTGCGCCCCCGGTGGTCTATGTGACGGGCGCCCAGGACGGCCGCATCGCGGTGGCCGCCTTGCGCGCCGGCGCGGCAGACTATGTCATCAAGGACGTCTCCGAGGACTTCACCGCCCTGCTGCGTGCTGCTCTCGAGGACGCCCTGGAGCGCCGCCGGCTCAGCCGCGCCAACGAGGAGGCGCAGGAAGAGGTTCGTCTGGCCCGCGACCGGGCCGAGGCCATGCTGCGCGAGGTGAACCACCGAGTGGGCAACAGTCTGCAGCTGGTCTCCAGTTTCATCTCCTTGCAGTTGCGGCAGATGAAGAAGGACGATGCCGGGCGTCTGGCTCTTCAGGACGCCCAGGTGCGCATCGAGGCCGTGGCCCAGGTCCACCGGCGGCTCTACACCTCGGCCGACATGGCCAGTGTGGCGCTGGACGAATATCTGGAAGGCCTGGTCGACGAACTGGTCCAGTCCCTGTGCCCGGAAGAGGGCGCGCCCTGCATCACCCTGAAAGCCGAGCCCCTGCGTGTGGACACGGACCAGGCCGTGTCGCTTGGCGTGGTGGTGACGGAACTGGTCACCAACGCGGTCAAATACGCCTATCTGCCCGGAAATGGCGGCGACATCCGCGTCCTGCTGGAACGCCAGGACGAAGCCCGCGCCGTCCTGACGGTGGAGGATGACGGTCCGGGCATGGGCGACGGCAAGCCCAAGGGTACGGGCCTCGGGGGCAAGATCATCTCGGCCATGGCCCATGGCCTCAAGTCCAGGCTGGAGATCGATCCGGAACACACCGGGGTGCGGGCGCGTATGGTCTTCGACCTGTAAGGCGCGCGATGAACCTGCAATTCGGCCAGCCGGAACCCGGCCACAGCTATGAAAATCGTCCCACCGCCTTCGGCCTCGTGTTTCGCGGCGGCTGCCTGGCCTGCGTTCGCGTGGATCGCGGGGAGGGGAGCTATTACGATCTGCCCGGCGGCGCCATTGATGGCGACGAAACCGAGCAGCAGGCTCTTGTCCGCGAGTTTGTGGAGGAGACGGGCCTGACGGTCCGGCCGGGTGATCGCCTGGGCGAGGCGGGGCAATATTTCCTCAAATCGGACGGCCGGGCCGTGAACAATCTGGCCGGCTTCTGGACCGCCGAGGTGGAGCGGGAAGACCCCGACGCCAAGGTCGAGGATGACCACGAATTGCACTGGCTGGACCCGCACCGGGCGCTGGCGGAGCTGCGCCACGACGCGCACGCGTGGGCTGTGGCGATGTGGTTGCGTCGGCGCTGATCCCAAAACCGTGACGGAACAGTTCGGGGCCGTGGCCGGTTATCCCATCGAAGCGCCGCCGTACCGGCCGGCGTCAACCGAAGGGATACACCATGGCTGACCATGATCGTGTTGAAGGCTCCGCCAAGCAGGCTGAAGGCAAGATGAAGGAAGGCGTCGGCAAAATGACCGGCGACCAGAAGCTGGAAGCCGAAGGCAAGGCCAAGCATACCGAGGGCAAGGTTCAGAACGCCGTCGGCGGCGTCAAGGACAGCCTGAAGGACTAATCAGGCTTGACTGAAGCAAGGGCGCGGACATTCGTTCGCGCCCTTTCGCTTGACCAACGTGCGAATTCTATCGCGCCAGGGTCCGCATGGCCCGCTCCAGCCCTTCCAGGGTCAGGGGGAACATGCGCTCCTCCATGACCTCGCGGATCAGGCCGACCGACGGCGTATAGCCCCAGAACCGCTCGGGCACGGGGTTCAGCCAGACCGACTTCTCCCACTGCTCTCGCGCCCGCTTCAGCCAGACCGCGCCGGCTTCCTCATTCCAGTGCTCCACCGACCCGCCGGGGACGGTGACTTCATAGGGGCTCATGGTGGCGTCGCCCACGAAAACGGCGCGCCAGTCGCCGGGATACTTGTTCAAGAGATCCCAGGTGGCCGTCTGTTCCGACTGCCGCCGCCGGTTGTCCTTCCACACGCCCTCGTAGAGGCAGTTGTGGAAGTAGAAGAACTCCAGGTTCCGGAACTCGGTCTTCGCCGCCGAGAACAGCTCCTCGCACAGCTTTACGTGGGCATCCATCGAGCCGCCCACGTCCAGGAACAGCAGCACCTTGATGGTGTTGCGCCGCTCGGGCCGCATGTGGATGTCCAGCCACCCCTGGCGCGCCGTGCCATCGATGGTGGCGTCCATGTCCAGCTCGTCAGGCGCGCCCTCGCGGGCGAAGCGCCGCAGGCGCCGCAGGGCCACCTTGATGTTGCGGGTGCCCAGCTCGACCGTGTCGTCCAGGTTCCTGTATTCCCGTTTCTCCCAGACCTTCACCGCCCGGCCCTGACGGCCCTGTCCGCCGATCCGCACGCCTTCGGGATTGTAGCCGCCGTGGCCGAAGGGGCTGGTCCCGCCCGTGCCGATCCAGCGGTTGCCGCCTTCGTGCCGTTCGGTCTGCTCCTCAAGCCGCTGCTTCAGCGTCTCCATCAGCTTGTCGAAGCCGCCCAGGGCCTCGATCTGGGCCTTCTCCTCGTCGGTCAGGTATTTCTCGTTCAGCAGCTTGAGCCAGTCCGCCGGGACGTCGGCGGTGATCTCGTCGCCCGCGCCCACCGTCTCGACGCCCTTGAAGACCTTGCCGAACACCTGGTCGAAGCGGTCATAGTGCTTCTCGTCTTTCACCAGCACCGCGCGCGACAGATGATAGAAGTCCTCAACCTTTCCATCAGCCACGCCCGCGTCCATGGCCTGCATCAGATGCAGCCATTCCTTCAGGGACACGGGCACGCGCGCCTCGCGCAAGGCGGTGAAGAAGGGCAGCAGCATCAGGCGGCCCGGGCCGCGTAGGCGTCCACCTCGGCGATGTGGCGGGCCTTGTCCTCATCGGCCAGGAACGAGCCCTCAAAGCTGTTCTTCGCGATCTGGACCAGCTGCTCGCGAGTGACGCCCGCATGCTCGGCCATGGCCTCATAGTTCCTGTTCACATAGCCGCCGAAATAGGCCGGGTCGTCCGAGTTCAGGGTCACATGCAGCCCCTGTTTCAGCATCTCGGGCACGGGGTGCTTGGTCAGGTCGTCGATGACGCACAGCTTGTGGTTCGACAGGGGGCAGACGGTCAGGGTCATGCCCTCGGCGGCCAGACGGCGGATCAGGGCCGGATCCTCCAGCGAACGGTTGCCGTGGTCCATGCGGTCGATCTTGAGCAGGTCCAGCGCTTCCCAGACGTATTCCGGCGGGCCTTCCTCACCCGCGTGGGCGACGCGCTTGAGACCCAGCGACCCTGCGGCGTTGAACACCCGCTCGAACTTGGACGGCGGATGGCCGACCTCCGACGAATCCAGCCCCACGCCCTCGATCCGGTCCAGCCACGGTTCGGCGGCCTTCAGGGTGGCGAAGGCCGCGTCCTCGTCCAGATGGCGCAGGAAGCACAGGATCAGCTTCGAGGTGACGCCCAGCTCCCGTTCCGCCTCGCCCATGCCCGCCAGCAGCCCGTCGGCGACCACCTGGAAGGGGATGCCCCGGTCGGTGTGGGTCTGGGGATCGAAGAAGATCTCCGCATGCCGCACGCTGTCGGCCGCCGCGCGGCGGAAATAGGCCAGCGCCATCTCGCGGAAGTCGTCTTCGGTGCGCAGGACGTCGGCCCCGGCGTAATAGATGTCGAGGAAGTCCTGCAGGTTCGAGAAATCGTAGGCCGCCTTGATCTCCTCCACCGATGCGAAGGGCAGATCGACCCGGTTGCGCCGCGCGAACGCGAACATCTGCTCGGGCTCCAGACTGCCCTCGATGTGCAGATGCAGTTCGGCCTTGGGCAGGCCGGCGATGAAGGGGGAGAGGTCAGTCATTTTGGATGGGCCTTCGCATAGTCTTCAGCGGCGCGTTTCAAGGCGAGGCGCGCTTCTTCTTCGACGGTCCGCCCCTTGGAACGGGCGACCGCTTCAAAGCGAGCAAAGAGCTCGTCATCAAGATCTATGACGATGTCTTCCGGCATAGAGCGACAGTGGCAGAGGGGTGGCGCGAAGGCCAGTCGCTACATCCGCTCCGGCGTCGCAATGCCCAGCAGGTCCAGGGCGATCTCGAGCTGTCGCAGGGCGGCGGCTGACAGGGCCAGGCGCGAGGCGCGGGTCGCTTCGTCCGGCGCGGCCAGCACCGGGCAGGCGGCGTAGAATTTCGAGAACGACTGGGCCAGTCGGTAAGCGTGCTCGGCGATCAGGTGCGGGCTGCGCTTGTCATAGGCATCGGCGGCGGCCTGATCGAAGGCGTCCAGCGTCAGGACCAGATCCCGTTCGGCCGGTTCGGCCACCGCGACGGCGCCGGCCGCGGCGCCTTGGTCCGCCGCTTTGCGCAGCAGAGATTTGATGCGCACGGCCTGATACAGGAGGTAGGGCCCCGTCTTGCCCTCGAAGCTCATGAAGCGGTCGAGGTCGAAGACGTAGCTGGTGGTGCGGTTGTTCGACAGGTCGGCGAATTTCAGCGCCGCCACGGCCACCTTGCGGGCGATATCCTCGAACTCGGCCTCGGGCAGGTCGGCGCCCAGTTCGGCCTCTTTCAGGCGTTCGCGCGCCTTGTCGACAGCCATGGTGATCAGGTCGTGCAGCTTCAGCACGCCACCCGCGCGGGTCTTGAACGGCTTGCCGTCGGGGCCGTTCATGGTGCCGAAGCCAAGATGCTCCAGCGCGCCCTCGTCGGCGTATCCGGCCAGACAGGCAGCGCGGAACACCTGCTCGAAATGGTCCGCCTGACGCTGGTCCACTACGTAGAGGATCAGGTCGAAGCCCGGGTCTTCCCGCCGCCCCACGATGGTCGCCAAGTCGGTGGTCCCGTACATGGCCGAGCCTTCGGACGACACGACCAGCAGCGGCGGCAGGTCGCGCTTGTCGCCCTCCCGGGTCACCCGCACGATGCGCGCGCCCTGGTCCTCGATGAGCAGGCCCTGTTTCTCCAGATCGGCGACCATGCCGGGCACGAAGGCGTCCGCGTCCGACTCGCCTTTCCAGAGGTCGAAATCCACGCCCAGCGCCGAGAACTCCCGCTCAAGCGCCGAGCGGCTGACCGCGACGAAGTGGGCCCACAGCGCGCGGTAACCGGCGCGGCCGGCCTGCAGTTCGGCGGTGGCTTTCCGCGCGCGGTCGCGGAACGCCTCGTCTTCCTTGGCCTTGCCGGCGGCCAGCGGGTACAGGCGCTCGAGATCCTCCAGTGACACGGGGCTCCCGGCGGGGAAGGGGCCGTCGCCCTCGGCCATGAAGGCGTCGGCCAGTCCCTCGTCGGCGCAGGCGACGATGAGCAGGCCCATCTGGAAGCCCCAGTCGCCGAAATGGGCGTCGCCCCACACCTGATCGCCCCGGAAGCGGAACAGCCGCTTCAGGCTCTCGCCGATGATGGAGCTGCGCAGGTGGCCCACGTGCATGGGTTTGGCCACGTTCGGGCCGGCGTAGTCGATGATGACCTTGCGCGCCGCATCCACGCCGCTCGCGCCGGCCCGGTCAGCATCACCCGCCACCGCCTCGGCGCGCTCGGCCAAGGTCGCGGCCGCCACCTTCAGATTGATGAAGCCGGGCCCGGCCACCTCGACGGATTCAAGCCGGGGGTCGGCGGTCAGCCGTTCAGCCACCCGGCTCGCCAGATCGCGGGGATTGGCCTTCAGCGCCTTGGCGGCGGCCAGGGCGCCGTTGGACTGGAAGTCGGCCAGATCGGGCCGGTCAGACGCCGTGACGCGGGCCAGCGCGGCGTCCACGCCTTCGGCGGCGAAGGCGGCCCCGACCGCTTCGCCCAGAACAGACTTGAGGTCGGTCATTGCTGCGTTTGGGCCGTGCCGGCGTTGATGCGGAAGCGGCTGCCCGTTCGGTTGAACTCGGCCATTTCAGCTGTGACTTCAAAACCGACGAGGATCTCGAAATTGGACCCGCTGGTGGTCAGATCAGCGCGGGGAATCACGATGCCGCGAATCTCTTCCTCGATGCGGGTCGTCGACTGCCCCCGGAAATTCACCGGCAGGTCGAAATACTCCTTGGCCAGAACAGCAGTGTTTCGGTCCGTCACCGCGATCCAGTAACGATAGGTCCGGCTGTCGTTTGCCGCCTGCGGCCCCCGTCCCAGTTCGAACAGGATGTTCATGTTGACGGTGATCGGGTCGTCGTCGCGATACGAGCAGTTCGCCGTCACGCCCTGGATTTCACCCGTGTAGCCCACATTGGCGGCGCTGGGCTGGTCGAAGGGCATCTCCACATAGCGCGCGGCGTCATAGAGGATTTTCACGAAGGGGCAGGGCCCGGCGTTGACCTGTTGGTTCAGGCGCAGACGCGGCATGTTCCAGCCGTCATTGCGCTGGCGGTTTTCCTGCTGGCCGCCGCTCTCGCCCGGACGGGTCTGGCCAGGCCGGGTCTGGGCTTCGCTCACGACGGGCGTGACGGCCAGGGCGGTCGTGGCGAGGAGGGTCAGGGCGATACGGCGCATGAAGAAATCCCGGCGAGCAGGTGACGCCCGGCGCCGGTCGTGGCGCGAGCTAAGGCTTAGGCTCATCGCTGATAGCGGCTAAAGCGAGGCGCCGCAACGCGCGCGCCCCCGCTGGCGCCCGGCCCGGTGAACGCCTAGTTAGGCTGCATGACCACAGCCGCCGCGACCGTTCTCCATCGCCGCTCCCTGACCGTGCGCCTGGCCACGCCCCGTGGTTTCTGCGCGGGCGTCGACCGGGCCATTCAGATCGTGGAGCGGGCGATCGAGAAATACGGCGCCCCGGTCTATGTGCGCCATGAGATCGTTCATAACCGCCATGTGGTGGAGCGCCTGCGCGGTCTGGGCGCCGTGTTCGTCAAGGAACTGGACGAGTGTCCGGATGACCGCCCGGTGGTGTTCTCGGCCCATGGCGTCCCAAAGGCTGTGCCCCAGGCGGCGCGGTCCCGGGACATGTTCTTTCTCGACGCCACGTGCCCCCTTGTGTCCAAGGTCCATGTGGAGGCCGAACGGCACCACGCGGCGGGGCGTCACATCATTCTGATCGGTCATGCGGGCCACCCGGAAGTGGTGGGCACCATGGGCCAGCTTCCCCACGGCGCCATCAGCCTGGTGGAGACCGTGGAGGACGCCCGCGGCTTCGTACCGCCCGATGACGCTGACCTGGCCTATGTCACCCAGACAACCCTGTCGCTGGACGACACGGCGGAGATCGTCCGGACGCTCAAAAGCCGCTTCTCGGGCCTGCCTGACCCCCACAAGGAAGACATCTGCTACGCCACCACCAATCGGCAGGAAGCTGTGAAGCGTCTGGCGGAGGGGTCGGACCTCGTCCTGGTGGTCGGTTCGGCCAATTCCTCCAATTCCGTGCGGCTGGTCGAGGTCGCCCTGCGCGCCGGCGCCCGTGACGCCCGGCTGGTGGATGACGCCTCCCGCATCGAGTGGGCCTGGTTCGATGATGTGCAGACTGTGGGCGTGACCGCCGGCGCCTCGGCGCCCGAGGAGCTCATTCAGGGTCTGATCTCGGCGCTGTCCGCGCGCTTTGACGTGACCCTTCGGGAAGATGAGGGCGCCCGCGAAACGGTCACCTTCAAGCTGCCCCGCGCCCTGACGGTCTAAAGCGCGTCCAGGTAGGGATTATTGATCCGCACCCGCTGGCCGGGGGCCAGGCCAAGCTCCTCGAACGTCCAGATCAGCTCCAGGCCCTCTTCCGCATAGGCCTGGCAGTAGTCATCATGCATCCGCCGCAGGGTCACCACCGCCTCGTCATCCACGAGGGTGATGATCGGCTGGATATCGTCCCGTTCGGTGCAGCCGCCCGAGGTGACGCGGAAAACGGCATGGTCCGCGATGATCGCCGCGGCGTGGATCGGCTCCAGCACGCCGGGCATGCCTTCGGTGCTCACCACGATCTGGCGGTGCGCGGTCGGCTCACCGCGATCCGGCAGGAACCGGTCCAGCATTGCGCAACCGCCTGTGAGGACGCAGAGGGTCAGGGTGGCTGCGATGGTGCGGAGCAAGGCGCTCTCCCCCGTAGGCATGACGCATGATCGCCTGATTGGGCCAAATGCGAAAGGCCCCGGATCGCTCCGGGGCCTTGTTGTTCACAGCCGGGCGCTCGAAAGCGTCCGATAAAGCCTTAGGACGAGTAGAACTCGACCACCAGGTTCGGCTCCATCTTCACGGCGTAGGGCACGTCGGCCAGCTCGGGGATCCGCACGTAGCGGGCCGAGAAGCCGCGGTCGCCCAGCTCCAGATAGTCCGGCACGTCGCGCTCGGACGACTGCTGGGCTTCAAGCACCAGCGCCATGGAGCGGGACTTTTCCTTGACCTCGACCACATCGCCGGCCTTCACGCGGTAGGAGGCGATGTCGACCTTCTTGCCGTTGACGGTCACGTGGCCGTGGCTGACGAACTGACGGGCGGCCCAGACGGTGGGCACGAACTTGGCGCGGTAGACGATGGCGTCCAGGCGCGATTCCAGCAGGCCGATCAGGTTTTCCGAGGTGTTGCCCTTGCGGCGGGCGGCCTCATCATAGGTCTTGGCGAACTGCTTCTCGGTGATGTTGCCGTAGTAGCCCTTCAGCTTCTGCTTGGCCTTCAGCTGGATGCCGAAGTCAGAAACCTTGTTCTTGCGGCGCTGGCCGTGCTGGCCGGGACCGTAGGACCGCTTGTTGACCGGAGACTTGGCGCGACCCCACAGGTTTTCACCCATGGCGCGGTCGATCTTGTACTTGGCGCTGTGGCGCTTGGACATATGTCACTCTCTATGTGGATGCGGCCCGGCATCCCCCCGAATGGGAATGCGATCTCAACGGCGGTCCACGCATCGTCCGTCATGGAACACACCCCGACCTTGCGGGCGGGACGTGAAGGCGGGGCTTATGACGGCGCCGGGCTCAAACGTCAAGGCGAAGAGGACTCCAGAGTGATCACCACCAACGAATGGGCGGGCAGATCGAGCGCCAGCCGCCCGTCCGAAAGGCGCGCGCCCTCGAACGGGCGAGGCGCGACCCGGTCGGGATCCGCGACGGTGTTGTGGGCGTCCATGGTCCCGGCGGTCAGGATGCGGGCCTGCACGATGCGGGCGGCGCCCTCCATCTCCAGCCCTATGGCGGCCCCGGCGGCGGGGTCCAGATTGATCAGCGCCAGGTGCACGCGCCCGTCTGCGCCCCGCGCCGCCGTCGCGTCCACCATGGGTCTTTCGCCCGCGTCGCCGTCGTCCAGCGTCAGCGGCAGCACGCCGGCGTTCTGGAACGGCTTGTAGAGCATGAAGGCGTGATAGGTGGGCGTCAGCACCATCTCTGGACCGTCGGTCAGGATCAGGGCCTGCAGCACGTTCACCATCTGGGCGATGTTGCTCATGTGCACCCGCCCGGCGTGACGATGGAAGATGTTGAAGTGGGCGGCGGCGACCAGGGCGTCGCGCACGCTGTTCTGCTGCTGGAGGTGTCCATCAGGCGAACCCGGGGTGGGGTCGTACCAGGCCCCCCATTCGTCGACGGCGATGCCCAGCGTCCCGTCCGGATCGTACTCATCCATGACCGCCGAATGCCCCGCGATGATGGCCTCGATGCGGTAGGCGTTGTCGAAGGTGGAGACCCATTCCTCGACCGGAAAGCCGGTCGCGGCGCCCTTGGCCGCCCAGTCGCCGGTGGGCAGGGTGTAGTTGTGCACCGACAGCTGGTCGAAATTGGTCATGCCGTCCCGCATCAGGGTGCGGGTCCAGTCATAGTCGTCCCCGCTGGGTCCCGCCGCGATCATGACGGACTCCTGTCCGAAGGGCGCGATGAAGCCTGCATAGTGCCTCAGGAGATCGGTGTAGTAGGCGGCGCGCATGCGGCCGCCGCAGCCCCAGGGCTCGTTGCCGACGCCAATGTAGTCCAGACGCCAGGGCTGCTCCCGTCCGTTGGCGCGCCGCTCGTGGGCCAGCGAGGACTGGCTGTCCGAGGTGACGTATTCGATCCAGTCCGCCGCCTGCTGCGGCGTGCCCGTACCCACATTGATGCTGAGATAGGTCTTGGCCCCGATCAGTTCGGCGAAGTCGAAGAATTCGTGGGTGCCGAAGGCGTTGTCCTCCTCCGTGCCGCCCCACCAGCGGTTCAGGGTGACGGGCCGGTTGCCGCGCGGCCCGATGCCGCCGCGCCAGTCATAGATGTCGGCGTAGCAACCGCCCGGCCAGCGCACGACCGGAATCTCCAGCGCCCGGAGGGCCGCGACCACATCGTTGCGGAAGCCGCGCGTGTTCGGAATGTCGGAGTCCGGACCCACCCAGATCCCGCCGGTGATGCCGCTGCCCAGCTGCTCCATGAAGTGGCCGTACACCTCCGGCTGGATCACCGCGCCGGGGCTGTCCAGGTCCAGCGTTCCGGTGACCGTTCGGGGCTGCGCGAACGCCGCTCCGGCGAACGCGGTCAGGGCGACGGCCAGTGTGGCCAGGGTGCGGCGGGTCATCGTGCGGTCTCCAGTTCCACCAGGATCACGTCATGCACAGCCATAGGCAGGGTCAGGACGGCGCGGCCGTTCGCGTCGGCGCGCACCGTCATCAGTTCGGGATCATCGCGGGTCTGGTCGTGCAACTCGACCAGCCGGCTTTCGTCCAGGGTCTCGGGCGAGCCCATCTCCAGCCAGGCGGTGTAGGCGTCGTTGTGGCGGAAGCCGACACGGCGGACCGATGCGGCATGGTCGCCGGGCGCCAGTCCCTCGAACCTCAGCACCAGCGGCGCGGCGGGCGGGGAGGGGTGAACCCGGCCGAAATAGGGACGATTGCTGACGTCCTGATCGCGGGGCGGCTCATAAATCCAGGCCAGCACCTGAACGCCCCGCTGGTCGCGGGTGATGATGGTCTGATCGTCGCCGCCCTCAAGCTCCTGATCGCCCAGGGCGTTGAGGTATTTGTAGGCGAACCAGGCGGGCTTGCGTACGCCCTGGGGGTTCATCAGGCCGAACCCGCCCTGGAAAGGCAGGGTCTGCGGTCCCGGCTCCTCGAACAGGTCCGAAAAGGCCCAGTAGCTCATGTTCTGGGCCAGCCCCTCGGCCTGACGCGTCTTGGTCAGGATGAAGGATGCGCTGATGTGGCTGTCATGGACCGGATCGCGCGGATTGTAGCTGGCGCTCCACTCGGTGAAGTACAGCGGCAGGCCGGGCCTGTGGGACGCCTCGATCTGGGCCCTGACGTTGCGGACGTCGGCGATGATGGAGTCGGGCGTGGTCAGCAGCATGTTGTCGTCGTGGCCGAACTCGTCGAGGAAACCGCCCGCCACGCCGTAGGTGTGTGTGGTGATGAAATCGACCGGCAGGTCGTTAGCCTCGGCATAGGCCAGAAGTTCCGGAACCCAGGCCGCTCCCGCCGTGGACGGTCCGCCGACCCGCAAGGCCGGGTTGATGGCCTTTATGGTCCGCACCGTCAGGGCGTAATGGTCGAAATAGGCCGCCTGGTCGGCGTTCTCCCAGAAGCCGTCCAGATTGGGCTCGTTCCAGAACTCGAAATACCACCGGCGCACTTCCTCCGCGCCGTAGCGGGCGATCAGGTGGCGCACGAAGGCGTCGATCAGCCCTTCCCATTTCTCGGGATCGGGGTGGGAGGTGTTGCCCTGCCAGTAGAAGAGGGTCTGGTCCGAGGTCCGCATGTCGTGCGGCGTGAAGCCCAGTTCGATGAAGGGCCGGATGCCCATCTCCAGGAACCGGTCGTACAGCCGGTCGATGCGGCTGAAGTCATAGACCGGACGACCGTCCACCTCGCGATAGACGCCCATGTCGTCATGGAAGATGGCGTGGAAGCGGATGTAGTCGAAGCCGAGCTCGTCACGCACGATCCTCAGTTGGGCCAGAGCATCGTCCCGTCCCGTCACGCCCGGATAATCCGCCCCCACCGAATGCAGCGCCATGCGGTCGCGGGGGCGGGCAGGGGCGTTCAGGTCAACAGTGATTTCACGGCCGCTTGCGGCGTCCGGCTCCTCCACTGCGGCTTCACACGGAGTCTGCACCAGCATCAAGCCGGCCGCGGCCAAGGCAGCCAGCGCACCACACCACTTCACGGCATCCTCCCTCGGTCCTTCGGACTCTCAGGAGAACGGTAACGCTAACATTCCAGATGTGCAAACCAGTTTCACCAGCGCGATGGCGGAGTGTCAGGTGTCGGGCGCCCAGACGAAACCGTCGTCCCGCTGCTCGATGCGGCCCAGACCGGGATAGGGGAAATGCACGCCGTAATAGCGTTGTCCCTCGCCGGCGCCGCGCTCGAGCAGGCCTCGCCGGGTGGCGATGGCGGTGTTGCTGTCGCTGTCCCAGGCGTTGACCAGCTCGGGGCGTTGCACCGAGATCACCGCGCTGTGCAGGGCGTCGCCGATGTAGAGCAGGCGTTGGTCACCCGACGAGATCTCGAAACCGGAATGGCCGGCGGTGTGCCCGTCCAGCGGCACAGCGGTCAGGAACGGCGTGATGGCGGCGCCGGGTTCGAACGTCTGGACCTGCGGCGTGATGGCGGCCACGAGGTCGGCGAGGCCCTGTTCTTCGGCGCCGGCCTGCAGCGCGCGCCATTCCGGGGCGCTCATTCGGATCACGGCGTTGGGGAAGGCGAGGGCCCCTCCGGCGTTCAGCAGGCCGCCGATGTGGTCGCCGTGGGCGTGGGAGATCAGGATGTCGGTCACCTCGGCGGCGTCGACGCCGGCGGCGGCGAGTGCGCCCGGCAGGCCGTTCTGCGTACCCATCTGGCCGCCCGCGCCGGTGTCGATCAGCACCACCCGGTCGCCCTGTCGCACCAGCAGCGGCTGAACCGAGAGGTGAACGGCGTCG
>NZ_PNLV01000023.1 GCF_013823285.1 Brevundimonas sp. | reverse complement strand
TTCGCCCTGGGCTGCGGACGGCTGTTCGAGGGCGCGCCGGAGCAGATGTGGGACAGCCTGACCCGACTGGCCGGCCTGCCGGATGACACCCGGGTGTGGTGCGCCCACGAATACACCGCCGCCAACGCGCGTTTCGCGCTGAGTCTGGGCGACCCCGGTCCTGAACTGGAGGCCTATGCGCGGGACGTCTTCGCCCTGCGCGAGGCCGGGCAGTCGACCGTCCCGACGATGATGGGCCGGGAGAAGCGCCTGAACCCGTTCCTGAACGCTCCGGATGCGGCCGCCTTCGCCGCGCTCAGGGCCGCCAAGGACGCGTTCAGGGGCTAGCTGCCCGCCAGGGTCCGCACGACCCGGGCCGATGAGGGGCGCCCCGCCGGCCCTTCGCGCGGATCGAGGGTGATGGTCAGGACGCCGCGAGAGAATTCCGTATGGTTCCGCGTGCCCTCGGTGATGACGATGCGGCGCACCTGTCGGGCCTGATCGCGCAGATTGGAGGCGCGCACCATGCGGGTCAGGGCCTCGACAGCGGCGGCGGCGGCCTCGGCCACCAGAGTCTCCGAGCCGGGTGAAATCTCTTCCGCCTCGAACACGACCAGATGCCCCACGGCCCGGCTCGCCACGTCGCTCTGGCGGACCATGAAATTGACAAGCTGGATAGGCGACAGGGCGGGTCGCCGCAGACCCGGGCCGGGTCCGGCCTGGGAGGCTGGCTCCCCGCCCGGCGCGCGGGGCGTATAGAGGGTCACCCCCCCCGAAGGCGTGGAGCGCAGGATAACGTCGCCCTGATCGTTGCGGTAGAGAATGTCGCCACGGGGCGCGGGCGTGGCCCGCAGAACCCAGACCTCCGGACTCTCGTCGAAGCGCAACAGGGGCCTGGCCCCGGAATGATCCAGGATGAAAGTCTCGCCGCCTTCCGTGACGTAACGACCCGGCGACGCCAGAGCGCGGGCGGGGCGCTCACGCAGATCCTGGCTCTGCTCCGCCTGGGCGTTCCCGCGCGGCTGGGTCCAGGCGTCGGCGGCGTCAGGGAAGCCCAGGACAGCCACGCCCGCAACGATGCTCGCCAGGGCGAGCGTCGTCGGTGACAGCGCAGCGCTGATCCGGGGTTCCGCGAACATTCTCAATCAGATGACTCGCAGCGAAGGCGGATTTTGGGCGCGCGCGTGTCAGCCCACCAGATACTGACCACCGTTCAGGGAAAGGGTGCAGCCTGTGACATATCCGGCACGCTCCCCCGCGAGCCACGAGACCATGTCCGCGATTTCCTCGCCTTTTCCGAGCCTCCCGACCGGAATCTGGGCCACGATGCTCTCCAGAACCTTGGGATCCATGGCGCCCACCATCTCGGTGTCGATATAGCCGGGCGCGATGCAGTTCACGGTCACGCCCTTCCTCGCATTCTCCAGCGCCAGGGCCTTTGTGAAGCCGATCATGCCCGCCTTGGCGGCGGAATAGTTGGTCTGGCCGACCTGGCCCTTCTGGCCGTTGATCGAGGAGATGTTGACGATGCGGCCGAAACCCCGGTCCCGCATGCCGCCGATCACCTGGCGGGTCATGTTGAACACGCTGTCCATGTTGACCCGGATCACGTCGGACCACTGGTCGGGGCTCATCTTGTGAAAGAAGCCGTCGCGGGTGATGCCCGCATTGTTGATCAGGATGTCGATGGGGCCCAGCTCGGCCTCGACCTCCCTGACCGCCCGTTCGCAATCCTCGAACGAGCCGACGTTGCCCTTGACCACCATGACGCCCAGTTCAGCGGCCGTGGCTTCGGCCGCGGCCGTGTTTCCGGAATAGCCGGCCGCCACCTTGATCCCGTCCTCGTTCAGGCGCTGAACGATCGCCTTGCCGATCCCCCGGGTGCCTCCGGTGACCATCGCCACTCGCGTCATGTGTGTTTCCCTATGTCCCTTGGCGGCCCTGTAACCGGGCCGCTCATGATTGTTCTAACGCAGCCGGACCGGCGGGTGAAGGCGATCAGTCCGCCCGGCGCAGGCGAACCAGCCGACCGTTCTGATCATCGGTGACCACATAGACTGCGCCGTCGGCGGCCACCGCCACGTCGCGGATGCGCGCGTTCAGACCGGTCAGCAGGCGCTCCTCGCCCACGACCCGGTCACCGTCCAGCACCAGCCGCGCCAGATGCTGGCCGGCCAGGCCCGACACCAGCAGATTGCCGTTCCAGTCGGGGAACATGTCGCCGCGATAGAACACCGCCCCGCCCGGCGCGATCACCGGGTCCCAGTAGTAGATCGGCTGGACCGTATCAGGGGCGGTGGTGGCGCCCTCGCCGATGGCGCCGCCGCGATATTCGATGCCGTAGGCCGCGATGGGCCAGCCATAATTCTCACCCGCCCGGGCGATGTTGATCTCGTCACCGCCGCGCGCGCCGTGCTCGATGCCCCACAGCTCTCCGGTCTCGGGATGCAGGGCCGCGCCCTGGACGTTGCGATGACCCCAGGACCAGATCTCCGGCAGGGCGCCGTCCTGGTCCACAAACGGGTTGTCGGCCGGAACCGAACCGTCGGCGTTGATGCGCACGATCTTGCCGAAGTGGGAGCCCAGATCCTGCGCCTGATCCCGCGTTTCAACAGACGAGCGCTCGCCCAGCGTCACATAAATCCGCCCCTCGCGGTCGAACACGATGCGCGAGCCGTAGTGCATGAAGTTGTCGTAGGTGGGCATGGCGCGGAAAATGGTCTGGACATTCTCCAGCCGCGAGCCGTCTTCGCTCAACCGCCCCCGGGCCACGGCCGTGCCGTTGCCGCCCTGTCGCGGCTCGGAGAAGCTCAGATAGACCAGCCGGTCACTGGCGAAGTCAGGGCTCAGCTCCACATCCAGCAGGCCCGCCTGACGATCCGACACCACATTGGGCACGCCGCTGATGGGCGCCCCGATCTCGCCTTCGGCGCTGACGAGCCGCAGGCGGCCGGGCTTCTCCGTAACCAGGAAACCGCCTTCAGGCAGGGGAACCAGACCCCAGGGGTTTTCCAGCCCCTCGGCCACCGTTTCGCTGGTCATCGAAACAGTGGTCTGCACCCCCGGCGCACGGGTCTGGCCCTCGAAGGCCGGCTGCTGGTTCGGGGCGTTCGCCGCGTTGGTCTCCACCGGGTCACCCGTCTGCATCGTGGAGGCGGTTTCGCCGTTTCCCCCGCACGCGGCGACCAGGGCGAAGACGGAGACGGCGGCGGTCAGGGCGGACAAGCGCATGGTCAAACTCCAGAAAGGGTGTCTTCAGGCAACGCGATGAAAGCGCCACCGTTCCGGTGACAGAAACCGCGCATGGCCGATTGATGCAAGGGCGGGGACCTCAACCGGTGGGATAAACGCGGAGCAGAGCCTCGCGAGACCTTCTCAGGTCGAAAGCTGGACGGTGGTCCGCTCGGGGAGCATGGCCGGCTCGGTCCGGACGTGAACGATGGAGACCGTGGTGCCGCCCTTGCCGGTTTCGACCTTCACCGCCGCGTGCAGCTGGCGGGCCAGGGATTCGATGATGCTGGTGCCCAGGCCGGGCGTGACGTTCTCCGGGCTTTTCGGCATGCCCACCCCGTCATCCCGCACCGCTAGAGTCCAGCCTTGCGCATCGGAGTCATAGGACACCAGAATCCGGCCGCCCCGCCCGCCGGGATAGGCGTGCTTGAGGGCATTGATGACCAGCTCGGTCACGATCAATCCCAGACTGACGGAGATGTCTCCGCTGGTGGCGCTGTCGTCGCCGACCACCTCCAGCTTGAGGCGTTCGGGATCAGGAATCATGGATGCCGAGATGCTGCGGCACAGCTGGGTCAGATAGGGCCGGAGCTCCACATCCCCCAGCCGCGAGGCGGCCAGTTGCTGCTGCAGGGTGGCGATGGACATCACCCGGCTGTGCGCGTCTTTCAGATGAAACCGGGTTTCCTCGGATTGCACCTTGCGGGCGCTCTGCATCAGGACGCTGGCGATGATCTGCAGGCTGTTGGCCACGCGGTGCTGGACCTCCTGCAGCAGGATGGCCTTCTCCCGCAGCAGATTGTCCTTGAACCTGTCGGCGGCGCGGACGTCGGTTAGGTCCGTCACCGCCACCAGCAGGCGGATGTTGTCCTCATCGGTCACCAGACGCCGGGCGTGGATGACCACGCAGCGCAGGCCGCGATCCGGGAGATCCAGCGTCATCTCATAGGCGTCCACCGCGGCATCGCTGCGCGCCGTGGCGGCCAGCAGAATCTGGAGCTGGGGCGAGCCCCATTCGCCGGCGCCCAGGCCCGGCATGGCCGAACCCGCCACAGCGGCGGCGTCCAGCCCGAAGGCGTCACAGAACGAGGTGCTGGCGGCGATGACCGTCTGATCAGCATCCAGCAGAATGACGGGGGCAAGCGAGGCCTTGATGACGGCCAGCCCCAGGCTGAGCGGACCTTCGGAATATGGAGGCGTGCGGGCAGCCATGGCTGGCCCTTTCCCCGCGTTCGGAGGCTCGCGAAGCGAAAGCCTTCCCCGGACGGGTTCGACGCGAGGCGTCGGCTATATTGTCTCGTATCTTGCCAAGTATAGCACAGTTTGTCCCCGGCAGGGATTAATCGGGCGATGGGCCTGTCGGATGGCGGGCGCGCATGGTCGCCACCGCCCACGCGCACAGCTCACGCAGCACCTCCATGTCCACGTCCTCAAGCCGGCTGATGTACAGGCATGAGACGCTGGTCTTCACCTTGCCGATCCGGGCCATGAGATCGGGTCGTTCCGTGAAGCCCGGTGATGTAGACGCTCAGGTTCGCCTTCCGGGGCGAGAGCCCGATGACGGGCCAGTCAGCAGGCTTCTTCGTCGTGTTGACATAGGTGTAGCGCCCGAAGCCGATGATGGACGGACCCCACGTCACCGGCGGTTCCCCGGTGATCCCGGCCAGCATGGCTGAAACCACGCGCGCATCCTCCCGACGGCGGGGTTGTTCGACCGCATCGAGGAAGGCCTCGACCGAGGCGTCGGTGGGCCGGGTCTTCAGGTCTGACATGCCCGCAGTCTACGCCCGGGGGCCCTTGCGCGCCATCCGGTCTCCGCTCCTTCATCGGGGCCGCCGTCTCAAGGGCGCATTGGCGCCCTGCCGGGATTGCCATATGAGTTGCTGTCCAGGGGCGAGAGGGTCGTCATGGTCGCGCCTGAAATGGCGGGATGATCAAGCAATGAGGCCCAGAGCGGCTAGCCGACGTGTTCAACCTGCTTCCCACATCCGCTGGCGCTGAACCGCTGAGGCAGGCCGTTCTGGCCTGTCGCACGCACCTCATCGGGGCGGCGGTGTTCAGCGCCCTGGTGAACCTGCTCTACCTCACACCCACCCTGTACATGCTTCAGGTCTATGACCGGGTGGTCCCCACCGGAGGGTTGACGACCCTCGTGCTGATCAGCGCCGTCGCCCTGTTCGCCCTGGCAGCCCTGGCGGCCCTGGACTGGCTGAGGGTGCGCATCCTGCTGCGGACCGGGTTGAAACTGGACCAGGCGCTGACCAGCCGCATTCTGGCGCGGAGCGTGGGCCTGCGGGGCGCGGCGCCCAACGTCCATGTGCTGCGCGAATTCGACCATGTGCGGACGGCCCTGAGCGGTCAGGGGACCCTGGCGGTTCTGGACGCGCCGTGGACGCCGATCTTCCTGATGTGCTGTTTCCTGCTGCACTGGTCCATCGGTTTTCTGACCCTGTTCGGGGGGCTGGTCCTGTTCGCCCTGGCCTGGTTGAACGAGCGCGACACCCGTGAGCGCATTCGCCACGCTTCGGATTCCGCGAGCGCCGCATACGCCGCCCAGGAAAGCCTGGCCGCACAGGCCGAGGTGGTGCGGGCGCTCGGCATGCGCGCCAACAGCATCGCGCGCCAGGCCGACGAACGGCGCCGGGCGGTCCAGCAGCAGGCGGACGCCAACATGGCGGGCGGGCGCTACACCGGGGCGATCAAATTCGTGCGGCTGACCCTGCAGTCCGCCGCGCTGGGGCTGGCGGGGTTTCTGGTGATCCGCGGACAGATGACGCCCGGCGCCATCATCGCTTCTTCCGTTCTGCTGAGCCGAGCCGTGGCCCCCATCGAGCAGTTGGTCGGGGCCTGGCCCGGTCTGGTGAAGGCTCACGCAGGCTGGCGGCGCCTGATCGAATTGTTTGACGCCACCGCAGACGTGGACCGTCCCCGGACCACCCTGCCCGCCCCCAAGGGACGGCTGGATGTTGAAGGCGTGTCGGTCCGCCTCACCGAAGCGGGGCCGGTTCAGTTGAAGGGCGCGACCCTGACCCTTGAGCCGGGCCAGACCCTCGGCGTCATCGGGTCCAGCGGTTCAGGAAAGACAACCCTCGCGCGGGTCATGGCCGGGGCGCTGATCCCGACCATGGGGGCGGTCCGCCTGGACGGCGCCGAGTACAGCGCATGGGACAGTGACGCCCTGGCCCGCCACATAGGCTATCTGCCCCAGACACCCAGCCTGTTCGCTGGCAGCGTGCGGGACAACATCTCGCGTTTCGCCGCGGCCACGGGCGCGCCGGCGGACCAGATCGACCGGGCAGCGGTCGAGGCGGCCCAGGCCGCCGGCGCGCACGACATGATCCAGCGGCTGCCGAAAGGCTATGACACCGAACTGGGCGCGTTCGGGGCCGGTCTGTCCGCGGGCCAGGCCCAGCGTGTGGCCCTGGCCCGCGCGCTTTACGGCGATCCCGTGCTGCTGGTGCTGGATGAGCCCAACTCGAATCTGGACCAGGATGGGGAAGCCGCCCTCATGACCGCCATTCTGGCGGCGGCAAGACGCGGGGCGGCTGTGGTGATCGTCGCCCACCGCGCCGGCGTGCTGTCGCGAGTCGACCACCTGCTGGTGCTCAAGGATGGCGCGATCCAGACCCAGGGGCCGCGTGAAGAGGTGCTCGCCCGCCTGAGAAACGCACGGGCGCCGACCCGGGGTGCGGCCAGTCAATGACGAAAGCCGCTTCATCCACCGCCCAGACGACGCCGCAATTGAGCCCTTCGCCCCGGTTCGAACTGTGGCTGGGCGGGACCATCATCCTTCTGTTCTTCGGGCTTTTCCTGGGATGGGCGGCGTTCGCGCCGCTGGACGCCGGCGCCTATGCCCCTGGCCAGGTGGCGGTGTCGGGCAACAGGCAGGCGGTGCAGCACCCGGACGGCGGCGTGGTCGGCGCCCTGCATGTGGCCGAGGCGGACCAGGTGGAGCGCGGGCAGGTCCTGCTGGAGATCAACGCCGGCAGCCTGCGCTCAATTGAACGCGGCGTGGCCGGGCAAGTCTACGCCCTGCTGGCCCAACGGGCGCGCATGATCGCCGAACGGGACCGGCTGCCGGCCATCCCGACGCCCGGGATCTTCGCAGATCTGTCGGGCGATGACCTCGTCCTGGCGCAAGAGGCGCTGGCGCTGCAACAACGCCAGTTCATGGCGCGGGGAGCGGGCCGATCCACCGAAAGCGGCGTGCTGCGTCAACGGATCAGCCAGCTTGAGGACCGCATGGGCGGTCATCAGAGACAGCTGGAGTCCAACCGCGAACAGCAGCGCCTGATCCTTGAGGAGCTGGAGGGCATGCGCTCGCTGGCGGCGCAGGGCTATGCGCCGCTGAACCGGGTCAGGGCGCTGGAACGGACCGCTGCGTCGCTGGACGGTGAGGAAGGCGCCCTGATCGCGCAGATCGCCGCCGCCCGCGAGCAGATCGGCGAGACGCGGCTGCAGATGCTGGGCGTGAACACGCGTCTGGACGAAGACGTGGCTGATCAGCTGCGTCAGGTGGAGGTCCAGCTTAACGAGCTTCAGCCGCGCCTTTCAGAACTGCGCGCGCAGATCGCCCGGGCCCAGGTGCGCAGCCCGGCGACCGGCCAGGTCGTGGGGCTGAGCGTCTTCACCCCCGGTGGAGTGGTGCAGCCGGGTCAGGTGCTGATGGAGGTGGTGCCGGCGGACGCGTCGCAGGTGCTGGTGGCCCAGGTCGATCCCGCCGACATCGACAGCGTGCGCATCGGACTTGAAACCGAGGTGCGTTTCCCCGGTCTTCGCGAGGAGGTTCCTCCCATCGTGCGCGGCCGGGTCACCAGCGTGTCCGCCGACAGCTTCACCGACGAACAATCCGGCCAGAGCCATTTCCGCGTCGAAGTGGTCGTACCGCCCGAAGAGCTGGCCAGGCTTGGCCCGGCCGCCCGGGGCATACGCCCCGGCATGCCGGTGGAGGTGGTCATCCTGCTGCGGAGGCGGACGGCGTTGTCCTATCTGGTCGAACCCCTGACCCGGAACCTGTGGCGATCCGGCAGCCAGCAGTAGCGCGGACTTTCTAGGCCGCGTCCTTGGGGGCCAGCACGTCGCCGACGGTGGGGCGGTCCGCGCTGAGCACCAGCGCCAGATCGCGCGGGCGCACCACCTCGCCGCAGCAGCCGCAGGCGATGCGCGGCTCCAGCGAATGGCCGCAGGTCTTGTGGATCATGTCCACGCCGGAATCGCTGTCGCCATACAGGTGCTTGGCGCCCCAGGCGTGCAGGGTCACCAGAACCGAATACAGGTCCTTGCCCCGCGCGGTCAGGATGTATTCGTTGCGGGGCGGGCGTTCGGAATACAGGTGCGGCTCCAGCACCCCATGGGCCACAAGGGTCTTGAGGCGCGCTGCCAGCACGTTGCGCGCCACGCCCAGACGCTCCTGCCACTGCTCGAAGCGGGTCACGCCCTGAAAGGCGTCGCGGATCACCAGCAGCGTCCACGGATCGCCGATCACCTCGAGGGTGGCGGCGATGGAGCAGCTCTGGCGGGAGTAGTCGGCTGTGCGTCCCATACCGAACAAGGTGACGTTGCGGCAGGCTTTTGACAAGTGGGTTGCGATTCAACACCCATTGAGTCAGTCTTGTTTGGCAACGGACATCGCAGCGCATGACGCGCCGCGGCGTTCCTGCGTCCCTCGACTTGCGGGCGGAGGCCCTTCCGCCGGTCTCCGCCCGTCTTTCTGATATGTCGCTGCCCATGACCGATTCCGCAGACCATCCGCTGACACGCGCTTTGGCCCTGACGCCCGCGGGTGAGGCCCTGACCGCCGAGTTGTCCGGCGAGTTCTCCAACGGCCCCATCGGGGCGCCGCCCGAGGCGGGGTTTCCGTTCGGCGGACTGCTGGCGGCCCTGTGCGCAGGGGCCATGCGGCAGGGGCTGGAGATCACCGGACCGCTGCGGACCCTGACCGTGCAGTATCTGGCGGCGGCGAAATATGGGCAGGCGCTGGCGTTCCGACCCCGCCTGCTGCGCGGCGGACGCACCGTGGCCTATTCGGCGCTGGAGGCCGGACAGGGCGAGCGCCTGACCCATCACGCCACGGCGACCTGGGGACGGGACGCAGATGCAGTCGCCCTGACGCCCCTGCATGCGCCCCCGCCGCCGCTGGACAGCCTGGACCCGGCCCGGAAGCTTGAGGGGCCCATGCGGCCGCGGTTCACCCAGCATGTGGAGTTCCGCTTCGACGGCGGCCCGAACATCCTGGGCGGCAACGAGGGCCGCGCGGCGGTGGAGCGGGTGTGGATGCGCACCAATGACGGGGCGCCGCTGGATGAGCTGCGCCTGTGCTACCTGCTGGACGCGCTGTATCCGCCGTCGTGGACCGCCATGAAGGCGCCGCCGATGATGACCACGGTGGATCTGCGCTACGACATCCTGGCCACGCCGACGCCCGAAACCGCACCGGACGGCTGGGCCTTCTTCGAGTTTCGCATGCTGGACCTGGGTCTGGGCTGGACGGTGGACGACGCGGTGTGTTGGGGCGCGGACGGCACGCCGCTGGCCCTGTCGCGGCAGCGGCGCAAGCTGCTCTGAGCCGGCCGCCCGCCTTTCGCTGACGCCGCCCCGTGAATATATGAGCCGCAACACACCATAGCCGCCCAGGAAACCGCCATGTCCGATCCCGTCGTCATCTGTTCGTTCGCCCGCACCCCCATGGGGGGCTTCCAGGGCGTCTTCACGGGGGTGAAGGCCACCGAACTGGGCGCGACCGCCGTCAAGGCGGCGGTGGCGCGCGCCGGGGTCGAGGCGGCGCGGGTCGAGCAGATCGTGATGGGCTGCGTCCTGCCCGCCGGGCTCGGCCAGGCGCCGGCGCGTCAGGCGGCCATCGGCGCCGGGCTGGGCCGCCATGTGGAGGCCACGACGGTCAACAAGATGTGCGGCTCGGGCCTGCAGGCGGCCATGATGGCGCACGACGCCCTGAAGGCCGGCAGCGCCGAGATCATCGTGGCGGGCGGCATGGAGAGCATGACCGGCGCCCCCTACGTCATGGCCAAGCACCGGGGCGGGGCGCGCATCGGTCACGACGTGATCTCCGACACCATGTATCTGGACGGTCTGGAGGACGCCTATGAGCCCGGCCGCCTGATGGGGTCCTTCGCCGAGGAGGCGGCGCGGCAGTACCAGTTCACCCGCGAGGACCAGGACGCCTACGCCATCGAGAGCCTGAGCCGCGCCAACGCCGCCATCGCCTCGGGCGCCTTCGAGGCCGAGATCACTCCGGTGGAGGTGACCAGCCGCAAGGGGACCGAAACGGTCTCGGTGGACGAACAGCCCGGCAAGGCGCGCCCCGACAAGATCCCGACCCTGAAGCCCGCCTTCGCCAGGGACGGCACCATCACGGCGGCCAACGCCAGCTCGATCTCGGACGGCGCGGCGGCGCTGGTGATGACCCGCGAGAGCGTGGCCCGGGCCCTGAACCTGCCCATCGTGGCCCGGGTCGTGGCCCACGCCGCCCACGCCCACGAGCCGGGCCTGTTCACCACCGCCCCGGTCCCGGCCATGAAGAAGGCGCTGGAGCGGGCCGGCTGGAGCGCGTCGGAGGTGGACCTGTGGGAGGTCAACGAGGCCTTCGCCGTGGTGGCCATGATCGCCATGCGCGAGCTGGACATCGACCACGCCCGGCTGAACGTGCACGGCGGCGCCTGCGCCCTGGGCCACCCCATCGGCGCGTCGGGGGCCCGGGTCCTGTCCACCCTGCTGTCAGCCTTGCAGGCGCGGGGCGGCGGCAAGGGCATGGCGTCCCTGTGCATCGGCGGCGGCGAGGCCGTGGCCATGGCGGTCGAGATGGCCTGACCGGGGCTAGTCCTCCTCGTCCCGGGCCAGATCGGCGGGGTCGAAATCATAGTCCAGCAGATCGCCCGGTCTGCACCCCAGCGCCGCGCACAGCCGCGCCAGGGTGCGGAAGCGGATGCCCTTGACCTTGCCCGAGCGGAACAGGGACAGCTGGGTTTCCGAAATCCCCACCTCGGCAGCCAGGTCGCGGGCCTTGATCCCCTTGCGGACGATCAGGGCGTCGAGGGTCACGCGCACCGGCATCAGATCATCGCGTCCAGCTCGGCCTGGACCCGCCCGGCGTGGTCGACGACCCGCCCCAGCAGGAACAGGGCGCCGCCGATCATGCCCAGGGTCATGCCGGCCACATCGAAATAGGCCCAGCCGCCTCGTCCCCCCTCGATCAGCCGCATCAGGTTGGTGACGCCGAACACGCTCAGGAGGCCGCCGAAGCCCAGGGCCAGGCCCACCCGCCGCAAGGCGTCGGACAGGATGGGCTGGATCAGGCGACCCTTCGCAAGCTGCCCCATGGCGGCGCCGATGGACCAGACGGCGAACAGGTAGAAGGCCGTCGGCGAGACCCAGATCACCTCCGGCAGCCACCGGGCCAGAGGCCCGGTCTCGCCCCGCAGGGCGAGGATCAGCGGAAAGATGAGATGCACGAAGAGCAGCAGCCCGCCGACGCTGGCCACCATGAAGACGGCGAGCCAGCGGTACTGGGCGCACATGCGGCGAAAGGCGGTCGAACGGGAGGGCGTCATGGGGGATCCGGCTGAATTTTCTTTAATCTTGACTTAAAAACGCTTGGTCCGCAACTTGAGCTAAGACTTAAAGAGATGGACGATGACCCTTGCGATCGAGACCTGCGGCCTGACGCGCCGCTTCGGCGGCCGGACGGCGGTTCAGGACCTGGCGATGCAGGTTCCGCCGCAGGCCGTCTATGGCTTTCTGGGTCCCAACGGCGCGGGAAAGACCACCACCCTGAAGATGCTTCTGGGTCTGATCCGGCCCAGCGAGGGCCGGGCGCTGATCGAGGGGATCGACGTGGCGGCGGACCGGATGGGCGCGGCCCGCAAGGTGGGCGCCCTGCTGGAGGCGCACGGCTTTCACGCCAATCTGACCGGGCGCGAGAATCTGGAGATCACCCGTCGCCTGCTGGCCCTGCCGCGGGAGGAGACGGACCGGGTGCTGGAGGTGGTGGAGATGCGCCCTGACGCGCACCGCAGGGTGTCGGACTATTCGCTGGGCATGCGACAGCGGCTGGGCATCGCCCGGGCGTTGCTGGGGGCGCCGCCGGTGCTGATCCTGGACGAGCCCACCAACGGTCTGGACCCCGACGGCATCGTCGACATGCGCGGTTTTCTGGCGGGGCTGCCCGCGCGAACCGGCGCGACGGTGCTGGTCTCCAGCCATCTGCTGAACGAGGTGGAGCAGACCGCCACCCATGTGGGGGTGATCCTCGCCGGGCGGCTGGCGGTTCAGGGGGCGCTGGCGGACCTGACCGCCCGCGCCGCGCCGGGGCTGGACGTGGAGGTGGACCAGCCCGATCGGGCGCGGCCGCTCCTCCTGGCCCGGGGCTTTGATCTTCTGGAAGGCGACGCCCTGTCCGTGCGGCTGCGGCCCGGCGACGACGTCCGGGCGGCGGCGGCGGGCCTGAATCGGGCGCTGGTGGAGGCGGGGATTGCGGTCTTCGCCCTGACGCCGCGACGTCCCGGTCTGGAGACCCTCTACCGACGTGTGGCGGACCAGAACCGCCTGCCGACCGCCAGCAAGGAGGCCGCCTGAATGCTGACCGCCCTGTCCGTGGAGCTGCTGAAGCTCAATCGCTCGCTCGCCGCCCTGCTGGCGGTGGCGGCGCCGGGCCTGATCGCCCTGTTCCTCTTCTTCAACCTGCTGCGGCTGGAGACGGCCCAGGACTGGTCCATGGTGATGATGCAGGCCGCCGCCATCTGGGCCTATTTCATGCTGCCCATGAGCGTGACCGCCCTGACCGCCCTTGTGGCCCAGATGGAGCACGGCCCCCGCAGCTGGGAGCATCTGTTCGCCCTGCCGGTCCGCCGATGGCGGCTGCTGGCGGCCAAGGCCGGCGCGGTGTTTCTGGTGGTCGCGGCCATGGAGGCGACGGTTCTGGTTCTGGCCGCCGGCGCGGGCGCCCTGGCCGGACTGATCAAGCCCGGGATCGCGCCGACCGGCGTCATCGACTGGACGACCATGGTCTGGCTGCACGCCCGCATCTTCGCGGCAGGGGCCCTGCTGACCGCCATCCAGCTGTGGGCGGCGCTGCGGTTCAGGAGCTTCGTGCCGGGGCTGGTGCTGGGCATCGGCGGGACCTTCTTCGCGGTGGTCGCCACCTCGGCGAAGAACGGGGTGTTCATGCCCTGGCAGATGCCGGTCAATGTTCTGGCGACCGACCCGGCGCGGGCGGATCTGGCGCTCATGCTCGGGCTGGGGGGCGGGATCCTGGTGCTGGGCCTGATGCTGGCACACCTGTCGCGGCGCGAGGTGGTTTAGTCTGGCCACCGGTGTCATGGGCGTTATGGTGGCGGCATGACCGCCGCCGAGATCGTCGCCCTGCTGAACCTTGAGCCCCATCCGGAGGGCGGCTGGTTCCGTGAGACGTTCCGGGACGCGGCCGAGGTCGCGCCGGGACGGGCGGCGTCCACGGCCATCCACTATCTGCTGGCGGCCGGACAGCGCTCGCACTGGCACCGGGTGACCGACGCCGCCGAGGTATGGAGCTTCAACGCCGGCGGGCCGGTGGAGCTGGGGATCGCCATGACGGGCGACGCGGAGCCGGTCCGTCATGTGCTCGGCGCGGATCTGGCGGCGGGCGAGCGGCCCCATGTGGTCGTGCCCCCGAACGCCTGGCAGGCCGCGCGGCCGCTGGGGGGCTGGACCCTGGTCACCTGCACCGTGGCGCCTGGATTCATCTTCGACCGATTTGAAATGGCGCTGCCTGAATGGACGCCAGGCAATGGAGATCCCGCATGACCATCCACCGTCGCAGCCTGCTGACCGCAGCAGGCCTCGGCCTGACCGCCTCGCCGGTGCTGGCCCAGGCGCCCTGGAGCGAGGCGGTGCGGGCCGCCGCCGTGACACCGGAGCGGGCGCCCGCCGATCCCACCGAGACGGTGCGGCTGTGGCCGGGTGGCGCGCCCGGGGGCGAGAACGTCACCGTGGTCGCTCAAGTGAACGAGCGGTCCGAGGACCCCGCGTTTCACGACCGTTTCGCCGTCTACACCACCGACCCGATCCTGACCGTGTTCCGGCCCGAGCGGCCCAACGGCGCTGCCCTGCTGCTGATCCCCGGCGGAGGCTATCGCTGGGCGGTGGTGGACAAGGAAGGCTACGACTGCGCGCGGGTGTTCGCGGCGGCGGGGGTGACCTGTTTCGTGCTGCGCTATCGCCTGCCCGGCGACAACTGGGCGGCGGGACCGAACGCGCCGCTGCAGGACGCCCAGCGGGCCATGCGCCTGATCCGCGCCCATGCGGCGCAGTACGGCGTCGACCCGGACCGCATCGGGGCGCTGGGCGCCTCGGCCGGCGGCCATCTGGCGGGCACACTGGCGGCGCGGCACGGGGATGCGGTCTATGAGGCCGTGGACGCGGCGGACGCCGTATCGGCGCGCCCGGACCTGTCGATCCTGATGTATCCGGTCGTGACCCTGACCGACCCGCATGCGCACGCCGGGTCCCGCAGCCATCTGCTGGGCGAGAATCCGACGGCAGACCAGATCCGCAACTGGTCGCTGGAGACCATGCCCCGCCGCGACACCCCGCCCACCTTCATCGTCCACGCCATGGACGACGGCGCGGTCCCGCCCGAGAACGCCATGATGCTGACCACGGCCCTGCGCGCGGCCGACGTGCCGGTCGAGACCCACCTGTTCGAGGAGGGCGGCCACGGCTTCGGCATCCGCCAGATCGTGGGGCGTCCGGCCGCCGTCTGGCCGGAACTGGCCCTGGCCTGGGGCGCGCGGCGCGGCTGGCTGGGCTGAGACCTGATCGGTCAGCGCGCCTCAATGCGGGATGAAGTCGGCCAATCCTCCCCCATCGGGGGAGGTGGATCGCCGCATCGCGGCGAGACGGAGGGGGCTGAAGCCGGGCGGCGGCGGGTGGGGGGTGGCTGGATCGCCGATGGCGCGGGCGATCGAACAGCCAGACGGCCGTCCAGCCCCCTCCACCGCTACGCGGTCCCCCTCCCCCGATGGGGGAGGATTGGGAATCACGTCCTTCCGGCTGTGCACGGCGGTTTCGGCGGCGGGTCGGCCCGGGGCCCGCGGCGCGGGCGATCCGCCTGCATCAGGCGGGCGAGGCTGTGGGCGCCGGTGGCGAGCACGATCATGGGCCGGACTCCGTGAATGCGATATTGAGAATGCATCGCAATAGTGAGTCTGGCAAGCCTCCTGACGCGGGCCCTTCGGCCCTGTAGCGTCAGGGGATGACCGCGTCCGCCGCCGCCCCTGCTCCACCCCGCGCCTGCGGCGACTGCGGCCTGTGTTGCAAGATCATGGGGGTGGAGGCCATCGCCAAGCCCCCGCGCAAATGGTGCGGCCATTTCCGCAAGGGGCGCGGCTGTTCGATCTATGCGGAGCGGCCCTCCGCCTGCGGCGCGTTCAACTGCACCTGGCTGCTGGCCCCGAACCTGGACGAGGACTGGCGGCCCGACCGCGCCGGGTTCGTGATGCATTCCGAAAACGGCGGCCAGCGCCTGATCATCGAGGCGGACGGCGCGGACCCGCAGGCGTGGCGGCGCGAGCCCTATCAGACGACCCTGCGCGACTGGGCCCGTAGCGGCGCGGCGCAGGGGTTGGAGGTGCTGGTGTTCGTGGGCGACCGGGGCGTCCGGTTGCTGCCCGAGGGCGGTGAGCGCCCGGTCACGCGCGCCACAGACTGATCAGTGCACTGTTGCGCCGTCGGGACGACCCCGTCCGTGCAGCCTGTCGCCGATCATGTTGCCCCAGCGGACGGCTGAGCCCATGGGCGAGGCCATGAAACCGGCCCGGGGGTCCAGCTTGCGGGCTTGGTGGGCGAAGGCGGCGGCCATGCCGGCGCTCATCATGGCGGCGACCATCTGACCAGCCATGCTGCGCGGACGCGAGGCCATCCAGAAGGCGCTGACCGCCTGGGACACGCCCCACAGACGCAGGGCGCTGTTGCGGTCCGGCCCCGAGGGCGCGTTCCAGACGCGCAGGCCGGCCAGGGTCGCGGCCGACATCAGGGCAGGCAGAAGGATGCTGTAGCCGTTGCGCGGTTTCTGGACGATCGGGCGGCCGTCATGGTCGGGCGCCGTCTCGCGCGGATCAGCGGTGAGGGCCACCAGGGCCGAAGCCACGAGCCCGACGCCGGCAGTGACCGCCAGACCTGTCGCCACATGCCGTCCGCTGCGGCCCTTGCTGTTCAGGAACCGGTCGACGGGGCGGGGGCGAGGCATGGCGGTGTTCTCCCTGTTGGATGAGTCAGGGAACGGAACAGGTCAGGCGGGATGGGGTTCCGGCTAGTTGCCGGTGGCGGCGCCGTCGGGCTCGATGTCCTTCATGGCGCTCTGCAGCCAGTTCTGCTCGCCCAGCAGCTTGATCAGGTTCAGCTGGTTCTCGAGGAAGTCGATGTGCTCCTCGGTGTCCGACAGGATTTCCGTCAGGATCTGGCGGCTGATGAAGTCGGCGGCGGCCTCGCACTGCTTGATGGCCTCGATCTGGTCGCGGCGGCCGTCCAGCTCCAGCTGCAGGTCGGCGCCCATGCATTCCGGCGCGGTCTCGCCGATCTTGAGCTTGTGCAGGTCCTGCAGGTTGGGCAGGCCGTCCAGGAACAGGATGCGCTTGATCAGCTTGTCGGCGTGTTTCATCTCGCCGATGGATTCGTCGTAGATGACCTTGCCCAGATGACTGAGGCCCCAGCTTTCGAACATGCGGGCATGCAGGAAATACTGGTTCACCGCAGTCAGCTCATTGGTGAGGACGCCGTTCAGCGTCCGGATGATCGCGGGATCGCCCTTCATGGTCTCAAGCCTTTTCGTTCCGGGAGCAGCTCACACGACGGCCGCGCCCATAACATGAGGCATAACACGCTTCGCCGGCGATTGTTCACCTGCGAATACTTATCAGCTTATTGTAATTGCGAGTAAATCTCGCCCGCACTTCTATTCGGCGGCGAGAGCGAAGGCCTGGCGCGATTCCTGGATCATCTCGCGCATCTCGCAGACGCATTTGGCGCACTGGGCCTGGCAGCCGTTGCGGGCGAAGACGTCGCGCGGACGCTGGGCCCCCGCCTCGATGGCGCGGGCCACGTCCCGTTCGCGAATGCCGTTGCAGTTGCAGATGTACACGGTGTGGTCGCCCGACCCGATACGTTGAGAACGACTCTCCATAGCAGGACTCGCGGGCCATGCAAATCGTTCGCATGCGCAGAGCATGATCGTTTCGGATGGAACCGCCTTGCGGTTCCGGCAGAAGCGTGAATCATGCTCTCGCTTTTATCTGGAGCCTGATTCACGGCATCAGCGGAATCGCGAAGCGATTCCACTTCAGCCGATCAGGCTCGTGAGTCTTGACCGGTGAGGCAAGACGGCGCACCCCCCGGCCATGACCTCGAATGCCCCTTGCCGCCTGTATCTGATCACCCCGCCTGCCCTGCCTGATCTGGAGGCTTTCGCTGGCGAACTGGAGGCCGCCCTGGGGGCCGGAGACGTGGCGGCCCTGCAGATCCGGCTCAAGCCCGCTGATGATGATCAGGTGCGCGCGGCGGTGCGGCGGCTCATGCCCGTCGCCCATGCCCACGGCGTCGCCGTCATCCTGAACGACCGGCCGGATCTGGCGGGCGAGCTGGGCTGTGACGGCGTTCATGTGGGTGACGAGGACCCGGCGGTGGACGCCGCGCGGCGCATTCTGGGCCCGAACGCCATGATCGGCGCCACCTGCCGCGACAGCCGCCACGCGGCCATGGAGGCGGCGGAAGCGGGGGCGGACTATGTGGCCTTCGGCGCCTTTTTCCCTACCGACACCAAGGACACCACCGCCCGGCCCGAGCCGGACATCCTGACCATCTGGCAGGAGACCATGGCCCTTCCTTGCGTGGCCATCGGCGGGATCACCGTGGACAACGCCCGGCCCCTGATCGAGGCGGGCGCGGACTTCCTGGCGGTCAGCGCGGGGGTGTGGCGCCATCCGGACGGTCCGGCCGGGGCCGTGCGGCGGTTCAATACCCTGATGGGTTGATCGCAAGGGATATTTAGCAAAGGCCTGATTGAATGACGGTCCTGTATCGCCATTTTTCAAAGCCTTCGCCATGATCCTGAGCCGCGCGCTCGCTGACCTGGACCATCCCGCCGTCGTCGCCGCAGAGGCGCGCGCGGGCTCGTGGCGGCGCGGGCACGACCTGATGAGCCAGCCTCACGCGCCGATCTTCCTGGCCGTGATCCTGGCTTTCCTGGTGGTGCTGGCGGTGTCCACCAGCCGTTCAGCGGGCCTGGTGGCCGCGCTGTGGGCGGCGGGCGGCGTGGCGGTCACCGCCTGGCTGCGCGCGGGCAAGGGCAAGGCCTATGACGCGGCCTATGCGGCCCTGATCGCCACGGGTTTCGCGGGCGGAAACCTGCTGGCGGGCAATTCGCCGGATCTGGCCTTCATGTTCACCATCGGCAACATGATCGAGGTGGTGCTGGCCGTGGTGCTGATCCGCCGCTTCCTGCCGGACCTGAACATCGCCACCGTGCCGGGCGCCGCCAAATTCCTGATCCTCGCCGCGGTGATCCCGCCGCTGCCCGCAGCCCTGTTCGCCTCGGGCATGCTGTACCTGATGAACGGCCAGGATTTCCTGAGCACGCTCCAGACCTGGTGGTTCGGCCACGCCCTGGGCATCGCCGTGTTCGCGCCCTTTGGCCTGGCGGTGACCAAGCGCCATTTCGCCCGTCTGGCCCGGCCGTGGCATGTGGCGGAGGCGGTGGTGCTGCTTGGCGGGCTGGCGGCGCTGGTGACGGTGCTGTTCACCCAGGCGGTGGCGCCTGTTCAATTCATCATCGTGCCCCTGCTGCTGGTGATCGCGGTGCGGCTGCGCATCGTGGGGGTCACCGCCGGCATCCTGATCACGGCGATTATCTCCATCAGCGCGACCCTGCACGGCCATGGCCCCATGACGGCTCTGACCGGCGCCGGTCTGACCGGGCAGGTGATGCTGGCCCAGTTGTTCACCGCCGCCACGGGCCTGCCCATGCTGCTGGTGGCGGCCATGCTGGAGGAACGCGACCTGTTCGCCGCCCGCGCCGCCGCCGACAAGCAGAAGGCGGAGAAGGCCAGCGCGGGCAAGTCCCGCCTGCTGGCCAATGTGGCGCACGAGATCAAGAGCCCCATCGGCGGGATCATCGGCATCGGCGACCTGTGGTCCTCGGGCCAGCTGGGGCCGGTCACCCCGACCCAGGGCGAAATGGCGGGGATGCTGGTCAAGACCGCCCGCCAGATCGAGACCCTGACCCATGACCTGCTGGACGTGGCCCGCGCCGAATCCGGCGCCGTGCAGATGGACCTGCGCCCGGTGGACGTGGCCGGGGTGGTCGAGGACGTGCGCCGCACCGTCGCCCTGCAGAAGGACGCCGAGGGCCTGGCCCTGACCGCCGAGCGGGACGATGACGATCTGGTGGCCCTGGCGGACTCCATCCGCCTGAGCCAGGTGATCGGAAATCTGGTGACCAATGCGGTCAAATACGGCGCCTCTGGCGGGATGGTCATGCTGCGCACCCGCCGCGTGGGCCGCAACATCCGGGTCGAGGTCATCGACAAGGGACCGGGCCTGTCGCCCGACAAGCAGGCCCAGCTGTTCGAGCCCTTCAACCGGCTGGGCCTGGAGCGGTCCACCATCGAGGGCCACGGGATCGGCCTGACCCTGGCCAAGCGCCTGACCGAGCTGCAGGGCGGCGAGATCGGCGTCATCAGCGCCCCGGGCGAAGGCGCCACGTTCTGGATCGAACTGCCGGCGGCCTGACCCTGTGGCAGCCTGACGCGCGGCGGTGCGGCGCTGGACATCACCGGTCCACAAGCGCACGGTTCGACACCACCCAGGGCTGTTCAAGGAACTGATCGTGGATTTCGACGCACTCTTGCTGTCCCGGATGCAGTTCGCCTTCACGGTGGCGTTCCACATCCTGTTCCCCGCCTTCACCATCGGCCTGGCGGCGTTTCTGGCGGTGCTGGAAGGGCTGTGGCTGTGGACCAGGCGGGACGTGTTCCAGACCCTGTACCTGTTCTGGGTGAAGATCTTCGCCCTCAGCTTCGGCATGGGCGTCGTGTCGGGGGTGGTGCTGAGCTACCAGTTCGGGACCAACTGGTCCGAGTTCATCCGCCTGACGGGCGGGGTGATCGGGCCGCTGCTGGCCTATGAGGTTCTGACGGCCTTCTTCCTGGAGGCCTCCTTCCTTGGCGTCATGCTGTTCGGCTGGAAGAAGGTGGGGCCGAAGCTGCACTTCCTGGCCACGGTGCTGGTGGCCATCGGCACCAGCGTCTCCGCCTTCTGGATCCTGTCGGCCAACAGCTGGATGCAGACGCCGCAGGGCTACGAGATCCTGGTCAACGGCGTTTTCCAGGCCACCAATTTCTGGGAGGTGGTGTTCAACCCCAGCTTCCCCTCGCGGCTGACGCACATGCTGCTGGCCGCCTTCCTGACCACGGCGCTGGTGGTGGGCGCGGCCTCGGCCTTCCAGGTGCTGAAGACCCGCAGGACGGGCGAGGCGCCGCAGGGCTGGACCGCCAGCCGCGTGGCCCTGGTCATGGCCGTGGGCATGATCGCCGTGACCGCGCCGCTGCAACTACTGGCCGGGCACTGGTCCGGCGAGGTGGCGCACCACTACCAGCCGTCGAAACTGGCGGCCATCGAGGGCTACTGGGAGACCCGCCCCGACCAGCCGCTGCACCTGTTCGCCATCCCTGACCGCGCGACCCAGTCCAACCATTTCGAGGTGTCCATCCCGGGCGTCGGCAATCTGGTCCAGAACCTGCCCCGCGACGAGGTGATCCAGGGCCTGGACCAGCTGGCCCCCGAGGATCAGCCGCCGGTGTTTATGGTGTTCTGGGCCTTCAGGATCATGGTCGGGCTGGGGATGCTGATGATCGGGCTAGGCCTGTGGGGCGCGGTCCTGCTGTGGCGCAAGAAGCTGTTCGACAGCCGCTGGTTCCTGCGCTTCGCCGTGGTCATGGGGCCGTCCGGCTTCATCGCCGTGCTGGCCGGCTGGATGGTCACCGAGATCGGCCGTCAGCCCTGGGTGGTCTACGGCGTCCTGCGCACCGCCGACGCCGTGTCGCCGGTCACCACCGGAGAGGTGCTCACCTCGCTGCTGGTCTACATCACCGTCTATTCCATCGTCTTCACCGCCGGGGCCCTGTTCATCCTGCGCCTGATGGCCGAAGGGCCGAAGGCCGTGATCACCGCGCGAGCTCCCGAGGAGCGCCGCGCGCCCGGGTCACCTCTGGCCAAGGCGCCTGAGGATGTGGACGGCGACCTTCCGGGAGATCCGTCATGACCCTCGACCTCGCCCTGATCTGGGCCGGACTGATCGCCGTGGCGGTGCTGCTCTATGTGGTGCTGGACGGGTTCGACCTGGGCCTGGGCGTCCTGTTTCCCTTCGCACGCTCGCCGCGGGACCGGGACGTGATGATGAACACGGTCGCCCCGGTGTGGGACGGCAACGAGACCTGGCTGGTGCTGGGCGGCGGCGGGCTGCTGGCCGCCTTCCCCCTGGCCTATTCCATCCTGATGCCGGCGCTGTATCTGCCCGTGCTGATGATGCTGGCGGGGCTGATCCTGCGGGGCGTGGCCTTCGAGTTCCGCTTCCGGGCGCGGGATCGCGGGCGGCGGTTCTGGACCCAGATGTTCGCCTTCGGCTCGGTCCTGGCGGCCTTCGCCCAGGGGCTGATCCTCGGCGGCTTCATCCAGGGCGTGCAGGTGGTGGACGACCGGTTCGCGGGCGGGCCGTTCGACTGGTTCACCCCCTACACCCTGCTGGTGGCCTGCGGACTGGTGGCCGGTTACGCCCTGCTGGGCGCCACCTGGCTGATGCTCAAGACCACCGACGACCTGCACGGCGACGCCCGCAAATGGACCGGGATCAGCGCCGTGGCCACCGCCGGCCTGCTGGCCGCGGTCAGTGTGGCCACCCTGGTGGCCCATCCGGTGATCGGCGAGCGCTGGGGCTGGGCCGACGGCCTGACGGGCGGGATCGACTGGGCGGTGTTCGCGCCGCGCGCGCTCATCCCGCTGCTCGGCGTGGCGGGACTGGCCATGATCTTCCTCGGATCGCGCAAGGGATCGCATGGCTGGCCCTTCGTGGGGGCGCTGACGGTGTTCCTGTCGGGCTATCTGGGGCTGGCGATCAGCTTCGCGCCCTACGTGGTGCCCTATGTGGTGGACTTCCGTCAGGGCGCGGCGCCGGACAATGCGCTCGGCCTGATGCTGTGGGGCACGGCCTTCATCCTGCCGACCATCCTGGCCTACACCGCCTGGGTCTACTGGGTGTTCCGCGGCAAGATGACCCCGGAGACCGGCTATCATTAGACCCGTCCCCCCGCCCGGCCCCGACGATCCGCTGCCGCCCCTGTGGAAGCGGCTGATGTGGTTCGCCCTGCTGTCCATCGCCGGGCTCGTCCTTGTGGCGGCGGTGGCCTACACGCTTCGGGCCTTGCCGTTCATGGGATGAGGCGCGACAGTCGCCCCATGATGTTCCGCAAGACGCTGATCGCCGCCGCCCTGACGGTCCTGGCCTTTCCCGCCTTTCCCGCCGCCGCGCAGGAGGCCGAGGATTTCACCGCGCGCCTGAACCGGCTGCCGGGCCAGGCGGCACAGCCCGCGCCTGAGCCTGAACCGGCGGTCGCGCCCGAGGCCGAGCCGACGCCTGAAACTCCCGCGCCGCCGGTCGAGGACATCACCTCCCGCCTGAACCGGATGCCGGGCCAGGCGGCCCAGCCCGCGCCCGCCCCCCAACGGGAGGCGCCCGAAGCAGACCCGTCCCCCGAGCCTCCCATCCTTGAGGGCCTGTCAGAGCGGCTGGAGCAGATGCGGCAAGAGCCTGAGCCGGCCGCCGCGCCGCCTGAACCCGACCCTGTCGTCGAACCCGAGCCCCAAGCGGCGCCGGAGCCCGCCCCGGAACCCGTTCCTGAAGCGGTCCTCGAGACGACTCCGCCGCCGGTGCTCGAAATCCTGACCTCCCAGGCGGGACTGGCCTTCCGCGTGGACGTGCCCGAGGCTTTCGATCTGGTGGAACGCCCATCCGGCCCCGATTTCGACGTCTATCAGGTGTCACGCGGCGACACGGCGTTCGTGGGCATCTATGTCGGCTGCTGCTCGCCCTTCCCCATCTATGACGGCCGCCGGACCGAAGCGGGGGGCCGCCTCTCCATCCTCATCAACGAGAACGGCGCCAACCGCGCGGTGGAGCATCTGTTCGTGCGCGAAAGCGACGGTCGGCAGATCCACGTCTGGCTGCACAGCGTCACCGGCGAGGACCGCGCCCTGGCCGAACGCATCGCCCAGACGGTGGACCCGCGGTAGCGGCTTCTCCTCCCTGCTCGCGGGGAGGAGAAGGGTCAATCCATCTCGAACGCTTCTATGATCGGGCAAGGCCCCTCCGCATGGTCGCAAGCCTCGGCCAGACGCGACAGGGCGGCGCGGGCGGCGGTCAGCTCGGCGATGCGGGCGTCCAGATCCCGGATGCGCTGGCCGGCCAGAGCCCGGGCGCGGGCATGGTCGCGGCCCGAGTCGAGCACCAGCAGTTCGCCGATCTGCTCCAGCGTGAACCCCGCCGTCTGGGCCGTGCGGATGAAGCGCAGGCGCCGCGCGTCATCCGGTCCGTAACGTCGCACGCCGTCGCCGCGCGCGGGCGTGCGCAACAGGCCCCGGCGCTGATAATAGCGTACCGTCTCCACGCCCACGCCCCCCGCGCGGGCGAGGCCGCCGATGGTGTCCGTCTCCATGCCTTGACTCCGTACCATGGTACGGAACCTACATAGGACGGGCCCGGTTTAGGGCAAGAGGAGCTCCCATGACCGACCACCCCAAGAAAACCGCCGTCCTGCACCGCATGGTGATGGACCAGCATGTCTGTCCCTGGGGCCTGAAGTCGAAACACCTGCTGACATCGCGCGGCTATGCGGTGGACGACCGCTGGCTGACCAGCCGGGAGCAGACCGACGCCTTCAAGGCCGAGCACGGGGTGAAGACCACGCCCCAGACCTTCATCGATGGCGTGCGCATCGGCGGCTACGACGACCTGCGGCGCCACTTCGGGCTGAAGGTGAAGGACCCCGAGGCGACCACCTATGCGCCGGTGATCGCCATCTTCGGCGTGGCCGCCCTCATGGCCCTGGCGGCCACATGGGCGATGATGGGGACGGTGCTGACGATCCACGCGGTGGAGTGGTTCATCGCCTTCGCCATGTGTCTGCTGGCGCTGATGAAGCTGAGGGACGTTTCCGGCTTCGCCACCATGTTCCTGAACTATGACCTGCTGGCCCGGCGCTGGGTCCCCTATGGCAAGGTCTATCCGTTCGCCGAGCTGTTCGCCGGGGTGATGATGATCTCAGGCGCCCTGACCTGGCTGGCGGCGCCCGTGGCCCTGGTCATCGGCGGCATCGGCGCGGTGTCGGTGTTCAAGGCCGTCTACATCGACAAGCGCGAGCTGAAATGCGCCTGCGTGGGCGGGGACTCCAACGTGCCGCTGGGCTTCGTGTCCCTGACCGAGAACCTGATGATGATCGGGATGGCGGTGTGGATGCTGGCGCGGATGTAACCCGAATTCTCCTCCCCATTCCTTGGAGATGGGGAGGTGGCGCGGGCGCGATTCAGCGCCCGTGACGGAGGGGGCGGCGCGGGAGGAAGGGATTAGCGGCGCGCACCGGCAACAACCGAGCCGCCCCCTCCACCACGCGGGCTGAATCGCCCGCGCGGTCCCCCTCCCCGCGAGCGGGGAGGAGAGCCGTCAGTCCGGGTTCTGGATCAGCCGCAGCAATGTGCCGTCGGGATCGATCATGAAGCCCACCCGGCCGCCCCAGGGCTCGAGCCGTGGCGGATGCAGGCGGGGCTGGCCTGTGGCGGTCTCCGGCAAACCCGCGCCCTTGCAGACGGCGTAGAAGGCGTCGAGGTCGTCCAGCCGCATGCAACAGCCGAAGGCGCTCTGCAGCGGATCCAGATCGGGATGCGGAAAAAATTCCAGCGTCAGGTCGCCCCGCGACAGGATCATCCAGCCGCCGTCGCGCCACTCCTCCTGAAAGCCCAGCGCACCGTAGAAAGTCGAGGTGGCGGCGAAATCACGGGACGGCAGGTTCGGCGTCGCGTGATCGGTCATGGCCTTATCCCTCAAGATCCAGCGCATAGCCCGCCGACCGGACCGTGCGGATGGGATCGCGCAGCCCGTCAGTGACGGTCAGGGCCTTGCGCAGGCGGCCCACGTGGACGTCCACGGTGCGGACCTCCACATAGACGTCCGAACCCCAGACCGCGTCAAGCAGCTGTTCGCGGCTGAACACCCGGCCGGGGTGCTGCATCAGATAGTCCAGCAGGCGGAACTCGGTGGGGCCCAGGTGGACCTCCTTGCCGTCGCGCTTCACCCGGTGGGCGACGCGGTCGATGATGATGTCGCCGTGGCTGACCCGGTCGTCGGCCAGACCGGGACGGATGCGGCGCAGCACCGCGCGGATGCGGGCGTTCAGCTCGACCATGGAGACCGGCTTGGTCAGATAGTCGTCGGCGCCCGTGTCCAGGCCGCGCACCCGGTCGGATTCCTCGCCGCGCGCGGTCAGCATGATGATCGGCACATTGCGGGTTTCAGGGCGGCCGCGCAGGCGGCGGCAGACCTCGATGCCCGACACCTTGGGCAGCATCCAGTCCAGCAGGACCAGGTCGGGAGTCTCCTCCTCGGCCTGCATCAGGCCTTCCTCGCCGTCGGAGGCGACGCTGACCTTGTAGCCTTCCTTTTCCAGATTGTACTGGAGCAGGGTCGCCAGGGCGTCCTCGTCCTCGAATACCAGGATGTGAGGGATCATCCGTTCTGCTCCGGCGTGCCGATTTCACTGGGACTGGGGGTGGCGGTGGCGCGCGGGCGTTCGCCGGCCAGCTCCTCGCCGGTCATTTCGTAGTGGATGGTCTCGGCGATGTTGGTGGCGTGGTCGCCGATGCGCTCCAGGTTCTTGGCCATGAACAGCAGGTGGGTGCAGGCGGTGATCGTGCGCGCGTCGCCCATCATGTAGGTCAGCAGTTCGCGGAACAGGGCGTTGTAGTGCTCGTCCACCTCGTCGTCGGTGGACCAGACCGCGACCGCCTGCTCCACATCGCCGGTGGTGTAGGCGTCCAGCACCTGCTTGAGCCGCTGGGACACCAGCCGGCCCATGCGCTCGATGGAGCGGGTCAGGGGCGCCATGGGCTCGGTCTCGGCCAGGCTCAGGCCGCGCTTGGCGATGTTCTTGGCCAGGTCGCCGGTGCGCTCCAGATCCAGAGCCAGTTTCATGGCCGCCAGCGACTTGCGCAGGTCCGAAGCCATGGGCTGGCGCAGGGCGATCATGCGGATCGCCTTGCGGTCGATCTCGTTGTGCATGGCGTCCAGTTTGGCGTCGCGCTCGATCACCTGCCGGGCCAGGGCCACATCGCGGCGCACCACCGAGGCGATGGCGTCGTTGATCTGGGCCTCGGCCTGACCGCCCATGCGCGCCACCTCGGCGGTGAGGGCGTTCAGTTCTTCGCCATAGGCGCGGACGGTGTGTTCATTCATGGCCATGGTGATGGTCCTCAGCCGAAGCGGCCGGTGATGTAGTCAAGGGTGCGCTTGTCGCGCGGGTTCTGGAAGATGGTCTCGGTGTCGCCGAATTCCACCAGTTCGCCCATGTGGAAGAAGGCGGTCTTCTGGCTCACCCGCGCGGCCTGGGCCATGGAGTGGGTGACGATGACGAGGCAGTATTCCTCGCGCAGCTCGTCCATCAGCTCTTCGATCTTCGCCGTGGCGATGGGGTCCAGGGCCGAGCAGGGCTCGTCCATCAGGATCACCTCGGGCTCCACCGCGATGGCGCGGGCGATGACCAGGCGCTGCTGCTGGCCGCCCGACAGGCCGGTGGCCGCCGCGTCGAGGCGGTCGGAAACCTCGGCCCAGAGGCCGGCGCGCTTCAGGGACTGCTCGACCCGGTCGGCCAGCTCGGTCTTGTTGTCGGTCAGGCCGTGGATGCGCGGGCCGTAAGCCACGTTCTCGAAGATCGACTTGGGGAAAGGGTTCGGCTTCTGGAACACCATGCCGACGCGGGCGCGCAGCAGCACCGGGTCCAGCGCCTTGTCGTAGATGTCCTCGCCATCCATGCGGATGGAGCCCTTCACCCGCGCGATGGAGATGGTGTCGTTCATCCGGTTCAGGCAGCGCAGGAAGCTGGACTTGCCGCAGCCCGACGGGCCGATGAAAGCGGTCACGGCCTTGTCGGGAATGTCCACATTGACGTCGAACAGGGCCTGTTTGTCGCCGTAGAAGACCGAGACGTCGCGGGTCTGGATCTTGATGGGGCCGGTGGGCTCCTGGTGCGCGGCGTGGGGCGGGGCCAGCAGGGGCGAGGTCGCCGCGGTCCCGCCGCTCTCGGCGCCGTCCAGCTGTCGGAAAAGATTGAAGCGCATGGGGACTACCACCGACGTTCGAAGCGGCGCCGCAGATAGATGGCGGCGGCGTTCATGATGATCATGAAAACAAGGAGAACCATGATGGCCGCGGCGGTGCGTTCATGGAACGCGCGCTCCGAGGCGTTCTCCCAGATGAAGACCAGCACCGGCAGGGCGCTGGAGGGCGAGGTGATGGCCTCGGGCACGCCCGGCACGAAGCTGACCATGCCGATCAGCAGCAGCGGCGCGGTCTCGCCCAGGGCGTGGGCCATGGCGATGATCGACCCGGTCATGACGCCGGGCATGGCCAGGGGCAGGACGTGGTGGAACACGGCCTGGGTCTTCGAGGCGCCCATGGCCAGGGCGGCCTCGCGGATGGAGGGGGGCACGGCCTTCAGGGCGCTCCGCGTGGCGATGATCACCGTGGGCAGGGCCATCAGGGCCAGCACCAGACCGCCCACCAGCGGCGAGGAGCGCGGCAGGTGCATCCAGTTGATGAACACCGCCAGACCCAGCAGGCCGTAGACGATGGAGGGCACTGCGGCCAGGTTGTTGATGTTGACCTCGATGATGTCGGTGATGCGGCCCTTGGGCGCGAACTCCTCCAGATAGATGGCCGCGCCAACGCCGATGGGCAGGGCCAGGGAGGCGGTCACCAGCAGCATCAGGGCCGAACCGACCACCGCGCCGAGGACGCCCGCCAGCTCGGGCTGGGTGGAATCCGAACGGGTGAACAGACCCGTGTTGAACTGGCCCTTGATGCGGCCCTGATCGCGCATCTGATCCAGCCAGAAGATCTGGCGGTCGCTGAGGCGGCGGAATTGCTCCTCCCCCTCCCCGTCCAGCTGGCCCTTGTAATAGAGGTCCGCGTCCGCGCCGATGGGCAGGGTCACGGTGATGCGGTCGCCGATGACCCCGGGGTTTTCGCGCACCAGACGCTGCATCTCGAAGGCGACCCCGGCCGACATCAGCCGGCGCATGTCGCGCGAGGCGCTCATGCTCTCGTCATCCTGAACCCCGAGGCGGGCCAGCTGCTGTTCGGCGATCAACTGGTCGAAATTGGTCCCTTCGGGATAGGCCGGGTCGATGCGCGCGGGGTCCAGAAAGACCTCGGTCTGCACCGTGTGGGTCCAGAAGGCCGTGTGGCCCTGTTCGATGATCCGGCCCAGCAGCAGGGCCAGGAAGCCGATGGCGATGGCGATGGCCAGCACGCCGTAAAGCTTGAACCGCCGTTCGCGGGCGTGCCGGCGCTTGAGGCTCTTCCTCAGCTGGGCGGTGCTGCGACCGGAGGCGCCGGCGCGGGTCAGGGTCGCGTCAGTCATATTGTTCCCGGTAGGTCTGGACGATGCGCTGGGCCGCGAAGTTCAGGATCAGGGTCACCACGAACAGGGTCAGACCCAGACCGAAGGCGGCCAGGGTCTTGGCGCTGTTGAACTCCTGGTCGCCGGTCAGAAGGGTGACGATCTGGACCGTGACCGTGGTGACGGTTTCGAGCGGGTTCAGGGTGGTGCGCGCGGCCAGGCCCGCGGCCATGGTCACGATCATGGTCTCGCCGATGGCCCGGGACACGGCCAGCAGGAAGGCGCCGGCGATGCCGGGCAGGGCGGCGGGCAGCACCACCCGCTTGATGGTCTCGGACTTGGTCGCGCCCATGGCGTAGGAGCCGTCGCGCAGGGACTGCGGCACCGCATTGATGATGTCGTCGGACAGGGACGAGACGAACGGGATCAGCATGATCCCCATGACCGCGCCGGCCACCAGCGCCATCTGGTTCTGCACCAGCAGCAGATGCTGGCCCAGGCCGTCCAGCGGACCGCCCACCAGCTGGGCGCCCATCCAGTTGAAGAAGGCGCGGAAGGATGGCCCCACCGTCAGGGCGGCGAAGAAGCCGTAGACCACCGTGGGCACGCCGGCGAGAATCTCCAGCACCGGCTTGATCACCGCGCGGCGCTTCGGCCCCGCGTACTCCGCCAGATAGATGGCCGAGAACAGGCCGATCGGCCCGGCCACGATCATGGCGATGATCATGATCAGGAAGGTGCCCACGAACAGCGGCACGGCGCCGAAGGCCCCGGTGGAGCCCACCTGATCGGCGCGGATGGCGATCTGCGGCGACCACTGGGTGCCGAACAGGAACTCGGTGATCGGCACCATCTGGAAGAAGCGAAGGCTCTCGAACAGCAGGGAGGCGACGATTCCGATGGTGGTCAGGATCGCCACGACCGAACAGGCGAAGAGGGTCACGCCGACGAAGGTCTCGACCCGGTTGCGCGCCCGGAATTCCGGCCGGGTCTGACGCCAGGCCAGGCCCGCCCCGATCAGGGCTGCGAGAATCGCCGCGATCAGACCGCCCCACGCCAGGGCGCCGTCGACGCGGGACGCGCGGGCGGCCTCTTCCTGCAGCGCCGTCGACAGGTCGCCGGTCCAGATCTGGCGCGGCATCCCGCCGGCGCCGACGATGCGGGCGTCCTCGATGAAGGCGGCGCGGCGCGGCGCGTCCAGGGCCTGCACCGCCTCGGGCGCCGAGGCGATCAGCACCGCCCGCTCGATGCGGGCGTCGAAGGTCGAGGCGAGAATCAGGATGATGAGAGCGGGGACCGCGGCCCAGATCAGCGCCCAGGCGCCGTGATAGCCGGCGGCGCTATGCGCCTTGGCGACGGTCGCGCGACGGCGGGCGGCGCGCCGGGCCAGGACGAACACGGCCGTCGAGAACGCAGCCAGGACCAGAAGATAAATAAGAAGCATTCACCGTCCGCACGCA
>NZ_PNLV01000022.1 GCF_013823285.1 Brevundimonas sp. | reverse complement strand
CGCGGGTCAGCAATGTGTCGTCGGGCGCCGACGACGCGATCCTGACCTCGGCCGGCGTGGGCACCGGCCTGAACGTCGATGTGGGCGACAGCACCATGCCGACGCTGGGTTTCACCTATTTCCTGACCGACCACTTCGCCGTCGAGGCCATTCTGGGCGCCACCAAGCATGAAATCCGCGCCCAGGGACCAGGCACGGATGTGGCGGTGCACGAGACCTGGGTGCTGCCGCCCGTGGTGACCCTGCAGTACCGCCCGCTGACCGAGGGACGGTTCAGCCCCTATGTGGGCGCGGGCGTGAACTACATGGTCTTCTTTGAAGGCGAAGACATGAACGGTTTTACGGTGGACCTGGACGACGGCTTCGGCCTGGCGCTGCAGGCCGGGGCCGACATCGGGCTGCAGGGACCGTGGAGCCTGAATGTGGACGTGAAGAAGATCTGGTTCGACACGGACGCCGACATCAACGGCGGCGCCCTGACCAGCGACGTCAGCCTGGATCCCTGGGTGGTCTCGCTGGGCGTGTCGCGCCGGTTCTGACGCCGGTTCAGCACGACAGGAATGGAGCGGCCCCCGATGCGGGGCCGCTTCTGTTTCAGCCACAGCCGGATACGCGCCGCGCCTCAGGCGCCCCTCGGCTCCAGGGCCGGGGGGCGGAATGCGTAAAGGGCTGCGGCGAGCGGAAAGTCCACGGCGTATCCGAGGATGCCGATGTTGCGGATGTCCATCCGTCCGAGGACGGGCCCCAGCAGCCCGATGAGGGCGAGGACGGCCGCCAGCAACAGCAGGCGGCGGATCAGCCGGCTGCGAACGGCGGGCGCCGCGCAAAGCAGGGCCAGAGGAAAGAAGCCGTCCCATGCCAGGATGTCGACGGCGTAGACCACCGATGGCCACTCGAAGGCGAAGACGCTTGACCACGCAGCGTCCGTGAAGGGCGGTGTCCGGCTGAGAGCGAGGATCGAGAAATGAACCGCCGAGGTCAGCGCCGCAGCCACGGTCATGAAGGCGACCGCGAGTAGCGCTCCGGTTCTTGCGACGGGCGCAGCCTCTGCATGGATGTCCGCCATCATCGCCACCATCAGCGGCGCGATCAGAAGGATCAGGCCCTCCATCAGGGTGAACCACGGATCCGGGATCGGAGCGCCCTGCGGGGCTGTCGCCAGACCGATCACGAGGACCACCAGATAGACCGCACCGAGCCCGGCGAGGGCCGCAGAACTGCGGCCCCGCCGTCGTGGCTTCAGCCCGTAGTTCATCAGTGGGCGAGAAGGACCGGGAATTTTGGATCCTTCAGCAGGGCGCCGGTCGCGCCGCCGAGCAGGAAATCGCGCACCCGGGAATGACCGAAGCCGCCCATCACCAGCAGGTCTGCGTCCTGCTGGTTCATGTAGGTTTCCAGCACCTGGCCTATGGGCCGGCCGGCGGCGTCGACCTCATCGACCGTCGCCTGCACGCCGTGCAGCGCCAGATGCCGGATCACCTCTGCGCCCTGGCCGGACCTGGCCGAGGCCTTTTCGCCGACCACGGTCAGAATACGGACGTCGCTTGCGCCGATGAGCAGGGGCAGGGCGTCCCCCAGGGCGCGCGCCGCCGAGCGGCTGGCGTCCCAGGCCACGACGATCCGCCCGAACGTTTCGCTGTCGCGCAGCGGGCCCGCCTCGGGGAAGATGAGGAGCGGCCGGCCGGACGAAAACAGCATCGATTCCGCCGCCGCCTTGTCGATTTCCTGCTCGGGGCCGATCGAGACCATGCAGATGTCGGAGGTCCGCGCCGCACTGGAAAGCGCCTCGGCCTCGCCGAACATGTCCACGTCGCGGATGAACGTCCGGTTTCTCAGGCCGCACCCGGCGGCGATTTCCGACCATGCGGCGGCGGTCTTCTCGGCCACGGCGACGCATCGACGGTTTTCTTCACGGATCAGGTCGTCCGTCTGGGCCAGAAAATTCGCCAGACGGTTCCGCGTGGGCGGGATCTGGACCTTGAAGACCATGGCGGCGAGTTCGCCGCCATCCGATCCGCAGCCCAGACGCAAGGCTATGGCCGCGGCGTTGCGCATGGCCGATTCGGGGATCGGGGTCGGGTAGGTGAAGAGGGGCAGCAGGATATCTTTGTACGGCATGGGGTCCTCGGGGGTGAGCGATACGGTCAGGTCAGTGGCTGAGCAGCAGACAGAGCGGGCTTTTCTCCAGCAGTGTGCGCGTCACGCCGCCCATAACCCGTTGCCGCAGCCTTGCATGACCGTATGCGCCGGCGACGATCAGCCCTGCGCCGTAGTCCTCGGCCGCCGCGAGCAGAGCGTCGCCTGCGGAGACGGGCCCGCGGGGCCGGGCTTGAGATCCCGCAGCGATCCCGTGCAGCCGCAGAAAGTCGGCCACGTCGGCGGTGCGGGCGCCGGCCTCCTCCAGGTCGTCGTCGCGGCAGACCTCGACGACCTCGACCCGGTCCGCCCGCTTCAACAGCGGGAGCGCGGCCAGGGTCGCCCGGCGGGTTTCCGCCGTGTCTTTCCAGGCCACGAGCACAGGAGTCCCGACCGGATTCAGGGCCGGGTCCGGGGGCGTCAGCAGCAGCGGCCGCCCGGCGGCGAACAGCACATCGCCGACGTCGATTCTCCAGACGGCGTTCGTGTGGGGCTGACGGCCCAGGATGATCAGGTCGGCGGCGCGGGCCTGCCGGGTGATCACCTCAACCGGGTCGCCCATCTCGCCTCGCCATTCGCACCGGCTCGCCCGGGGTTTGGTGAGGGTCGCGAAGTCAGTGGCCGCCTGAGCGAGATTGTTTCTCGCCAGGTCCATGTACATATCGAGCGCATCGCCCAGCAAGGCTCCGTGCATGTAGGGCGCGATGGCCCAGGTGTCCGGTGCGGTGGCGGCGATCCCGATCAGTCTGGCGTCAAACGTCGCGGCCATATCGCGCGCCAGAGTGACGCGGCTATCGCTTTCCACACCATTGTCGACGTGGACCATCAGACTTGCATAGGTCATGGGAGCTTCCTTGTTGTGACCCGACTGGACCTCCGTCTGCGGTCGCCGGGTTAGAGTCGGCCCTCACGCTCCAGCCTGCGGAAGTAGGCCATCAGGTCGTCGATCTCGCTGGCGCGGTACCGGTAGGGCGGCATGTCGGGATGAGAGGTCACCAGACCCTGGCCGAAGTCCTCTTCAAGGAGAAAGAGATCACGCCTGGCCGCCACTTCCCGGAAGGGCGGTGCTGACGGCAAGGGGCTGGCGCCGGTCAGTCCCACCGCATGGCAGCCTGAACAGTTCGAGCGCACGATCAACTCCGCGCGCTCGGCGGCCGCGGCTTCCATTCCGGTGGAGTCGAGACGCGCGTCTCCGGTCGCGCGAATCTCGGGCGACGGGGCGCAGGCGGCGGCTGACAAGGCCAGGGCGGCGACGAGAAGAATACGCATGGCCTCACTCCGTGGTGGGCGGTGCAGCCTGGGCTGCGAAAGCGCCTGGGTCCGGCGCGGGGGCAGGGGGCTTCGCCGCGGTCCAGTTCGGGCCGCACGGTCTCGAACCCAACGCCATGCCGCCATGATGCAGTTCAAGGACGAGGCTGGCCACTCCGTAGAGTCCCTTAGGGGGCGGTCCCGAATTTCCGGCTCTCCGGACCCTCCCTAGGGTGGTTTCAAGGAGCAAGCCCATGACTCTTCTGGATCCCGCCCTTCAGTCCCCCCGCCATCAGGAGCCCTTCGAGGGGCTCGGCGTTCGGATGGTGTTCGCCCGAGGCGAGGACATTTACACCCAGGACGAACAGGCGGACCTGCTCTATCGGGTCATCTCGGGCGCCGTTCGCACAACGCGGATCATGGGCGATGGCCGACGGCAGATCGGCGACTTCTATTTCCGCGACGATATGTTCGGGCTTGAGTGCGGGCCGACGCACCGGTTCGCGGCAGAGGCCCTGACCACCTGCGAGGTGCTGGTCTTCAAACCCGGCGCCGCGTTGCCGGGACGCGCCGGAGATACGCGCATCCAGGCTGCCCTTTGGGAGGCGACCACCCAGGAACTGGAGCGGTCACGGGAGCACCTGATGCTGCTGGGGCGTCATACAGCCCTTGAACGGGTGGGCGTGTTTCTGCTGTCGCTGAGCCGCCGCATGGGCCATGGCGAGCTGGCCATGGGGCGCCAGGACATGGCGGACTATCTGGGCCTGACCATCGAGACGGTCTCGCGCATGCTGTCCCAGTTGCAGGCCGAGGGCGTGGTCGAGTTCTTTGGCGCGCGCCGCTATCGCCTGGTTCGAACGGACCGGCTCATGGCCTGGGCTGACGCCTGAGAGTGAGTCCGGCAGAGACCGCGCCGGAAAGAAGTGGCGGCGTTCGGCGCCGTCGTGATAGTCCCCGTGGCCTCTCCTTTGCGGCGATGGGCATGCGGCTAGTCAACCTGACGGCAGTCAAGAGGGATGATCTCGTTCGAGGCGTCCTGGCGGTGGTCGCGGGCGTCGCCGTGGTGCTCATGCTGCGCTTCGGCCTGGATGAGACATTCACCGACCGCAGCTTCTTCCTGCTCTACCTGCCGGTTGTGCTGCTTGCGGCCTCGTTCGGCGGGCGCACGCCCGCCCTGGCGGCCACGGGCCTGTGCCTCATCATGTCCGTCCTGTTTCTGGGCGACGCGCTCTGGCTCAATCGCGCCAACATCCTTGACACCCTGCTGTTCCTGATCATCGGGCCCGTGGTTGCGCAAATGGGGCACATGAATCTCACGCGCCGCCGACAGGCCGCCGCGCGGCAGGCCCACCTTCAGTCCATCCTGGATACAGTCCCCGAGGCCATGGTCGTCATCGACGAAAAGGGCATTATCCAGTCGTTCAGCGCGACGGCCGAACGACTGTTCGGGTGGCGGACGGCCGAGGTGGAGGGCCGCAACGTCAAGGTGCTCATGCCGCCTCCCTACCGGGATGATCACGACGCCTTCATGGATCGGTATCGCACGACCGGTGAACGCCGGATCATCGGAATCGGGCGCATCGTCGTGGGTCAGCGGCGCGACGGGTCCACCTTTCCCATGGAGCTGGCGGTCGGCGAGGCGAATTTCGACGGCGACCGCTTCTTCACCGGCTTTGTGCGGGATCTGACGGACAGGCGCGAGCAGGAGCGTCGCCTTCAGGAGCTCCAGGCGGAGCTTGTCCACGTGTCCCGACTGAGCATCATGGGCGAGATGGCGTCGTCCCTGGCCCACGAACTCAATCAGCCCCTGGCCGCCATCAACAGCTACATGAAGGGTTCCGCCACCCTGCTTGAGCAGCCCGATCCCGATCTGGAGAGGGTGCGTGAAGCGCTCAGGAAGGCGGGGGATCAGGCGCTCAGGGCCGGGGACGTGATAAGTCACCTGAGGGAGTTCGTCGCCAAGGGAGGCACCGAGCGGACCCCTCAGGATCCGGTCAAGATCATGGAGGAGGCCAGCGCCCTGGGCCTGATCGGCGCGCGCTCCCTGGACCTGCGCGTCTCCTATCAATTCGACCGGAACGTGGGGCTTGTGCTGGCCGATTCGATCCAGATCCAGCAGGTGGCGCTGAATCTCATCCGCAACGCGGTCGAGGCCATGGCCGGCGCGCCCCGGCGCGATCTGGTCATTGGCGTGGCCGCTCACGATGAAGACTTCGCCCGAATCTGGGTCAGCGATACTGGAAACGGCCTGGCGCCGGAGGTTCAGGCCCGGCTGTTTCAACCTTTCGTCACCACCAAGGCCGATGGGATGGGCGTGGGGCTTTCCATCTGCCGTACGATCGTGGAGGCCCACGGCGGCGCAATCTGGTGTGATCAGAACGATGAGGGCGGGACCCTGTTCGCCTTCACCGTTCCGCTGGCCGGAGGGGAAGCCTGATGAGCGAACGCATGGTTCATATCGTGGACGATGACGACGCCATGCGGGAGTCGCTGTCCTTCCTGCTGGACGTTCGCGGCCATGCGCACCGCACCTATCCACAAGCCCGATCCCTGCTGGACCGGGAACAGGATCTCGAACCCGGATGCATCGTGACGGATGTGCGCATGCCGGGTCTGTCCGGCCTCGATCTGCTGCGGCGGATCAGAACGCTTGAGCTGCCTCATCCGGTCATCGTCATTACAGGGCACGCGGACGTGTCGATGGCGGTCGAGGCCATGAAGGCGGGGGCCTGGGATTTCCTGGAGAAGCCCTTCGACGACCAGGTGTTCATCCGTCTCGTCGAAGGGGCGCTGGCGGCTCCGGCTGCGGCCATGGCACCCGCCGGCGGCGCCTCGGTCGACACCCCTGAATGGCTGAGCCGACTCAGCCCCCGGGAGCGGGACGTGCTGGCGGGCGTGGCGGCGGGACAGTCCAACAAGGAGATCGCGCGCGACCTGGAGATCAGCGCGCGCACGGTCGAGGTCTACCGGGCCAATCTGATGAGCAAGGCCGGTGTTCGAACCCTGTCTGACCTGATGCGGCTGGCCCTGGCGGCAGGCTATTGATCCAGTCTTGTGGTTTCTCATGATCTGGATCAAGGCCGTCCACGATGCGGGGGATGATCATGGGGTATGGACACGCACCGCAAGCCGTCCCGGCGCATCCTCATTATCGAAGGTCACCCCGATCCTTCGCCGCAACGCCTGTGCCGCGCCCTGGCCGAGGCGTATCGCGAAGGTGCGCGTGAAGCGGGCCACACCCTGCGCACCCTGATCCTGGGCGACCTCGACATTCCGCTGCTCGCCAGCCGCTCGGACTGGGAGAGCCCGGCGCCGGAAATCGTGGAGACGTGTCAGCAGGATCTGCTCTGGGCCGAACATGTGGTGGTGATCTATCCCTTGTGGCTCGGCGACGTTCCAGCGGTCCTCAAGGCCTTTCTCGAACAGGTGCTGCGTCCCGATTTTGCGTTTGATCCGACGCGAACGGCCAGGGGCGGGTTGCTCAAGGGCCGGTCCGCGCGGCTGGTCGTCACCATGGGCATGCCCGGCTGGGTCTATTTCAGCTGGTTCGGCGCCCACAGCCTCAGAAGCCTCAGCCGCAACGTCTTCCAGTTCGTGGGATTCCGGCCGGTCAGAACCACGGTCTTCGGCATGGTCGAGGGCGCATCGCCGGGACGGCGCCGCGCCTGGCTGGATGAGATGACCCATCTCGGCCGCCTTGGACTGTAGCGCGTCCTGTCCCGTCGTCATCGGGAGAAGGAAGAGCGCGCCGATCTTTGATCCGGATCAAGGACGCAAGGATTCGCAACGCACAGGATCAGGAGAAAGGAGACCATCATGACTCTTCAATCCTTCATCGTTCTCGGCGGCGTGATCGCCGCCTTCGCCGCTTTTATCGTGTCGGTCGGCGGAATCGCCATCTGGTCCAATCTCGATTCGCGTGAGCCGGGAGCCGGCGAATGAGCGCTCAGGCCGCTTTTCACCACGTGCGGCTTGAGCTGGCCCGCGAGCCGGACCATCCGGCCGGGAATCCCGGCTTCGGCTACGATCTGGTGATCCCTCTGGACGGCGACCAGAAGCTGGACAAGGCCGCCTGCCAGACGCAGGCCAGGCCCAGCCGTGTTCGCCGGTTCCGAAACGACGCTACGGAAGCCGTCGGTCGTCTTGCCCGGTCTGACGACGGTCGATGGTTCTTCGATTTCGAACCCGGCGAGGCGGATGACGAGTTCGGATTTCGTCTGGACGACGAGCGTTTCGTGCCGGGCGAGTACATCTCGATCCGGGCTGCGGACGGCGTCCCGCACACCTTCAGGGTCATGACGTCCTCCCCGATCGACCTGGGCGACGCCTGAGCGGGCCCGCGGTCGAGAAGCCGTCGCGTCACTTCACCGGCGGGGCGATGTAGGCCTCCACGTCGATCTCGTTCTCCCACTTGCCGACCACGGTGGCGACCGCCAGGTCGCTGACCACATTGGCCACGGTGCGGGTCATGTCGAGGATGCGGTCGAACGGAAGCACGAAGCCCACCAGCAGGGCGGTCTGCATCGGGTCGACGCCGATGCCCTGGAGCACCGCGGCCAGCATGAACAGCGATGCCGAGGGCACCGGGGCGGTGCCGATCGAAACCAGCAGGGTCGTGACCGCGATCAGGGCGTAGTCGGACGCGCTGAGCGTAATGCCGAAGGCCTGGGCGGCGAAGACCGCGAGGATGCCGATATACAGGGCCGTGCCGTCCATGGACACAGTCATTCCCAGCGGCAGGACGGTGGAAAAGACCGGCTTCCTGATGCCCAGGTTCCGCTCGGCCACAGCCATGGTCACCGGCAGGGTCGCCGAGGACGAGGAGGTGGAGAAGGCCACCAGGGCCGCATCGGTCACGTCGCGGAAGAAGGGCCAGACTGGAAGGCGGGCGAACAGCTTGATGATCCCGCCCTGAAAGACGAGAATCTGGATCAGGCAGCCGACCACCACACACAGGGCCAGCAGGGCCACATTGACGAAGGCGGTCAGGCCTGTGGTGCCCATGACCCAGGCGATCAGGGCGAAGACGCCGAAGGGCGCCACCTCCATGATGAAGCCCACCAGCTTGAGCATGGCTTCGGAGGCGGAATTGAACACATCGGCCAGCGGCTTGCCCGCCTCGCCGGACGCCAGAATGGCGGCGCCCAGGATCAGGGCGAAGAAGATCACTGCAAGGATCTGGCCCGACGCCAGGGCGGCAATGGGATTGGTCGGCACAATCATCTCGATCAGGCCGGCGAACGGCTGGGCCGCTTCAAGACCTTCGCGGGGAACAGCGTTCGAGAAATCCACGCCCGCGCCGGGCTGAAGGAGGGTGGCCAGGGCGAGGCCGACGCCGACGGCGATGAGGCTGGTCAGAACATAAAGCGACACCGCCTTGACCCCGATGGAGCCCAGACGTTTCGGGTCGCTGAGGCTGATCACGCCGGACACGATGGTGACGAACACCAGCGGCGCCACCACCATCTGGATCAGCCGCACGAACAGATCGCCCAGCCAGCGGATCTGCCCGGCGCCTTCGCCCCAGATCAGGCCGACGATCACGCCCAGGACCAGCGCCAGCAGGATGCGCTTCCACAGCACGACCCCGAACCAGTAGCGGTGCACCACGCCGCGCGGGCGTTCTTCGGCGGAGTCGCTGTCCAGGGTCATGCGGTCGTCCCGAGTCTTGAAAAACTATGGTGAGGAAAGGGCGGCGCGCCACAGCCCTGCGGCTGCTGCCCGACCTCCACAGATGCTCCGACGTCAGCAAGGACGAAGGCCCCCGAACGCATCCGATGCGGTCATGAAGCAGATGTGAAGCCCCGAACGCAAGACGGTCTCTGCGGCGGCTGGAACAAAAGAGGAACGCGTGCCATTGTCCCGGGATGGATGAGAAGCTCTCGAAAAAACTCAGGATTCTGGCGGACGCGGCCAAGTACGACGCCTCGTGCGCGTCGTCTGGGGCCAAGAAGCGCAAGGCGTCGCCGGGCGGGCTGGGGTCCACGACGGGGGCGGGGATCTGCCACGCCTATACGCCGGACGGGCGGTGCGTCTCGCTGCTCAAGGTGCTGCTGACCAACTACTGCCTGTTCGACTGCGCCTATTGCATCAACCGGCGGTCCTCCAACACGCCCCGGGCGCGGTTCACGGTGGAGGAGGTAGTGCGGCTGACGGTGGAGTTCTATCGGCGGAACTACATCGAGGGGCTGTTCCTGTCGTCGGGCATCATCCGCTCGCCGGACCACACAATGGAGGAACTGGTGCGGGTGGCGAAGTCGCTGCGGCAGGACCACGGCTTCGCCGGCTACATCCATCTGAAGACAATTCCGGAGGCCAGCCCCTGGCTGATCGAACAGGCGGGGCTGTGGGCGGACCGGCTGTCCATCAATGTGGAACTGCCCACCGATGCGGGGCTGAAGGCCTTTGCACCGGAAAAAGACAGCGGGACCATTCGCCGGGCCATGGGCCAGATGCGCGAACGGATCACCGAGGCGAAGGAGGAACGGCGACGGTTCTCGCCCGCCGGGCAGAGCACCCAGTTGATCGTGGGCGCTGACGCGGCCACGGACGCAGACGTGCTGCAGTCGTCTGCGCGCATGTACGGGGATTACGGGCTCAAGCGGGTCTATTATTCGGCCTTCAGCCCCATTCCCGAGGCAAGCGCCGCCCTGCCCATCAAGGCGCCGCCGTTGCAGCGGGAGAACCGGCTGTACCAGGCCGACTGGCTGCTGCGGTTCTATGGCTTCACGCCGCTGGAAGTGGCCGAGGGCGGGGACGGCGGCATGCTGGATCTGGAGATCGATCCCAAGCTGGCCTGGGCGCTGAAGAACCGGGACCGGTTTCCGGCCGATGTGAACACGGCCGACCGGGAACTGCTGCTGCGGGTGCCGGGGCTGGGAGTGCGAGCGGTGGACCGCATCCTGAAGGCGCGGCGGCACACGCGGCTGGGCATGGCGGATCTGGCGCGGCTGTCGCCGGCGCTGAAGCGGGCAAGGCCGTTCCTGATCGCTGCGGATCACAGCCCCCTGAAGCTGACCGACCGGGCGGACCTGCGCGAGATGCTGACGCCGCCGGCGCGGCAGCTGAGCCTGTTTTGATGGACTGGGCGGTGGCCCTGGCGCCCGGCGCTGATCTGGACGGATTTCGCCGGGCGGCGCGGGGCTTGATCGCGGTGGAGGCTCCGCCCGGGGCGGTGGACTGGAGCGGCGGCGCGCTGTTCGGCGAGGCGCCGCCGGACGGGCCGCCGCTGATCCTGCCGCGCCGGGCCGGGGCGCTGATCCAGTCGTGCGTGCGCCACGCGGACCCGGAGCGGTTCGCCCTGTTGTACCAGCTGGTCTGGCGCATTCACCGGGGCGAGCGGGCGCTGGCCGAGATCGCTAGCGATCCGCTGGTCCACCGGCTGGAGCAGATGGACAAGGCGGTGCGCCGCGAGATCCACAAGATGCACGCCTTCGTCCGTTTTCGCCGGATCGAGGAGGAACCGGGGCACGAACGGTTCGCGGCCTGGTTCGAGCCGGAGCATTTCGTGCTGGAGTCGGCGGCGCTGTTCTTCGTGGACCGGTTCCGCTCCATGCGCTGGTCGATCCTGACGCCGCTGGGGTCAGTTTTCTGGGATGGAGCGGCGCTGGACTTCGGCCCGCCCGCACGGCGGGAGGACGCGCCGGACGGCGACCCGTTTGAGGACGGCTGGCGCGCCTATTACGAGAGCACCTTCAATCCGGCGCGGGTCAACCCGCGCATGATGGCCTCGGAGATGCCCCGGCGGTACTGGCGCAACCTTCCGGAGGCGGCGGCCATTCCCGATATGATCCGGGGCGCGCCTGCCCGGGTGCGCGAGATGATCGAACGGGAGGCCTCGGCGCCCATGAAGCGAAACCCGGACAAGGCCGTCGCCGCCATGGCGGACCAGAGGCCGAAGACGCTGGAGGCGCTGAACCGCATCATCGCGGCGGCGGACCCCTTCGTCAGCGGCGGGACGCGGGCGGTGCTGGGCGAGGGGCCGCTGACCCCCGCCATCGCGCTGGTGGGCGAACAGGCGGGCGATCAGGAGGATGTGCAAGGGCGGCCGTTCGTGGGGCCGGCGGGTCAACTGCTGGACCGGGCGCTGGCCGAGGCCGGGCTGGATCGGACGGACCTGTACGTCACCAATGCGGTGAAGCATTTCAAGTTCGTGCAGGACGGCAAGCGACGGCTGCATAAGTCGCCCACGGCGGGCGAGGTGAGCCACTATCGCTGGTGGCTGGACAAGGAGCTGGAGCTGGTGCGGCCGCGGGTGATCGTGGCGCTGGGGGCCACGGCGGCGCTGGCGCTGGCTGGCAAGCCCATGCCGGTCACGAAATGTCGAGGGGAGACCAGTTTCGAGAACCGGCGCGGGGTGATCACATACCACCCGTCCTACCTGCTACGCGTGCCGGATGCGGCGCGCAAGGCGGAGGCGTGGGGCCAGTTCGTGGACGATCTGCGTCTGGCCCGGGCGTTGGCTGGGTGAGCGGCCTCACGAAACTGTTGCGCTCTTGACGCTAGGTGATCTTGTGGCCCGCCGCGTCGGGGGCTACCCATCGCATCAAATGTCGATCAAGGGAGACGACCATGGCCGATCTGGCTTCCGTTACCGAACACATCCGCACCGCCGTTGGCGAGAACTCCGGCCTGGGCAAGACCGTCAAGATTGACCTGGGCGAGACCGGCCAGATCTACATCGACGGCGCTTCGGTCCCGAACACTGTGACCAATGAGGACAAGCCCGCCGACGCCGTCGTGACGATCAGCTGGGACGACTTCATGGCCCTGTCGGAAGGCAAGCTGGACCCGATGATGGCCTTCATGCAGGGCAAGCTGAAGGTCGCCGGCGACATGATGATCGCCCAGAAGCTGGCCCCGCTGCTGAAGCGCTGAGGCTTAGGCGCCAGAACATTCTCCCTCCCCGTTGCGGGGAGGGCGGTCGCGAAGCGACCGGGTGGGGAGGGCTCGGCGAAAGGCCCGCGCTGTTTCGCTTGAGGCGCCCCCACCCCGTCATCGCTCCGCGCTGACGACCCTCCTCCGCAGGGGCAGGGAGATAACGGAGCCTTACCTATGGATTTCCAGCATTCCGACCGCGCGCTTGAATGGCAGGACCGCCTGAAGCGCTTCATGGATGCGCGCGTCCTGCCCGCCGCCGCCGACTACTGGACCGAGGTTCGGGCCGAGCCGAACACCCAGCCGCCCACCATGGAACGGCTCAAGGCCGAGGCTAAGGCCGAGGGGCTATGGAACCTGTTCCTGCCCGGCGAGGACGGCGCGGGCCTGACCAATATGGAATATGCGCCCCTGGCCGAGATCATGGGCCGGGCGCTGTGGTCGGCGGAGGTGTTCAACTGCAACGCCCCCGACACCGGCAACATGGAAGTGCTGCACATGTTCGGGGACGCGGCCCAGCAGGACCGCTGGCTGAAGCCGCTGCTGGCCGGAGATATCCGCTCGGCCTTCCTGATGACCGAGCCGGAAGTGGCCTCGTCGGACGCCACCAACATCCAGACCCGCATCGAGCGGGACGGAGATCACTATGTGGTCAACGGGCGCAAGTGGTGGTCCACCAACATGGCGCACCCGAACCTGGCCGTGACCATCGTCATGGGCAAGACGGACCCCGAAGCCTCCACCCACGCCCAGCAGTCCATGGTCATCGTGCCCGCGAACACGCCCGGCTTCCGGGTCGAGCGGATGCTGACGGTGTTCGGCTATGACGAGGCGCCCATCGGTCACGCCGAGGTGGTGCTGGAGAACGTGCGCGTGCCGGCCGAGAACCTGATCGCGGGCGAGGGCCGGGGCTTCGAGATCGCCCAGGGGCGTCTGGGGCCGGGCCGCATCCACCACTGCATGCGCACCATCGGCTGCGCGGAGGCGGCGCTGGAGCTGATGGTCGGTCGGCTGCTGACCCGCACCGCCTTCCGAAAAACCATCGCCGAGCATTCGGTGTGGGAGCAGCGCGTGGCGGAGGCCCGGACCAACATCGAGATGTGCCGCCTGCTGGTGCTGAAGGCCGCCTGGATGATGGACGAGGTGGGGGTCAAGAACGCCCGCTCGGAGATCGCCCAGATCAAGGTTGCGGCGCCGCGGATGGCGTTACAGGTCATCGACGACGCCATCCAGGCGTTCGGCGGGGCCGGCGTGTCGGGCGACACGGATCTGGCGGCCATGTACGCCATGGTCCGCACCCTGCGCATCGCCGACGGTCCGGACGAGGTTCACAACCGGACCATCGCCCGGCTGGAATACGCCAAACACGCCGTTAAGTAGGCCCGTCCGCGCCGCACATCCTGGGCGCGACAGGCGGGAAGGAGCATGGCAAGCTTGGCCTTTGCAGCACGTCGGGGGACGGATTGGCCAAGGCTTCAGACAAGCGCGGGAAAACCCCGTCCATGCGCGCCGACGCTGTGCTGAAGAGCGCCGTACGCCGAATTGAGTCCGAAGGCGTGCCCGAGGCGCTTGATGATCACGCCCGGCGTCTAAGCGGGGCGCCGTCGGCAAAGGGTGACAAGCGAAACTAGGCCGCGTCGCTTTCGCGTTCGATCTCCATGATCTGCGCCAGACGGTTGCGGGCCCGGTTGACCCGGCTCTTGATAGTGCCCAGGGCGCAGCCCGCGATCTCTGCCGCTTCCTCGTAGGACAGGCCTGCCGCGCCGACCATGATCAGTGCTTCGCGGTGCTCGGGCGGCAGGCTGTTGAGGGCGGTCTGGAGCTGGTGCAGCTCCACCGACCATTCCTGGGACGGCGGGCTGGTCAGGGTGGCGGCCATCTTGCCGTCCTCGTCCGGCGTCTCGCGACGGTGCCTGGACAAGGCAGTGTACCAGCTGTTTCGCAGGATGGTGAAAAGCCAGGCCCGCAGGTTGGTGCCGGGCTGGAATTTTTCCCGGTGGGTCCAGGCCTTGGTCAGGGTCTCCTGCACCATATCGTCTGCGTCGGACGGGTCCCGGGACAGGGACCAGGCGAAGGCCCGCAGGGATGGGATCAGGGCGATGACCTGTTCACGCCAGGCCTGGGGCTCGGCGATGCCGGTGTCGGCGTGCTCTTCTGGGCGCGAATCAACAACGGACGCGCGAGCGGGCATGGGCGGGACCTTGCGACAGCAACTGAGGCCGCCACATCCGGCGACGATGCTGAGAACGCGAGCCGAAACAGAGGGTTCCGGATATATGGCGCATTTGGGGAACGGCTCCGGCGCGGGGGTGTTAGGCTTTACGCGGAAGGGCGAACGGACGTTCAAGACACGGGGGGCGTCACGCCATGAACATCGCCAGCAGGATCGACGGCGCATCCCGTCAGGACACGGATCGCTACCGGGCCGTACGTGCACGGATGACCGATCTGGCCGCGGGATTGTCCGCTGAGGATCTGGGCGCCCAGTCCATGGCCGACGCCAGCCCCGGCAAATGGCACCTGGCCCACACCAGCTGGTTTTTCGAGGTCATGCTACTGGCCCGCCGGCCCGGCTATCAGCCCGTGGACGAGCGCCTGGGGCGGCTGTTCAACTCCTATTATGAGGCGCTGGGGGCGCGGGTGGCGCGGCCGAACCGGGGGCTGATGACGCGTCCGTCGCTGGACGAGGTGCTGGCCTATCGCCGCGAGATCGACCGGCGGATGACCGCCTTTCTGGGCGAGGGACTGGAGGATCCGCAGGAACGCTATCTGTTCGACCTGGGCCTGAACCACGACCAGCAGCATCAGGAGCTGTTTCTGACCGACCTGCTGCACCTGATGTCCTGTTCGCCACTGGAGCCGGCGGCCTATGGCGCGGAGCCCGGCGGGCCGGACGCGCCCGGCGCGGATGGGGGATGGACGGATTTCGACGGCGGGCTCGTCAGCGTCGGCCACGACGGCGCGGGCTTCGCTTTCGACAACGAGGCGCCGGCGCATCCGGTGATGCTGGCGCCGTTCCGCATCGCGCGGTCGCTGGTGACCAATGGCGACTGGCTGGCCTTCATGGCCGACGGCGGCTATCGGCGCCCCGAGCTGTGGCTGTCGGACGGATGGGCGGCGGTGCAGACTCACGGCTGGACCGCGCCGGACTACTGGCGCGGCGAGGGGGATGACTGGCGCATCTTCACCCTGGCGGGTCCGCAGGCGATCGATCCCCACGCGCCGGTGCGCCATGTCAGCTTCTACGAGGCCGACGCTTTCGCCCGCTGGTCGGGCAAGCGGCTGCCCACCGAGTTCGAGTGGGAGCATGCGGCGCGGCAGGCGGCGCTGGACAACGCCTTAGATCAGGTCTGGCAATGGACCGGGAGCGCCTATCTTCCCTATCCGGGCTTCCGCGCCACGGAGGGCACGGCGGCGGAGTACAACGGCAAGTTCATGGCCAACCAGATGGTGGCGCGGGGCGCTTCCCGGGCCACGGCGCCTGGCCATTCACGCGCGACCTATCGCAATTTCTTCTATCCACATCAGAGGTGGCAGTTCATGGGATTGAGACTGGCCGAGGACGCGCCCGCGCGGCGTTCGCAAGGGACCGATGATCTGGAGCCGTTCGCCCAGGCTCTGATCGAGGGGCTGTCCGCCTCGCCCAAGGTCATGTCGCCCAAATGGTTCTATGACGCCGCCGGCTCGCGCCTGTTCGAGGACATCACCCGCCTGCCGGAATACTATCCGACGCGGCAGGAAGCGGCGCTGCTGGCCGAGGTGTCGCCCCGACTGGCCGAGGCCATGGGCGAGGACGCTGTGCTTGTGGAGTTCGGCAGCGGCGCCAGCGAGAAGACCGAGGTGCTGCTGGACGCCGCGCCGGGGGTCGCCGCCTATGTCCCCATCGACATCAGCGAGACGGCGTTGGAAGAGGCGGCGGACCGCATCCGGGCACGCTATCCCGGGCTGGACGTGCGCCCGGTGGTCGGCGATTTCCTGCACCCTGCGCCCCTGCCGCAGGGTCTGCCGGGCGGGCGTCGCGTCGGGTTCTTCCCGGGGTCCACCATCGGCAATCTGGACCCGCAGGAAGCACGTGCGTTCCTGAAGGACGCTCGCGCCATGCTGGGCGAGGGCGCCCTGTTCATTCTGGGGGTGGATCTGGTCAAGGATCCAGCTGTGCTGATCGCGGCCTATGACGATTCAGCCGGGGTCACGGCGGCCTTCAATCTCAATCTGCTGGAGCGCGCGAATACGGAAGCCGATGGGGACTTTGATCTGTCGGCGTTCGAGCATCAGGCGCTGTGGAATGCCGACGAGGCGCGCATCGAGATGCATTTGAGGGCGCGTCGGGATCAGGTTGTGGCGGTGTCGGGGCGGCGATTCCGGTTCCGGGAGGGCGAAACCATTCACACTGAGAATTCGCGCAAGTTCACTACCGAGCGGGTCACGGAACTGGCGGAGTCCGCGGGCTGGCGGGTGCGCGACCTGCACGTCGGCCCCGAGCCCAGCGTGGCGCTGGTGCTGCTCGGGGCCTGATTTTCAAACGTCAGCCCTGGTCGGTTTTTCCGGGCTTGCGGGCGCCGTGGGACGCTTCGCCGCCCTTTCGGCCGGCCTGGGCGGCCAGGCTGCGGTCCTGTGAGAAGCTGCGCTTCTCGCTGGGGACGCTGGCGCCGCCCTTGCGGGCGATTTCACGCTGGCGTTCGGGATCCATGGACGCGAAGCCGCGCTTGGATACGCCGGAAGTGCGCGGGGTCTGTCCTTCAGCCATGTCGGGGCTCCTTTCGGTTCGCCTGATCGGTGAGCTATGCGGTTGAAAACTGAACCCCGGCGCCCCGCCATGGTTCCGCTTGCAGACGGTAATTCGGGGGTCTTCAATCGTGGGGGCGAGAGTCGCCCTCATCACCGCCGCCCGGCTCGAGCGGAGGCATCTCCGTGGGCGTGTCGCCGGGATCGATTTCCGGACCGGGCGTATTGCCGGGTTCGATTTCCGGCGACGGCCCGCCGGGAGGGGTGGGTTCGATATAGGTCATGGTTGATCTCCTCTTCAGGAAGCCAACGCGCCGCGGTCATGCATGTTCACGGCCAAGGTGGAACCGCCTGCGGGGGCGCCGGTTGAACAGGTCCACCCATGCAGGAGATCGCCATGACCGACGTCACCGCCCGGACCGACACGAACACGCCCCAACCCGGCGCCCTCGACCCCACATTGTCGCCCCGGCCTGATCTGAACGCCGGCGCGACCACAGGGTCGTCGCCCATGACAGCCCGGATCGAACGCGGTCTGCGGGAAGGTCGCAGCTGGGCTGAAAACCGCACACAGCGCGCCGGCGAAACCATCCGCGCCCATCCGGTGCGCAGCAGCCTGGGCGCCGTCGGCGTCGGCGTGGTGCTGGGCATGCTTCTGCGGCGCTAGCCTCAGGCGCGTTTCAACGCCGCATCCGAGACGAACGGGTTGGTCCGACGCTCCTCGCCGAGCGTCGAGACCGGTCCGTGGCCGGGGGCGAAGGTGACATCGTCCCCCAGCGGCCACAGCCTGGTCACGATCGAATTCAGCAGCGTCTGATGATCGCCGCGCGGGAAGTCGGTCCGACCGATTGAACCTTTGAACAGCACGTCGCCCACCTGGGCGAACCTCGCCGCCCGGTTGAAGAAGATCACATGGCCCGGCGTATGGCCGGGGCAGTGCCGAACCTCCCAGGTGGTCTCACCGAGCGTCATCACATCGCCCTCGTCCAGCCAGCGGTCCGTTTCGAAGGATCGCGCCTCGGGCATGCCGTACATCTGGCCCTGGGCGGCCAGGCCGTCGATCAGGAAATGATCCTCGGGGTGGGGCCCCTCGATGCGGACGCCGGACTTTTCCTTCATCTCGGCCGCCCCGCCCGCATGATCGATGTGGCCGTGGGTGATCCAGATCTGGTCCAGAATCAGGCCGCGCCGCTTCACCTCGGCCAGGATCATGTCAACGCCGCCGCCCGGGTCGATCACCGCCGCCTTGCTGGTGGCCGTGCACCAGACGACGGTGCAGTTCTGCTGCAGAGGCGTGACGGGGGCGATGAAAACGCCGATGGGGGAGGCGGGCTGGGTCATGCGGTCCAGATAGCCACGCCGGGCGGCAAACGAAACCCGGTCGTTGACCTGAACCGCCCTTGCCGACATAAGGGCGGGCTTCGAGGAGCCGCTCCCGCACGGGGCGGCCCTTTTCGCATTTTCCATCCGCGCGCGCTCTTTTCCCAGCGCCGCCACAGAGCGTCAGACACGTCCATGCAAGTCGTCGAAAAGTCCGCCGAAGGTCTCAGCCGCGTGATCGCGGTGACCATCCCCGCTTCCGAGCTGAACGCCAAACTGGACGCCAAGGCGGCGGAAGTCGCGCCGCAGATGAAGCTGAAAGGCTTCCGTCCCGGCAAGGTGCCGGTGTCGCACGTGCGCAAGACCTATGGCCGCGACCTGATGGGCGAGATCGTCAATGACGCCCTGAACCAATCCAGCCAGAAGGCCCTGGACGACGCCAAGCTGCGCCCGGCCGCCCCGGCCGAGATGAAGCTGGTGTCCGACATGGACAAGGTGGTCGCGGGCCAGGAAGACCTGTCCTACGAAATGGCTCTGGAAGTCATGCCGGACTTCAAGCCGGTGGACCCCAAGTCCCTGAAGCTGACCCGCCCGGTCTACGAGGCGGCCGACTCCGATCTGGACGAGGCGCTGAAGGAACTGGCAGGCCAGGCCAAGACCTATGAGGACAAGGGCGGCAAGGCGCCCAAGGCGGCCGAAGGCGACCAGCTGACCATCGATTTCGTCGGCAAGATCGACGGCGAGGTGTTTGAAGGCGGCTCGGCCGAGGACGCCGACCTGGTCATCGGCTCCAACCGCTTCATCCCCGGCTTCGAGGAACAACTGACCGGCGCCAAGGTCGGCGACGAGAAGACCATCGAGGTCACCTTCCCGGAGAACTATCAGGCCGCCCATCTGGCCGGAAAGGCCGCGACCTTCGACGTCACGGTCAAGGCTCTGAAGGCCCCCAAGGACAGCGAGATCGACGACGACTTCGCCAAGCGCCTGGGCCTGGAGTCCATCGACAAGCTCAAGGAGCTGCTGCGCGACAACCTGAACCAGCAGTACAAGGGCGCCGCCCGCTTCAAGCTGAAGCGCGCCCTGCTGGACGAGCTGGACGAGAAGCATTCCTTCGACCTGCCGCCCAAGATGGTCGAGGCCGAGTTCGACGGCATCTGGCAACAGGTTGAAGCCGACAAGGAAGCCGGTCGTCTGACCGAGGCGGACGCCAAGAAGTCCGACAAGAAGCTCAAGGAAGAATACCGCAAGATCGCCGAGCGCCGCGTGCGTCTGGGCCTGGTGCTGGCCGAGATCGGCCGCGAGAACAACGTCACCGTGACGGACCAGGAACTGAACAACGCCATCATCGCCGAGGCCCGCAACTATCCGGGGCAGGAGCAGGCGGTGCTGAACTTCTATCGCCAGAACCCCAACGCCGCCGCGGGCATGCGCGCCCCGATCTATGAGGAGAAGGTCTGCGACCTGATCTTCGACCAGGCGGAGGTCAAGGACGAGCCCATCAGCAAGGAAGATCTGCTGAAAGACGACGAGGAGTAGGGGCAGGCTGAAGCTTGCAACCCTGAGGCCCCGGACCGGAGCGGTCCGGGGCCTTTTTTATCTCAGGCGCCGCGACCGCCCACGCCCACCTTGCAACAGCCGCCACGGGACGCGATATCTGGATGCAACGATGCGCGGCGCCCGAGTCGCGCACGCACGCAGTTTCGAGAAGGCCTTCATGCGCGATCCGATCGACTACATCCAGAGCAACCTCGTCCCCATGGTGGTGGAGCAATCCAGCCGCGGCGAGCGCGCCTTCGATATCTTTTCGCGCCTGCTGCGCGAACGGATCATCTTCCTGACCGGCCCGTTCGACGACGGCATGGCCAGCCTGATCTGCGCCCAGCTTCTCTTCCTGGAGTCCGAGAACCCCAAGAAGGAAATCTCCATGTACATCAACAGCCCCGGGGGCATTGTGACCTCGGCGCTCGCGATCTACGACACCATGCAGTACATCAAGTCGCCGGTTTCCACCGTCTGCATGGGCATGGCCGCCTCGGCCGGTTCGCTGATCCTGACGGCGGGCGCCGCCGGCCAGCGGGTGTCTCTGCCCAACGCCCGGATCATGGTTCACCAGCCTTCGGGCGGGTTCCGCGGCCAGGCCTCGGACATCGAGCGCCACGCCGAGGACATCATCAAGACCAAGCGCCGCCTGAACGAAATCTATGTCCAGCATACGGGCCGGACCTATGAGGAAGTCGAGCGCACCCTGGACCGCGACCACTTCATGAGCGCGCAGGAGGCCAAGGACTGGGGTCTGGTGGACCACGTCTATGAGCAGCGCGAGGAAGCGGCAGCCGAAGAGCCCAAGAAGAGCTAGGGCCTGGCGTTGAACACCTGAAAGCCGGGCTTGTCCGCCATGGCCAGCATTTCGGTGTCGCCCGAGGTGTCGCCGTAGGCGGCGGTCAGGCGGACGTCGTCGCCATAAGCCGCCTTCAGGCGCGTCACCTTCTCGCCGCCCCGGCAGTTTTCGCCCGCAAAGGCGCCGGTGATGCGGTCGTCGTGGTCGAACACCAGCCGGGTGCCCAGCAGGGCCTCGGCGCCCAGTCGGCGGGCGAAGGGTGCGACGGTGATCTCGGGCGAGGCGGTGACGATCACCCGGTGCGCGCCCTTTGCGCCCCAGTCGTTCCAGCAGGCGAGGGCGTCGGGACGCATAAGCCGGCTCCAGGCCTGATCGGCATAGGTTTCGGCGAGCCCCTTCAAGGTCTTGCGATCGACGCCGTCGAGGAACTCGGCCACTGCCGCAGCCTTGATCGCGCCGCGGTCCTTCGTGCGCAGGTAGGAGAGGGCGGCGGGCGTCAGGCGGGCCATGCCGAACAGGTAGCCCACCGCGCCCACGCGCCAGCGCAGGAAATCGGTGAAACTGTCCCGGACGGTCATGGTCCCGTCGAAATCGAAGGCGACAAAAGGCTGGCCCGGCGCGGGACCCGGAGCCCGGGGCTGGCGAAGTGGTGCGAGATTTCCCATCTGGAATGACCGTAACGACCTTTCCCCCGCCTCGTCCATCCCGCGAAAACCCGGCGTCGGTTCGCCTCGTCGGGGTTGTGATGGACCTTCGGATGGGTGATTGTCATTTTTTGAAGACCTTCCGGCGCAGGATTTGCGAATCGTGACGGAAGGAGGCGCGCCCGGACCGTTTCGGGACGCGAGAGTGAGAAGGCCGATGACCAAAGCCGCCAGTGGCGACGCCAAGAGCACCCTTTACTGCTCCTTCTGCGGAAAGAGCCAGCATGAGGTGCGCAAACTCATCGCCGGACCAACCGTGTTCATCTGTGATGAATGCGTCGAACTCTGCATGGACATCATCCGCGAAGAGCACAAGATCGCCTTCGTGAAGTCGAAGGACGGCGTGCCGACGCCCAAGGAAATCCGCGAAGTCCTTGACGATTACGTGATCGGCCAGAGCCACGCCAAGAAGGTGCTGAGCGTCGCCGTCCACAACCACTACAAGCGCCTGAACCACGCCACCAAGAACAATGACGTGGAGCTGGCCAAGTCCAACATCATGCTGATCGGGCCGACCGGCTCGGGCAAGACGCTGCTGGCCCAGACGCTGGCGCGCATCATCGACGTGCCGTTCACCATGGCCGACGCCACCACCCTGACCGAAGCCGGTTACGTGGGCGAGGACGTGGAGAACATCATCCTGAAGCTGCTGCAGGCGTCCGACTACAACGTCGAGCGGGCCCAGCGCGGCATCGTCTACATCGACGAAATCGACAAGATCAGCCGCAAGTCCGACAATCCCTCCATCACCCGCGACGTGAGCGGGGAGGGCGTGCAGCAGGCCCTGCTGAAGATCATGGAGGGCACAGTGGCCTCGGTCCCGCCCCAGGGCGGCCGCAAGCATCCGCAGCAGGAATTCCTGCAGGTGGACACCGCCAACATCCTGTTCATCGTCGGCGGCGCCTTCGCGGGGCTGGAGAAGGTGATCTCGGCGCGCGGCGTGGGGGCCTCCATTGGCTTCGGCGCCAAGGTCAAGGAAATCGACGAGCGCCGCATGGGCGACATCCTCAAGGAGGTCGAGCCGGACGATCTGATGCGTTTCGGCCTGATCCCCGAGTTCATCGGCCGTCTGCCGGTTCTGGCGACGCTGGAGGATCTGGACGAGGCGGCGCTGGTCACCATCCTGACCGAGCCCAAGAACGCCCTGATCAAGCAGTACGGCCGCCTGTTCGAGATGGAGAACGTGGGCCTGACCTTCACCGACGACGCCCTGTCGGCCATCGCCAAGAAGGCCATCACGCGCAAGACCGGCGCGCGGGGCCTGCGCTCGATCATGGAGGGCATCCTGCTCGAAACCATGTTCGAACTGCCGACCTACGAAGGTGTGGAAGAGGTGGTGGTCAACGCCGAGGTGGTCGAGGGCCGGGCCCAGCCGCTGCTGATCTACGCCGAAAAGCCCAAGAAGCAGCAGGACGGCGCCGCCTGATCGCGGGCTGATTTCTGAACATCAAAAGGGCGGGCCTCACGGAGACCCGCCCTTTCTCTTTGCCTTTATGCGCGCCGCTATTCGGTGCGCGGGCGAAGGTTGGTGGACTCCGCCTCGGCCTGGGCGTCGGCGCGGGTTTCCTCGGTCACCGGGCCCGGGCCGTTATTCATGTCCGCGGGCGGAACGGCGCTGTCCTGCATGGCTGAATCCACGACAGGGGCGCTTTCGGGCGCCTGTTCGGTCGCGGCGGTGTCGACCGCCACATCCTCAGCGGCGACGGTCTCGTCCATGGCCGGCGCTTCTTCCTGCTGATTGCAGGCCGTCAGACCCAGAACCGCGGCGCTCGCGGCGACGATCATCAAACGCATGAGCATCCTCCTTGAATGGACGTCATCAACGGTCAAGCTGGGGTTCGGTTGCGCAAAGGATGGTCGCGACAGAAATCCCTCCTGCCCCCATGGGTGTGCAGTTAATGGTCAAGCTACCAATAATTAAGCCTTTTCAGTCACGGGTGATTCCATAGTTCCGCGCTCAGAAAGGGCGTCTGTCAGTGATCGAACGCATGCGTCCCTATGCGCCCACGGGCATCATCTTCCTGCTGATCCTGTACTTCGGCGTGCAGGCGCTGACCGGCGAGCGCGGCCTGTTGAGCCATGGCGAGCGGGCGGAGATGCTTGAACGCCGTCAGGTGGAGCTGGTCCAACTGGAAGCCCAGCGTCAGGATCTGGAAACCCGCGTTCGTTACCTGCGCCCTGACAACCTGTCGCGAGACCTGCTTGAAGAACGGGCGCGCGTGATCCTGGGCTTCGCCGCGCCCGGCGAATATCTGATCCCGGTGGAACGACGCGCGGTTACGGCCTCCTGAACTTTCGTTACAGGCGAAGCCCGGCTTTGCCATCGGGGAAGGAAGGCTGCTAAAGCCCCCTTTCCGTAACGATAAGAACCCGTTCGTTCAGAGTTCAGCTGGAGGGCGCCGGATGGCGAAAGCCGCCGCTCAAAAATCGACCACCGCCAGGGGCAAGCCCCAGGCGAAGATTCCAAACACGCCGCAGGCGACCAAGGACGAGCTGCTCGAGTACTATCGGCAGATGGTTCTGATCCGCCGCTTCGAGGAGCGGGCGGGCCAGCTTTACGGCATGGGCCTGATCGGCGGCTTCTGCCACCTGTACATCGGTCAGGAGGCCGTGGCGGTGGGCGTGCAGGCCAGCGTCAAGCAGGGCCACGACAAGATCATCACCGGCTACCGCGACCACGGCCACATGCTGGCCGCGGGCATGGATCCCAATGAGGTCATGGCCGAACTGACGGGACGCATCGGCGGCTCGTCCAAGGGCAAGGGCGGGTCGATGCACATGTTCGACGTGCCGACCGGCTTCTATGGCGGGCACGGCATCGTCGGCGCCCAGGTGGCGCTGGGCACCGGCCTGGCTTTCGCGGGCAAGTACCGGGGCGATGACTCGGTCAGCTTCGTCTATTTCGGCGACGGCGCGGCCAACCAGGGCCAGGTCTACGAAAGCTTCAACATGGCCCAGCTGTGGAAGCTGCCGGCCATCTACATAATCGAGAACAATCAGTACGCCATGGGCACGAGCATCGAGCGCTCGTCGTCCACCACCGATCTGAGCCAGCGCGGCGCCAGCTTCGGCATCCCCGGCGAGCAGATCGACGGCATGGATGTGCTGGCGGTGCGCGACGCGGTGAAGCGCGCCGTGGAGCGCGCCCGGTCCGGCGAAGGCCCCTACATCCTGGAAGTGAAGACCTACCGCTATCGCGGCCACTCCATGTCCGACCCGGCCAAGTACCGGTCGAAGGAAGAAGTGGACGAGGTCAAGAAGACCCGCGATCCCATCGAGCTGATCAAGGGCCTGCTGGCCGACGCCAAGGCCACCGAGGACGAGATCAAGGCGATCGACGCCGAGATCAAGGCCATCGTCGCCGAAGCCGTGCGGTTCGCCCAGGAAAGCCCGGAGCCGGATCCGTCCGAGCTCTACACCGACGTCTACGTGGAGGCGTAAGCGTGATCGGTGTCGTCGCAGCTTCAGTCCTAGCCTTAGCCGCTCAAGATTCTGACTCGGCCGCCGATGCTCTGGTTGCCTGCGCGCCTGCCACGCTTGAAGCCGCCTTTGAGTGCCTGGATCGACATTGGCCGGTTCGCGCGGAGTTCAGGGCACGGCCTTACAACGCCCTCGCGGACGCGCACTTCGGCATTGGAATGTGGATGCGAAACCACTGGCAAATGTGGGGTGGTGGCCCCCTCGCTGAGCATTTCAACAGCTTGGGGATTCATCACCCTGACGACATGTCCAGCATAGTTCTGGAGTCATACTGGCTGCGAATGCACGATTGCCCGATCCGGCTAGACGAGCAGGTCGCCTACTACCAAGCCTGGTGGGATCGACCTGAGGATTCTGACATGAACGACCTCCTTGATACCAAACCCTCTTTAGACTGCACTGCCCAGCCGGGAGCCGACGCCCTATGACCGACATCCTCATGCCGGCGCTGTCCCCCACGATGGAAGAGGGCACGCTGTCCAAGTGGCACATCAAGGCCGGGGACACTGTCTCCGCCGGTGACGTGATCGCCGAGATCGAGACCGACAAGGCGACCATGGAGGTCGAGGCCGTCGACGAGGGGGAGGTGCTGGAAATTCTCGTGGCCGAAGGCTCCGAGGGCGTGAAGGTCAATACGCCCATCGCGCGCCTGTCCGGCGACGACGCCGCGCCCGCGCCCAAGAAGGCTGACGGCGACAAGGACGAGCCGAAGGCCGAGCAGGCCGGTGATCCCGAGAAGAAGGCCCCGGAAGCGGCCGAGCCTCAGCCCGAAGGCGAAGGGGCCGCGCCCGTGACGCCCAAGGTCGCGCTGAAGGATCCGGAAATCCCCGCCGACGCCAAGCTGGTCAAGACGACCATCCGCGACGCCCTGCGCGACGCCATGGCCGAGGAGATGCGCCGCGACGAAAGCGTGTTCCTGATGGGCGAGGAAGTGGCCCAGTACCAGGGCGCCTACAAGGTCAGCCGCGAACTGCTGCAGGAGTTCGGCGACCGGCGCGTGGTGGACACGCCCATCACCGAGCACGGCTTCGCCGGTCTGGGCGTCGGCGCCGCCATGGCGGGGCTGAAGCCCATCGTCGAGTTCATGACCTGGAACTTCGGCATGCAGGCCATCGACCACATCATCAATTCGGCGGCCAAGACCCTGTATATGTCGGGCGGCCAGATCCGCGCGCCCATCGTGTTCCGCGGCCCCAACGGCGCCGCCAGCCGCGTGGGCGCCCAGCACAGCCAGGACTATTCGGCCTGGTACGCCCAGGTGCCCGGCCTGAAGGTCATCGCGCCCTATGACGCCGCGGATGCGAAGGGCCTGTTGAAGGCCGCCATCCGCGATCCCAACCCGGTCGTCTTCCTCGAGCACGAGATGATGTACGGGCTGGAATTCGACGTGCCGGACGTGGAGGACTGGGTCCTGCCCATCGGCAAGGCCAAGGTGCGCCGCGAAGGCGCGGACGTGACCATCACCGCCCACAGCCGCATGGTGGGCTTCGCCCTGGCCGCCGCCGAGAAGCTGGCGGAAGAGGGCATCGAGGCCGAGGTCATCGACCTGCGGACCCTGCGCCCGCTGGACCACGAGACCATCGTGGAGAGCGTCAAGAAGACCAACCGCCTGGTCTCGGCCGAGGAAGGCTGGGGCCCCATGGGCGTCGGCGCCGAGGTGGTGGCCCGGGTGATCGAGCACGCCTTCGACTATCTGGACGCCCCGCCGCTGCGAGTGCATCAGGAAGACGTGCCGCTGCCCTATGCCGCGAACCTGGAGGCCCTGTCGCTGCCGGGCGTGGACAAGATCATCAAGGCCGTGAAGGCGGTGACGGCATGAGCCAGCCCGAGGACTTCAAGCTGCACACGCCGGACAGCGTCGCGGCCGATCCCCAGGCCGTCGAGTTCACACGCATGTGGTGGTCCAAGGGCGAGCCGGTGATGTCCATCAAGCCGGCCTTCAAGGACCCGGCCGAATATGGCCGCATGCTGGCCATCGCGGCGCGCCACATGGCCCATGGTTATGCGGTTCGCCACGGTCAGGACGAGCGGCAGGCCTACAACCGCATCCTTCAGGGGATGAGCGACGTCATCAAGGCTGACAACGCCCAGACCGTGGTCGAAGACACCAAACCCGGAAGCGTCCAATGACCGACATCCTGATGCCCGCCCTGTCGCCCACCATGGAGGAGGGCAACCTCTCCAAATGGCACGTCAAGGTCGGCGACACCGTTTCGGCCGGTGACGTGATCGCCGAGATCGAGACCGACAAGGCGACCATGGAGGTCGAGGCGGTGGACGAGGGCGAGGTTCTGGAGATTCTCGTGGCCGAGGGCGCCGAGGGCGTGAAGGTCAATACGCCCATCGCGCGCCTGTCCGGCGACGACGCCGCGCCTGCGCCGAAGAAGAAGGACGAACCGAAGGCTGACGCCAAGGCTGAAGAGACCCCAGAGCCCAAGTCCGAGCCCAAGGCCGAAAAGGCGGAGGCTCCCAAGGCAGCACCCGCGCCGGCCAAGGACGGAGAGCGCATCTTCGCCTCGCCGCTGGCGCGCCGTCTGGCGAAGGACGCCGGGCTGGACCTGAAGAGCCTCAAGGGCACGGGCCCGCACGGCCGCATCGTCAAGGCGGACGTGGAAGCCGCCGGCAAGGGCGGCGCCGCCAAGAGCGCCACCGCCGCCGCGACATCCGGCGAACCGCGCAAGGTCTTGTCGCTGGAGCAGCAGGGCATCGCGCCGGGCAGCTATGACCTGATCCCGCTGGACGGCATGCGCAAGGCCATCGCGCGGCGCCTGACCGACAGCTTCCGCGACGTGCCGCACTTCCCGCTGGTCATTGACTGCGAGATCGACGGCCTGCTGGCCGCGCGGGCGCAGGTCAATGCGATGCTGGAGCCGCAGGGGATCAAGGTCTCGGTCAACGACTTCGTCATGAAGGCCGTGGCCATGGCCCTGAAGGCCGTGCCGGAAGCCAACGCCAGCTACACGCCCGAGGGCATCGCCATGCACCACCACGCCGACGTGGCCATGGCGGTGGCGATTGACGGTGGCCTGATCACCCCGATCATCCGCAAGGCCGAGACCAAGTCCCTGGCCGAGATCGCCACCGAGTCCAAGGATTTGGCCAGGCGTGCGCGGGACCGCAAGCTGAAGCCCGACGAGTTCCAGGGCGGCACGTTCAGCGTCTCGAACCTGGGCATGTTCGGCATCAAGTCGTTCGCCTCGATCATCAACGAGCCGCAGGGCGCGATCATGAGCGTGGGCGCCGGCGAGAAGCGGCCCGTGGTGCGGGGCGACAAGATCGAGATCGCCACGGTCATGACCGTGACCCTGACCTGCGATCACCGCGTGGTGGACGGGGCGGCGGGCGCGCGGTTCCTGCAGGCCTTCAAGCCGATGATCGAGAACCCCGTCACCATGCTGGCCTGATCGTCCCGGAATCTCCTATGCTTCGGCGCGGGAGGGGCGGTCATGACAGCGGTGGGAGAGCCGGGCGGCGCGTGCGCTGCCTGCGGGGTGACCCTGAACGGTCGGTACTGCCACGCCTGTGGTCAGGATACCGAGGCGCGCCCGCGTCCCCTGCGGGAGATGGCGCTTGAGGCGTTCTCCGAGACCAGCCTGATCGACGGGCAGGGAGTCCGCACCCTAGTCGCTCTCGTGACCCGGCCCAGCCGCATCCTGATCGCCTATCGCGAGGGGGCGGGCAGCCTGTACGCCAGCCCCATCAAGATCTTCGTGGTGGTGACAGCCCTGTTCCTGGCGGTGCTGAACTTCAGCGATGTGGTGATCTATCAGTATGTGCGGCACGTGGAACCGGGGGTTCAGGTCACCGCCCGGGCCGATCCGGATGGCTATACGGTCCATGTGACCGGAGAGAGCGACGCGGAGCTCTGGATGCAGCGGCGGGTGGAGCCGGCTATCGATCCGCGAATCCACGAGGCCATACGGCGCGCGGCGGACGGGGCCGCCAATGAGCAGGACCGGCAGAACCTGCTTTACGAGATCCAGTCGGACCACGAGCAGGCGATCATCAGCGAACGGCTGGCGGCGTGGCTGCCCAACGCCATCTGGCTGCTGACGCCGCTGTTCGCCTTGCTGCTGGCCCCGCTGTACGGGCGTCGACGGCTGTTCATGGAGCATCTGGTGTTCGCTCTGTGGGCGCACGTGACGGCGTTCACCCTGCTGATGCTGCTGGCCCTCGCCAACCGGTTCGGGGCGAACCTTCCCGCCTGGCCGCTGGCCATCCCGTACCTGTTCTACTTCACGCGGGCGGCGGCGCGGTACTACGGCATGTCCATGGTGGCAGCGGCGTGGCGCGCCGTGGCGCACATGGCGATGTATCTGGTCCTGGTGCTGATTCCTGCGGCGATCATCGTGGCGATCTCGGCGCTGGACCTGCAGGCGTTGCTGATCTTTCTCGCGGCCTGAACTTTCGTTTCCGCAAGGGCCTCAGCTGTGGTCACCGGGGGCGGAGGCGGATATGACCGGGCGTCAAGATTCAAGGTGTTGGAGACTTCTGGATGGCCGACTTCGATCTCATCGTCATCGGATCGGGACCGGGCGGCTATGTGGCCGCGATCCGGGCCAGCCAGCTGGGCCAGAAGGTCGCCATCGTGGAGCGCGAGAACCTGGGCGGCGTCTGCCTCAACTGGGGCTGCATCCCCACCAAGGCGCTGCTGAAGTCCGGCGAGAAGTACGAGAGCCTGAGCCATCTGAAGGACTACGGCCTGAGCGCCGACAAGGTGGGCTTTGACTTCGAGGCCATCATCGCCCGCTCGCGCGGGGTGGCCAAGCAGCTGAATCAGGGCGTCGGCTTCCTGATGAAGAAGAACAAGATCGAGGTCATCGAGGGCGACGCCAAGCTGGAGAAGGGGCAGGGGGCGCCCAAGGTCGTCATCGCCCTGAAGGACGGCAAGTCGCGCACGGTGCAGGCCAAGGCCGTGATGCTGGCGGTGGGCGCCCGCGCCCGGGCCCTGCCGCAGATCGGGCTGGAGGCGGACGGGGACCGCATCTGGGCCTACCGCGAGGCCATGACGCCCAAGGTCCTGCCGAAGTCCATCGTGGTGATCGGCTCGGGCGCCATCGGCATCGAGTTCGGCAGCTTCTATCGCGCCCTGGGCTGCGAGGTGACGGTGGTCGAGGCCGTGGACCGGATCATGCCGGTGGAGGACGAAGAGGTCTCCAAGGCCGCCCGGAAGGCCTTCGAGAAGCGCGGCATGACGTTCCGCGTGGGCGCCAAGGTGACGAAAGTCACCAAGGATTCCAAGGGCGTGAAGGTCTTCGTTGAGGCGGGCGGCAAGGCCGAGACGCTGGAGGCCGAGGTGTGCATCTCGGCGGTGGGCATCACCGCCAACACCGACGGCATCGGGCTGGAGGCGCTGGGCGTCGAGCTGGACCGGGGCCACATCAAGACCGACAGCCACTGCCAGACCAACGTCAAGGGCCTGTACGCCATCGGCGACTGCGCCGGCGCGCCCTGGCTGGCGCACAAGGCCAGCCACGAAGGCATCCACGCCGCCGAGCACATCGCCGGGTTCAAGACCCCCAATGTCCACTCGCCCATCGCCGGCTGCACCTACGCCCAGCCCCAGGTGGCCTCGGTCGGCGTGACCGAGCAGGGCGCCCGCGAGGCCAAGCGCGAGGTCAAGATCGGGCGCTTCCCCTTCAAGGTGAACGGCAGGGCCATCGCCTCGGGTGAGACGGATGGCTTCGTCAAGGTGATCTTCGACGCGAAGACCGGCGCCCTGATCGGCGCCCACATGATCGGGGCCGAGGTCACCGAGATGATCCAGGGCTATGTCACCGCCATCACCATGGAGGCGACCGAGGAAGACCTGCACGGCACGGTCTATCCGCACCCCACCATGTCCGAGGCCATGCACGAGGCGGCGCTGGACGCGTACGGGCGGATGATTCACCTCTGATCGATTTCGGACTCAGGCCCGTAAAAAAAACAGGGTCCGAATTGTCCGAAATCCCAGAATCCGCTTTGAAAACAGAGTCTGAATCGTCCGAAATCGTGCGCCTGATTTCGGACTCCGGCGCCGGAAAAACAGGGTCTGACTCGTATCAATCGTATGAAATCGCCCTCCCGTGTTTCGATCGAGGGGGCATTATAAGGCCTGCGAAACGAGCGGGATTAATTAGCGGCGTTTTTCCGCATCGGGGCCCTGAAACCTGATC
>NZ_PNLV01000021.1 GCF_013823285.1 Brevundimonas sp. | reverse complement strand
CCCCGTACAGGGCCGCCAGGATGGCGTTCGAGGCGTACAGGCCGGTGAACAGGTCGGCCACCGCCACGCCCGCCTTCATGGGCTCGGCGCCCGGCGCGCCGTCCGGCTGGCCGGTGATGGACATCAGGCCGCCCATGGCCTGGATCATGTAGTCATAGCCCGCCTGACGGGCGCGCGGTCCGGTCTGGCCGAAGCCGGTGATGGAACAGTAGATCAGTCGCGGATTGACGGCCTTCAGGCTGTCGAAATCCAGGCCGTACTTCTTCAGGCCGCCGGTCTTGAAATTCTCGACCAGCACGTCGGCGTCGGCGGCCATGCGGCGAATGAGGGCCGCGCCTCCGGGGCTGGCGATGTCCAGGGCCACCGACTGCTTGCCCCGGTTGGCGCAGAGGAAATAGGCGGCGTCGCCCGGCGATCCGTCGGTGCGGGTAGTGAAGGGCGGGCCCCAGTGGCGGGTGTCGTCGCCCGCCCCCGGCCGCTCGATCTTGATCACCTCGGCGCCCAGATCGGCCAGCAGCTGGGTGGCCCAGGGGCCGGCCAGGACCCGGGACAGGTCGAGAACTCGAACGTCGGCGAGGGGCGCGGAGGAAGCAGGGGCGGATCCGGTCATGACCCCGGTCTAGTCCGCGCCCGAGGCGGCGTGAAGGGCTCAGTCCCTGGTCAGTCCGCCGCCGCCGCGAATCTCGCAGATGTAGTCGGTGTTGGGCCGCCCGCTCTGGGAGCCTGAGGGGGTGAGGATTCCCCCGCGGTCCTGGCAAGCCTGGCTGAGGCGGTCCAGTTCGTCATTGTAGCGGTCGCCGGTGGCGCCGGCGGCGCAGGCGGCCAGCGGCGTCAGGACCAGAGCAAGCAACGCGATGCGCATGTCAGTCTCCCGAATTATCATACGGCTCAAACACGTCGCGGAGGCGGCGGTTCATCCGAAGCCCATGATACCATGTTCCGGGCGCCGCCTCACCGGGTGCGGAACTGCAGGTCCGCCAAACGGGCGTACAGGCCCCGTTGCGCCATCAGCTCGGCGTGGGTCCCCTCCTCCACCACCTTGCCCTCGTCCATGACCACGATGCGGTCCGCGCGCAGGACCGTGGCCAGGCGGTGGGCGATGACCAGGGTGGTGCGGTCCTCCATGGCCTGATCCAGGGCGGCCTGGACCAGACGCTCGTTCTCGGCGTCCAGGGCGCTGGTGGCCTCATCCAGCAGCAGGATGGGCGCGCGGCGGACCAGGGCGCGGGCGATGGCCAGGCGCTGGCGCTGGCCGCCGGAGAGGGAGCGGCCCCGCTCGCCCAGCGGCGTGTCGAAGCCCTCCGGCAAGGCGTCCAGAAAGGCCAGGGCCTGGGCCCGTTCAGCGGCGTCGCGGGCCTCCTCCAGACGCACGTCCTCGCGGCCGAAACGGATGTTCTCGAGTGCGGACTCCGAGAACAGGGGCGCTTCCTGCGAGACCCAGGCGAAGCGCTCGCGCACCGCGCCGGGATCGGCCTCGCGCACATCAACCCCGTCGACCCGCACGGTCCCGGTCTGCGGATCGTAGAAACGCAGCAGCAGGCGGAACACGGTGGACTTGCCGGCGCCCGAGGGGCCCACAAGGGCTACGGTCTCTCCGGGACGCACCGTCAGGTCGAAGCCGTTCAGGGCCGGCAGATCCGGCCGTCCCGGATAGGCGAAGGAGACGCCGCTCATGGCGACCTCGCCGCGCGGCGGATCGGGCAGGGGGGAGGGCTGCGCCGGCGCGGCGATGGAGGGCTCGGCCTTCATCAGTTCGTCGATGCGGTCCATGGCGCCGGCGGCCTTCTGAACGTCGCCCCAGCTTTCGCCCAGGGCGCCCACGGCCCCGGCGGCGAACACGGACAACAGAACGAACTGCAACAGCGCGCCGGGCGTCATGACCCCCGCCACCACGTCGCGCGCGCCGAGCCACAGGACCAGGCTGACCCCGCCGAACATGACCACGATGACCAGGGCCGTCATCCAGGCGCGGGCGTTCATGCGCCGCAGGGAGGCGGCGAAGGCGGATTCCACGGCGCCGTCGAAGCGGGAACGGGCTGACGCCTCGCGGCCGAACGCCTGGACCGTCTCGATGGCGTCGACGCTCTCGCCCGCGAAGCCCACGGCGCCGGCGAACCGGTCCTGGGACTCCACGGTCAGGGCCCGGACCTTGCGGCCGAACAGGAACAGCGGGCCGAGCAGAAGCGGCGTGATCAGCATGACCATGCCGGTCAGCTTGGGACTGACGATGAGCAGCAGGATGGTCGCCCCGATCAGGGTCAGCACATTCCTGAGCGCATAGGAGACCGAGGTGGTCAGAAGCGAGTCCACCATCTGGATGTCGGTGGTCAGGCGAGACAGCACCTCGCCGGTGCGCATGTGGGTGAAGAAGGCGGGATCCAGCCGCAGGATGCGGCCGAACAGGGCCTGCCGCAGGTCGGCGATCATGCGCTCGCCGGTCTTGGTGACGTAGAAATAGCGCAGGGCCGTGGCCAGCCCCAGACCCACCGCATTGGCGCCCAGCACCAGGAACCAGACGTCCAGGTCCGCGCCGCCCTGGGCGAAGCCGTTGTCGATGGCCCCCCGCGCGGTGATGGTCAGGCCCAGCGAGGCCATGGTGGAAACCGCCAGCCAGAATCCGGCGATCAGGGCGCTGCCCTTGTGGCGCACCAGGAACGGCAGAAGCCGCCCCAGGGGACGAACGTCGCGCCGCCGTCCGCGTCGCTCGGCGGCTTCGATCATGGATTCGGCCAGAACCGCGCCCGGGCTGGGGCGGTCGAGGTCGGCGCGGGACGGCGGCGGCGTGGCGGTCATGGCCGCGCCTCTTGCCTCAGAAGGCCCATGGGTGTAAACGCCGCCCCTCTCCCGCCGGGGCTTCCGGCGGGTTTCCATTTTCTGCGCGCGGACGGTCGGTATCGTCCCGACCCAGTCACGGGGCGCTAATCAGGACACGCCGGACCGATGAAAAAGGACACCCATCCCGACTATCACTTCATCACCGTGGTGATGACCGACGGGACCACCTATCAGACGCGCTCGACCTACGGCAAGGAAGGCGCGACCCTGAACCTGGACATCGATCCGTCCACCCACCCGGCCTGGACCGGCGGCAACCAGACCCTGCTGGACCGCGGCGGCCGCGTTTCGCGCTTCACCAACAAGTACGGCGGCTTCCTCAAGAAGTAAGGCGCGGCCTTCGGGCCACAGCCGCAACCAACAAGGGCGCCGGTCAGCCGACCGGCGCTTTTTGTTTGGCCGGAACGCCGGTAAGCTTGGAGTGTTGGAATAAATGGGGGCGTCCCGGCGGACGGCGCCGGACTGGACTGGGCTCTTGATGGTGATGAATCGACGGCAATTGACCCTGGCGGCGGCCGCCTCGGCCCTGGCTTCGGCCGTTCAGGCCCAGACGCCCTATGGGACCGGGCCGGGCGGGGCGGTTCAGCCCCAGCCGCCGCAGGACCCTGACGCGCGCGCCTTCTATGACAGCTTCAACGTCCAGCTGACCCGCGCGCCCGCCGCGCTTCAGCCGGAACTGCGCCGGCTTTACGAGATGGCCGGCTGGCGGCCGATCTGGACGGCGCCGCGCATGCGCACCCTGGGCCAGGTGGCCGAGCGGTCAGAGCGTCACGGCCTGTCCGGCGCGGACCATTTCGACTTCGCCGGCCTGGCCGCCGATCCGGCCAGCGCCGATATCCGCACCTCCATCGCAGCGCTCGGATACGCCCGGGTTCTGGCCGAAGGCGCGGTGCGCCCCGAGACGGTCGAGAACCTCTGGGAGATGCAGAAGAACCGGGTCGATCTGGCCGGCGGCCTGCACGACGCCGTGGCGCGGGACCGCCTTCTGGACTGGTTCGAGGGCCTGGCCCCCACGGACATCGGCTACACCAATCTGTCGGCGGGCTATGTCCGCTATCGCCGCCTGATCCGCGAGACCGGCGGCTGGCCTGCGTTCACGCAGGGGGGCACCATCGAACCCGGCGCCGCCGACCGCCGCATCGCCGCCCTGCGCGCCCGTCTGGTGGCCGAGGGCGATCTGGACGCCCGGGCGGACCGCGCCGTGGCCCTCAACGGCGATGTCTACGGTCCCGAGCTGGTCGAAGCGGTGCGCGGCTTCCAGCTGCGCCATGGCCTGGGGGTGGACGGGCGCATCGGCCCGGCGACCCAGCGGTCCCTGTCGGCTTCGGCCGAGGACCGGGCCCGCCAGATCGCCCTGAATCTGGAGCGCCGCCGCTGGCTCAAGCGCGAACTGTCGCCCGAGCGCATCGAGGTGAACACCGCGGCGGCCATCATGGTCTACTGGAAGGACGACCGCCCGGTGCACTCCAACCGCGTCGTGGTCGGCACCGCCAACAACCAGACGCCCAGCCTGGAGAAGCCCTTCGCCTCGGTGGTGGCCAATCCGCCCTGGTATGTGCCGGCCTCCATCGCCAGGAACGAAATCCTGCCGCGCGGCCCGGCCTATCTGGCGTCCCAGAACATGTACATCGCACCGGCGGGCAATGTGGTCCAGCGCGCCGGGCCCAATGCGGCCCTGGGCTTTGTGAAGTTCGAACTGCGCGACAGCCACGCCATCTTCCTGCACGACACCCCGTCCAAGGCCGCCTTCAACAGCGCCTTCCGGCATCGGAGCCACGGCTGCGTGCGGGTGCAGAATGCGGTGGATTTCGCGCGCCTGCTGCTGTCCCCGGATCCCTCGCGGCTGAACCAGTTCGACACCGCACTGGACAGCCGCCGCACCCAGCGGGTGGAGACAGGCCGCGAAATCAGCGTGCGCCTGCTGTACTGGACCGCCTTCGTGGACGGTCAGGGACGGGTGGCGTTCCGCGAGGACGTCTACAACCGCGACGCCCGTCTGGCCGAGGCCCTGGGCATCCACCTCAGCCTGCCGCAGCCGGTCGCGGCCGCCCGGCCGGACGAGGAGGACGTGGGTCCGTAGGACCCGGGTTCAGCCGCCGAAAGCGGCGGCGAGGCGGTCGATCTGGTTCTGGACGGGGTTTGGTCCGATCGTGACGGCGTCTTCGCCATACATGCGCCGGTCCAGATACAGCACCCGGTCGTAGAGCTTCTCGGACCGGACCAGATACTCCACCAGGGCGATGGGCAGCTCCGCGTGGGTCGGGGCGCTCTCGATCCGGCGCTCCGCCAGCCGGTGCCGGCGCTCGCCCGCCGCCTGGGGCGTCATGTCGCCCTCACGGACGGCCCGCTGAACCAGCAGCCAGGACGCGACCTGCATCAGGCGCGTGGTCAGCTTCATGCTCTCGGCCGCATAGGCCAGGGCCGCGGAGCGGGACAGGAGCTTGGATTCACGTCGTCCGTCCCCGTCCAGATAGGCGGCGGTGTCCTCCACCAGCTCCATGCCTTCCTGGAAGGTGCGGTCGAACAGCTCAGAGCGCGAAAAATCGCCCACGGATCCGCCCTGTGCGGCGGCGCCTGTCACGGCGTTCTCGGCGGTCAACTCAGACATGCACACTTCCCGGCCGGCGCCCGATTCCGGCGCCCATGCTGGCGCCCTCCGGGCCTGCTTTGCAACCCATGTGCCAATAAAGACCGTCCCGGCGGTCCGATTTCAGGACTTGAAGCTGAACAGGGCGTCGGCGGCGCTCTTTTGCGACTGCTTGCCGGCGCGCGCCCGTTCACAGCGGGCGATCTCGACTTTCAGCCCCTCGATGCGCTCGTCGAGCTCCTCCACGGAATAAAGGTCGAGGTCCTCGCGGCCCAGGGCCGCCACAGCCGCACCCCGGGCCGGCCTGGGGTCAAGATCATCGAAAACCATCGCCGCGTCCCTCGCCTTGCGCTCATCCCCTGACCGCCTAAGAAAGCGCCGGGGCGCTCGGGATTGCAAGGGAGCATGCATGCGCGTGATCGAGATCAGGGACGGCGCGGGCGAGGCGGAGGCGCTGGTCGTCGGCGAGCGGCCCACGCCCGAACCGGGCCCGGGACAGGTCCGGATCCGCGTGCGGGCCGCCGGGGTGAACCGCCCCGACATCCTTCAGCGCAAGGGCCTGTACCCACCGCCCGAGGGCGCATCCGACATCCTCGGTCTGGAGGCGGCCGGAGAGATCGAGGCGATCGGGGCGGACGTGATGCGCTGGCGGGCCGGCGACCGGGTCTGCGCCCTTCTGGGGGGCGGCGGCTATGCGGAATACGCGGTCGTCGATGCGCGTCATGTTCTGCCCGTTCCCGCCGGGCTCGATTTCGTCCAGGCCGCCGCCCTGCCCGAAACCGCCTTCACGGTCTTCACCAATGTGTTCGAGGACGGGCGCCTCAAGGCAGGCGAGACCCTGCTGGTCCACGGCGCCACCTCGGGCATCGGCGTGATGGCGATCCAGGCGGCCAGGGCGGCGGGCGCGCGGGTCATCGCCACCTCGCGCGGCGCCGACAAGGCGAAAGCGGCCCGGGATCTGGGCGCCGACGTCTCCATCGACGCCTCGGACGGCCGGTTCCTCGAGGCGGTCCAGGAGGCGGGCGGGGCGGACGTGGTGCTGGACATGGTGGGCGCCGCCTATGCGGAGCAGAACCTGAAGACGCTGAAGCCCGGCGGCCGCTGGGTGGTGATCGCCTTCCAGTCGGGGAACCTGGCCCAGGTGGACCTGTCCCGCCTGATGCGCGGCCGGCTGACCCTGACCGGATCCACGCTCAGGGCGCGCCACGCCGACGAGAAGGCCCGGCTGGCCGAGGCGGTTGAAACCACGCTCTGGCCGTGGGTGGCGGAGGGGCGCGTCAGGCCGATCGTGGACAGGATCTTTCCGCTGGACGACGCGGCGGCGGCGCACCGGCATCTGGAGTCCGGGTCACACACCGGCAAGGTGGTTCTGACGATCTGACGGCCTAGAACTCCCACCAGCTTTCGCCGGGGTCCTGTTCGCCCGGTTCGGCGTACTGCTGGCCCCAGGTCATCATCATCAGCAGACGGTGACTGCGGATGGTGTACTGGCCGATCATGGGCGCGACGGCGGCGATAGGGGCCCCGTCCTCGGCCCGGTAGACGAAGCCGGAGAACTCCGCGACGCCGGTGCGGTCGCGGCGGCTGTAGAGCGACAGCTCCGGGAAGGACACCACCCGGTAGTCGGACAGGGGCACGCTCATGGCCGGAACGCCCAGAAGGCGGCGCATCTGCTCCAGCGACAGGGCGCCGGCGCGGACCTCGAAGATCACGTCGGCCTGGTCGCGGTTGCGGGCCAGGGCGTAGCCGGCCTCCGAGAGGGCGGCCCGGATGGCGCTGATGGCGTAGGGGGACGCCTCGGCGCGGAAATAGGTTTCGTCCACGAACACGACGGAGCCGTCGGGGATCGGCAGGGTCAGATCCTCCACCGCCCGGTCAGCCGCCCGCGCCACCAGCAACTGTTCGGTCGCCGTGCGCGAGGGATTGGTCTCGGTGGTGGAGGCGCAAGCGGCCGTCAGCGCCGTCGCGAGGAGGACGGCGAGGATCGGCGCGGTGCGGCTGGGGAGGACCGGTCGCGTCATTGCGGGCAGGGCATCACCAGCTGCCCGTATTGGGCATGGAGGCCCAGGGTTCGGCGGGCGCCAGGGGCTCGCCTTCCTGCAGCAGCTCGATGGAGATGCCGTCCGGCGAACGGACGAAGGCCATGTTGCCGTCGCGCGGGGGGCGGTTGATGACGACGCCCCCGTCCATCAGCCGCTGACAGGCCGCATAGACGTCGTCGACCTTGTAGGCCAGGTGGCCGAAATTGCGGCCGCCAGCATAGTCCTCCAGGTCCCAGTTGACGGTCAGCTCCAGCTCGGGCGAGCGTTCGGCGGCCGAGCGCGTCCGGTCCTTCGGCGCGGCGAGGAAGACGAGGGTGAAGCGGCCCTTCTCGTTCTCCACGCGCCGGACTTCCTCGAGACCCAGCAGGTCGCGATAAAAGCGCAGCGAGGCGTCCAGATCCTTCACCCGGACCATGGTGTGCAGATAGCGCATGTTCAGTGCGCCTCGCCGTGACGCGGCGCCGGGTCCAGATACTCGTTTTCGGGGACAGGGTGGGCGGCCAGGACGAAGCGGCGGTCGCAATAGCCGCACTCCACGAAGTCCTCGTCGCCCATGTCCATGTAGACCAGCGGATGGCCGAGCGCCCCGCCGCCGCCGTCACAGGCCACGCGCTTTGAGGTCACCACGATCTCCTCGGGGGGCGGAACGGCGATGTCGGGGTGGCGCGGCGGCATAATCGGGCTCATGACCTTGGCGTGGGGAGGAAGGCGGCATACCTACGGCCCACGCCTTACGCCGTCAATTTTACGCGAACGCTAACGACCGCGTCCCTCCATACCGAACCGAAGCCTTCATGACCCAGACCAGCGACGCCCTGCCTGACAACGCCATCGAGGTTCGGGGGCTTGAGAAGACCTACGCCGGAAGCCGCAAGTCGCCGCCCAAGACGGCGCTGCACGGCGTCGACCTGGTGGTGCCGCGCGGGTCCATGTTCGGCCTGCTGGGACCGAACGGGGCGGGCAAGTCCACCCTGATCAACATCCTGGCCGGGGTGGTGAAGAAATCGGGCGGGACGGTCTCCATCTGGGGCCGCGACATTGACGAGCGGCCCCGCGACGCCCGCGCGGCCCTGGGCGTGGTGCCGCAAGAGATCGTGGCGGATGTGTTCTTCACCCCCCGCGAGGCCCTGGAGGTGCAGGCCGGATTCTACGGCGTGCCGGCGAACGAGCGGCGCTCGGACGAGCTGCTGGCGGCGCTGGGTCTGTCGGACAAGGCCAACGCCTACGTGCGCGCGCTGTCGGGCGGCATGAAACGGCGACTGATGGTGGCCAAGGCCCTGGTGCACAATCCGCCCATCCTGATCCTGGACGAACCCACCGCCGGGGTGGACGTGGAGCTGCGCCGCCAGCTCTGGGAGTATGTGCGCCGGATCAACGCCGAGGGCGTGACCATCCTGCTGACCACCCACTATCTGGAGGAGGCCCAGGAGCTGTGCGACACCATCGCCATCGTCAACCGGGGCCGGGTGGTGGCGTGCGAGCCGACGGCGCAGCTGCTGACGCGGCTGGACACCCGCAATGTGGTGGTGACGCCGGTCGATCCTTCCGCGACCGCGCCGACGCTGAAGGGTTTCGAGGTGAAGGGGCGGCCCAACGGCGCATTCGCGGTCACCTACCGCACCGGTGAATCCAGCGTCGAGCAGGTGCTGGCGGCCGTGCGCAAGGCGGGCGTGGCCATCCGCGACATCGCCACCGAGGATCCGGATCTGGAGGATGTCTTCCTGTCCCTGACCTACGGCGACGCCGACCAGCCCGACCCTACCCGGGACTAGATGCAGGAGCCTGATTCACGGCATCCACTGAATCGCTTCGCGATTCAGTCCCGGCCGATCAGGCTCTGACCGATCACTGATCACCCTGTCCCGATTCCGCACAGCCTCTTGTGACGCAATCGCGACCGTGCTCGTTATGCGCTTTCGCGCGCCATGTCGGCGCGAGGCTTAGGGAGCTACGCCGTTGAGCACGACGGATGGGGGAGGCGCGCTTTCGGCGCCCCGTAAAGAATTCCTGGGACACCCGCGGGGGCTGGTGATCCTTTTCCTGACCGAGATGTGGGAGCGCTTCTCCTTCTACGGAATGCGCGCCATGCTGACCATCTACCTGGTCCAGCACTTCCTGTTCGGTCCAGCCGAGGCCGCAGGCATCTACGCCGCCTACGGCGCTCTGGTCTATTTGATGCCGGTCGTCGGCGGCATGATCGCCGACAAATATCTGGGCCAGCGCAAGGCCGTGATGATCGGCGCCGTACTTCTGGTGCTCGGTCACTTCACCATGGCCTTCGAGGGCCAGGGGGGTCGTGACCAGATCATCATCGGTGACCAATCCTATCAGGTGGAGGTCCAGGGCCGTGACACCGACCGGCGTCAGTTCGCTGTCGTCGGCGACGAGCGCGTCGAAATCCGCATCACGGCCGAGGGTATTTCCACTGTTGGGGCGGAACCTGCTGCGGCTGCGGCCGCCGATGTCGCCGCCCCGACGGTGGGAGAGAGCCTCGGCACGCCGCCGGCCGCCGCCGCCGACTCTCCGGTTCCGGCCACACCGCAGGCGGCGGCCGCCGGTTTCCCGGCCTTCGTCGCTTCGGGCGACTACAGTCTGGAGACGACCCGCGACACCGGATTCGGCGAGCCGACGCTCTTCCTGGCCCTTTCGCTGATCATCGTCGGCGTCGGATTTCTGAAGGCGAACATCTCGACGGTGGTGGGCTCGCTCTATGAAAAGAACGATCCCCGTCGTGATGCGGGCTTCACGCTTTTCTACGTCGGCATCAACCTTGGCGCCGTTCTGGCCACGGGGCTGTGCTCCTATCTCGGGTTCACCTATGGCTGGGCGTACGGTTTCGGTCTAGCCGGCTTCGGCATGTTGCTGGGTCTGGCCACCTTTATCCTGGGCAAGCCGTGGCTCGAGGGCCGGGGCGGCCCGCCGAACCCGGAGAAATTGGCCGGCACGCGCGTCCTCGGCGTTCCCCTTGAAGCGGTCTTCTGGATCGGGGGCCTGATCGCCGTATTCCCGACCTGGCTCCTGCTGCAGCGTCACGAACTCATCTCGGCCGTCCTGCCCTGGGCTGCGGGCCTGATCTTCGTGGCCGTCGTCGGCTACACCGTCGTGAAGCTGCAGGGCGCCGAGCGCAGCCGCATGCTGGTCGCCCAGGTGCTGATCTTCTTCTCGGTCCTGTTCTGGGCGCTGTTCGAACAGGCGGGCTCGTCCCTCACCCTGTTCGCGGACCAGTCCACGGAGATGCCGGGGTGGTTCAACGTCGGGTACACGCAGATGTTCAACCCGGCGATCATCGTGATCTTCGGACCGATGTTCGCGGCGCTGTGGGTGTGGCTGGCCCGGCGCAACATGGAGCCCTCGACTCCGGTCAAGTTCTCCATGGGCCTGATGCTGGTCGGCGCCGGCTTCCTGTTGCTGGCGTGGGCTGCGGCCAATGCCTTCAACATGGACTTCCGGGTGCCGCTGATGTTCCTGTTCTTCACCTACTTCCTGCACACCATGGGCGAGCTCTGCCTGTCCCCGGTGGGCCTGTCGATGATCACCAAGCTGTCGGTCGACCGGGTCGTGGGGCTGATGATGGGTGTCTGGTTCCTGTCGTCCTCGGTGGCGCACATCGTGGCCGGCATGATTGCGCAGGCGACAGCGACCGACACCGTCGCCGGCGTGGTGACCAACCGCGCCCTCGCTCTGGAGACCTATGGCTCGATCTTCGGGACCATCGGCTGGACGGGCGTCGGGGTTGGGGTGCTGCTGCTGCTTGCTTCACCCCTTCTCAAGAAGGGCATGGCCGGAGTCCGGTAGGGACGCGGCCGGATCCAGAAAGACGAAGGCCCCGGGATCGCTCCCGGGGCCTTTTCTCTTGCGGGCGGCAGGGACGGACGCGCCCGCCAGAGGACCGTGCGGCTAGAACGTCTTCCTCAGCCGGATCGACATGAAGGTGCGCGGGTCGATGTCGCGGGTTTCGACGAAGTCGATCGGCCGGGGCGGGGCGCGGTCGGCGTAGACGGTGCGCTCCACCAGGAAGTCGTTCCAGATGTTCAGCTGCGCCCGGATCGACAGGGTCGGGGTCGGCTTGTACTCGGCGGCCAGTTCGAAATAGTCCTCGCCGCGCCAGCTCAGGGTCTGGTCCGGATCAAAGGTGGACTGACCCAGGCGCGGGATCCACGCCACATTCCAGTTCAGCTTCCAGCTGGGGATGTCCTGGGTGAAGGACACCACCGCCTGGCGCGCGCGCACCCCGGAGATGGGGCGGGTCTCGCCGGTGGTCGGATCGGTGACCTCGGTGGAGTTCCAGTCGTTGCGGAAGCCGAACTGTCCGCCACTGATTCCCAGGCGGTCGGTGGGGATGGTCAGATTGACCGACAGCCGGTCCAGGGTGGCGTCGCCGATATTGCCCACCGCCGACAGGCCGCCGTCCAGCGGGATGCGGTCGATGACATTGGCGATCTCGTCATGGCGGTAGCCGATGCTGACCACGCCGTCGCCCCAGAAGCGGCGCTCATAGGTGATCTCGCTGATCCAGCGCTCCTCCGGCTGCAGGTCGACGTTGCCGCCCAGCACATTCTGGTCGCTGAGCTCGGCGCTGGCGGCGAAGTCGCCGAAATCCAGCTGGCCCACCTCCCGCTCGAAACGCAGGCGCAGCTGATTGTCGGCCATGGGGGTCCAGGTCAGCTGCAGACGGGGCTTGGCGAAGTAGAAGGATTCCTCGTGCTGCGCGTCGCCGGTCTGGCTGATGGTGGAGGCCTCCAGCCGCAGGCCGCCCTCCAGCGACAGGTCCGGCGTCATGCGCCAGGTGCTCTTTCCGAACAGCTCGCCGCGCGTCTCCTCCACAGTCACCGAGGCCGAGGGCAGGGGCACAGGCGCGCCGCCGACGGAGAAGGCCTGGGTGGTGTCGAGCCGGTTGTAGGCCACCTCGCCGCCGCCCTCGAAGGTCAGGGTCTCGCTGCGCTCCCAGCGAACCAGGCTGCGCAGGATGGTCTCGGAGGCGTCGCCCAGGGACTCGAACCTCTGCTCGGGCGCGGGGCCGGAGCCCGTGTCGGCGTTGTAGGTCGACACGCTGTCGAAGTCGGAGAACTCATGGATGAAGCGGCTTTCGACGCTCAGCCCCTCACCGAGGGGCCGGGTGTAGACCACCCCGAACTCGCCCGATGAGCCGTCATTGTCATAGCGGCTTTCACGGCGCGACCCGGGCGCGGTGAGCCGGGTGACCGAATGCCAGTCGTTGATCCCGTAGCGGGCGGTCAGGTCGACCTTGCCGCCCAGCATCGGCGATCCGTAGTTGCCGCGGATGGACGTGCCCCCGCCGTAGCCGTCGTTGTAGAAATCCTCGGCTCTCAGCACGGTCCCGTCAGAGGCGCGGGTCACGGATGGGCCGATCCCGTTGGAATCGCTCATGCTGATGCCGTCCGAGAGGGTCACGCCCCAGGTCCGCTCGCCCTCGCGCGCCGTGAACTGGTAGCTGCCGCCGAAGAGGTCCTGGCCCCCGTCGAACAGGGTGGCGTTGACGCTCAGGATGTGTTCGCGGCTGCTTTCGCGGGAGGTGATGACGTTCACCACCACCGGATAGCCCTGCATGTCGATGCCCGGCGCGCCGCCCCGGATCAGCTCGATGCGCACCACTTGCGCGGCCAGGGTGCGGGAGAGGACGGACGACCCCCGGTCGTTCTTGGAGGCGGGTCGCGAGCCATTGATGAGCACATTGCCCACCGCGCCCTCAAAGCCCCGGCTGCCGTCGCCATCATCCAGGCTGAAGCCTGGAACCCGGTTGACCATGTCCAGGGCGGTGTTGGGGCTTTGGCCGGCGAAAAAGTCGGGGGTGAAGGTCAGGATCTGGCGACCGTTCCCCGCCTGGGGCGCCGGCGCGGCCGGGGCCGGCGCCTCCTGGGCCAGGACCGGCGACACAGCCGTCAGGGCCAGGGCGAAGGCGGATGTGGCCGCCAGAAGCGTGGAACGCATGATATCCTCCCAATACTTTCGAGAGGATGTGTGCCTGACACACACCTGAACGGACCAGTTACATCATTGAAATGTAGATTAAATTATCGACACATGATTACAGCGACGTAATCAGCCGGCCAGGGGTTCGCCATGATGATCAGAATATGTCTTGTGTTGATGCTGGCGATTTCAGTCGTCCCGTCACAGGCCGCAGCCCAGGCCGTCGAGGCGTCCGCCGTCGAGGAAGTCGTGATCACCGCCCGGCGCGCCGACGCGCCCATCTGGGAGATCACGGTCGGCGACGGCTCCCTGATCCTGGTCGGCGCGATCAGCGGCGTGCCGCGCGATCTGTCCTGGCGTCCCGAAGCGCTGGAGGACGCGGCCCGGCGTTCGGACCGCATCCTGTTCCCCCAGATCGGACGGGCGTCTCTGGCCGACCTCGGGCGGGTGATCTGGCGGTCGCGGACCATTACGCGCCTGCCGGACGGGACCACCACGGCGGACTATCTCCCGCCCGATGTGCAGGAACGGCTGGAGGTGGTGATGGAGGGCGACAACGAGCGGTGGCGCAGTCAGAGCCTGATGATGCTCGGCCTGAACCTGATCACCGACAAGGCAGGGCATCAGAACCGCCGCACGCGAGGCGCGGTCGATGTCATTACGGATGCGGCGCGCCATGCGGATGTGCCGGTGCGGCGGGTGGGGGTCCTGCGCGGCGACGCCATGATCGAGAATCTGGTCACCCAGCCGCCCGAGACCTATGTGGCCTGCATCGGGGCGGCTGTCTCGGCGGCGGAGGCGGGACCTGAGGGCGCGGCGCGCCGGATCGAGGCCTGGCGGGCACGGCGGGTTCCCGACGTGCTGGCCGAGCCCCTGGATGAGGCGCTGAATCTGTGCTGGCCCTCCGGCGACCCGGAGGTGGCCCCTCTGCTGAGGGCCCAGTGGGCCGAGGCTATCGAGGCCGCTCTGGATGAGCCCGGGGTCACCCTGGCGGTCGCCCAGCTGCGTCTGCTGGCCGAGCCGGGCGGCGTTCTGGACATGCTGGAGGCCCGCGGCTTCGACATCATCGGGCCGCGATGGCGGGCGGAATGATCAGACCGCCGTGCCGCCGACCGTCAGGCCGCTGATCTTCAGGCTGGGCTGGCCGATGCCCACGGGCACGCCCTGACCGGCCTTGCCGCAGGTGCCGACGCCGGGATCGAAGGCGAAGTCGTCGCCGATCATGGTGATGTTCTGCATCACCGTGGCGCCGTCGCCGATCAGGGTGGCGCCGCGCACCGGGGCGGTGACCCTGCCGTCCTCGATCAGATAGGCCTCGGTGCACTGGAACACGAATTTGCCGTTGGTGATGTCCACCTGCCCGCCGCCGAAGTTGACGGCGTAGAGGCCACGCTTCGTGGAGGCGATCATCTCCGCGAGCGAGTGGGAGCCGCCCTCCATGAAGGTGTTGGTCATGCGCGGCATGGGGGTGTGGGCCCAGGACTGGCGCCGCCCGTTGCCGGTGGCCGCCATGCCCAGCTGGCGCGCCGACAGCCGGTCCTGCATCAGCCCGACCATGACGCCGTCCTCGATCAGGACCGTGCGCCCCGTGGGCGTGCCTTCGTCATCGATGCTGAGGGAGCCGCGACGCCCGGCGATGGCGCCGTCGTCCACCACGGTCACCCCGGGCGCCGCCACGCGCTGGCCCATCATGCCGTTGAAGACCGAAGACCCCTTGCGGTGGAAGTCGCCCTCGAAGCCATGGCCCACCGCCTCGTGCAGCAGGACGCCGGGCCAGCCGGGGCCGAGCACCACGTCCATCTCGCCGGCCGGACAGTCCACCGCATCCAGATTGACCAGGGCCTGACGCAGGGCCTCGTCGGTCTGGGCGCGCCAGCGTTCGGGCGTGATCCAGGCCTCGAAGCCGGTCCGACCGCCGGCGCCCGCGCCCGCGGACTCGCGCTTGCCGTCCCGCTCGACGGTGATGGAGACGTTCAGGCGCACCAGGGGCCGCACGTCGCGCAGCAGGCGGCCGTCGGCCCGCAGGATCTCGATGTCGCGGCGCTCGCCGGACAGGGAGGCCGAGACCTGGACCACGCGCGGGTCGGCGGCGCGGGCGTAGGCGTCGATCTCCTGCAGCAGGGCGATCTTGCCGGCGAAGGCGGGCGAGGCGAGGGGGTCGTCCTCGCCGTAGAGTTTCTGGTTGGTGGCGCGGGGCGCTTCCGCCGTCACCCCCGCATGGCCCCGCTTGGCCAGGGCGGCGCTGTCGGCCGCGCGATTCAGGGCCGCGTCGGAGATCTCGTTGGCGTGGCTGTACCCGGCGGTCTCTCCCGCCACCACGCGAAGACCGAAGCCCTCGCCTGCATCATAGGACGCGCCCTTGAGCCGTCCGTCGTCGAAGACCAGGCTTTCGCTCTCGGTCCGCTCCAGGAACAGTTCGCCGTCGTCCGCCCCGCTCAGGGCCTCGCCCAGGATGGTCCGCGCGCGCTCGGCGCCGACACCGGACTGGTCGAGCAGGGACGGAATGGCGGGGGCGACGGTCATGGGCGGTCCTTCGAGAGCATCTTGCACCCTAGATAGGGCTTCGGACCGCTCCTTGGAACCGTCAGTCCGCCTGGCGGACCCGGCCCGAGCCCATGACCTGGCTGTTCAGCCGGGCGGGGCGGGTGGTCAGGTCCACGTCGCCCGAGCCGCGGATGGTCACATCGGCCTGGCCGGACGGCGCGGCCTCCACGTCGCCGGAGCCGTTGATCTCGATGACCGCGTCGGTGGACGGCAGGCCCTTGAGGTCCACATCGCCCGATCCATCTATGGTCACGGTCAGGGCGTCGGTGCGACCGTAGCCTTCGATGTCGCCGCTGCCGGACACAGCCAGGGCGAGCGTCGGCTGGTCATAGTCGCGAATCTCCAGGTCCTGGGATCCGTTCAGGGTGAAGCGGGTCACCGCCGGGGCGACGATGGTGATGCGCGGCCGGGACCGGCGGCCCGTCCGGGTCCCTTGCTCGAGATCGAACCGGCCGTCGGCGAAGGTGACGCGGTCCACGACCCCGGCGGGGCCGGCCACGGTGATTGAGGGTTCGTCTCCCTGGGCATAGATGACCCGGGCCGACAGGTCGAAGGTCAGGACCTCGCCGCCCTCCCAGGCGATCTCGCGGGTGACGATGTTCTCGCTGGAGGATTCCCAGTTGAAGTCGCCCTCCACCAGGCTCCAGCCGTCGCCCGAGATCTTCCAGCCGTTCCGGGTGATCTCCTGCCCGCCGATAGCGGCGGCGCCGGCCAGACAGACGATGGCGAGCACCAGGCTGGCGGCGGCGATGATGAACAGTGAGCGGATCATGACAGCCCCCTTTCGCTGTAGCTGGGTTCAGGCAGGATGGCGGGCTTGATCAGGCGGTAGTGAAGCCGCCCGAACCAGACCAGGCCGTTCACCAGCCAGATGGTGATGATGGTCAGAAGGGCGGCGCCGGTCACCGAGGCGCCCATCAGGCCGAGACCCAGCAGGATCGGGAACAGCGGCCCGCCCGGCGGGTCGAAGAACGGTCCGGCCACCAGCACGCCGCCGCCCGAGATGAAGACGGCGATCACCGCGACATAGAGACCCGCGATGGCGCTGACCACGCCGGTCAGCAGCGGCAGAAGGATCAGGATGTCGATGGCGCCCAGACCCACCAGGGCCATGACCGCTGCTGCGGCAGAGGACGGATTGCGCGCCTCCTCCCAGCGCTTGAGGCCGGCTTCCAGTCTCAGCTCGCGGGCCAGCCGTCCCGGATCGCCCAGGGCGGCGGCCACCTCGGCCTCGCTGCGGCCCTCGGCGGCGCCGTCGGCGAAGTGGGTGTCGTAGTCGGCCAGGATCTCCTCCTGCCATCGGCGGCAGCCCGGCCAGCCCGCGGCGCAGGCGGCCCATGAATTCGACGCGCGTCATGCCGTCTCTCCCGTTTCGGCTTGAGGTGGGGCCTCCTGCTCCAGAATGCCGTTCACGGCGCGCACGAAGGCGTCCCATTCGGTCTTCTGCGAAGCCAGGCTGGCGCGCCCGGCGTCGGTGAGGCGATAGTATTTGCGCGAGGGACCGGAAGCGGATTCGACCATGTAGGTCTCCACCAGCCCATCGGACTGCATCCGGCGCATCAGGGGATAGACCGTGCCCTCGCCCATATCGACCGCCTCGGCCATGTGGCTGGCGATCTCGTAGGCGTAGGAGTCTCCCCGCTCCAGAAGCGCCAGCACGCACAGCGCCAGCACCCCCTTTTTCAACTGTATCTCGATGGCTTCAGGCACCGTGGGCCCTCCGTGTGATGACAAGTGCCTATCGCAAGGTATCTGTCATCACAAGGTAGCTGGCGAAACATGACAGCGATTTAATCGGCCGGCGCCGGCACCCTGCGACCCTGTGTTGCGCTCCTCATGCTTGGCAAGCGCGAGGGGAGCCGATATGGACCGGCCCTGAACACCGCGACGCCCTCGGGCCCGCGACTTCTGTTTGCGAACGCCTCGCAACAGGTTGCTGCAGAACGGATTATGAGGATTTCTGGAATGGGGATGGGCAAGCGGGCCAGGGCGATGATCGCCTCTACGGTTCTCGCCTCCACGGCGCTGTTCACCGCCGCGCCGAGCTGGGCGCAGGAGCTGGTGGGACAGCCGACGCCGGGAGGCATCGGGCTTCAGCAGTCGGCATCGCCGCTGAAGGTCGAGGCCACGATGTTCCACGACGCCATCCTGATGCCGATCATCACGGCCATCTGCCTGCTGGTGCTGGGCCTGCTGATGTGGATCGTGTTCCGCTACAACAAGCGCCGCAACCCGGTGCCGGCCAAGTGGAGCCACAACACCACCATCGAGATTATCTGGACCGTGGTGCCGGTGCTGATCCTGATGGTGATCGCCCTGTTCTCGTTCCGCCTGCTGTTCAACTATCACGACATGCCCGAGCCGGACCTGACCGTTAAGGTGACCGGCAACCAGTGGAACTGGACCTACGAATACCCCGACCACGGCGTGGGCGAGTACGTCTCGAACATGATGCCGGAAGACGAGGCCCGGGGTCAGGGCCTGCCCTACCTGCTCGCCGCTGACGAGCCCATGGTCGTGCCGGTGGGCCAGGTGGTCCAGCTGCTGATCACGGCTTCTGACGTCATTCACGCCGTGGCCCTGCCGGCCTTCGGCCTGAAGACCGACGCCATCCCCGGCCGGGTCAACGAGACCTGGTTCCGCGCGGACCGTGAAGGCGTCTTCTACGGCCAGTGCTCCGAGCTGTGCGGGGTGGACCACGCCTTCATGCCGCTGCAGATCAATGTGGTCAGCCAGGCCGAGTTCGAGGCGTGGGTCGCCGCGCGCGGCGGGGCCATGCCGGGCGCCGAGCCCGCTGAAGACCCCGCGACCGAGGCCTCGACCGTCGAAGCCGAAGCCACTGAAACCGAAGACGCTCCGGCCGCCGACGCGGCCGAAGCGGTCCAGTAAGAGAACGCGAGCCCGACCATCATGGCCACCGCAACCGCTCATCACGACGATCACGACCACAAGCCGGGCTTCTTCGCCCGCTGGTTCCTGTCCACCAATCACAAGGACATCGGCACGCTCTACATCCTGTTCGCCATCATGGCGGGCGTGGTGGGCGGCGCCCTGTCCGGCCTGATCCGCTGGGAGCTGGCCGAGCCGGGCATCCAGGTGTTCACCGAAGGCACCCTGGTGCACCAGCTGGGCATCATCGAGGCGTCCAAGCACGGCTACAACGTCACCGTCACGGCCCACGCCCTGATCATGATCTTCTTCATGGTCATGCCGGCCATGATCGGCGGCTTCGGCAACTGGTTCGTGCCCATCATGATCGGCGCGCCGGACATGGCGTTCCCGCGCATGAACAACGTCTCGTTCTGGCTGCTGGTGGCCGCCTGGGTGCTGCTGTGCGTCTCCATGTTCGTGGACGGCGGACCGGGCAAGGGCTTCGGCGGCGGCTGGACCATCTACCCGCCCCTGTCGACCATGGGCCACACGGGTCCATCCATGGATCTGGCCATCTTCTCGCTGCACGTGGCCGGCGCCTCCTCGATCCTGGGCGCCATCAACTTCATCACCACCATCTTCAACATGCGCGCGCCGGGCATGACCCTGCACCGCATGCCGCTGTTCGCCTGGTCGGTGCTGGTGACAGCCTTCCTGCTGCTGCTGTCGCTGCCGGTTCTGGCCGCGGCCATCACCATGCTGCTGACCGACCGCAACTTCGGCACCGCCTTCTTCGACCCGGCCGGCGGCGGCGATCCGGTGATGTTCCAGCACCTGTTCTGGTTCTTCGGCCACCCCGAGGTGTACATCCTGATCCTGCCGGGCTTCGGCATCATCAGCCACATCGTCTCGACCTTCTCGAAGAAGCCGATCTTCGGCTATCTGGCCATGGCCTACGCCATGGTGGCCATCGGCTTCATCGGCTTCGTGGTGTGGGCGCACCACATGTACACCGTGGGCATGCCCATCAATCTGCGCGCCTATTTCGTGGCCGCGACCATGATCATCGCGGTGCCCACGGGCATCAAGATCTTCAGCTGGATCGCCACCATGTGGGGCGGCTCCATCGACTTCAAGACGCCCATGCTGTGGGCTATCGGCTTCATCTTCCTGTTCACCGTCGGCGGCGTGACCGGCGTGGTCCTGTCCAACGCGGGCATCGATTACAGCCTGCACGACACCTACTATGTGGTGGCGCACTTCCACTATGTGCTGTCGCTGGGGGCCGTGTTCGCCATCTTCGCGGGCTTCTACTACTGGTTCGAGAAGATGTGGGGCGTGAAGTACAACGAGTTCCTCGGCGCCACCCACTTCTGGATCATGTTCGTCGGCGTGAACGTGATCTTCTTCCCCCAGCACTTCCTGGGCCTGCAGGGCATGCCGCGTCGCTACATCGACTATCCGGACGCCTACACCCTGTGGAACCAGGTCTCCACCATCGGCTATCTCATCACCCTGGTGGGCGTGGTCGTGTTCTTCATCGTCCTGATCGAGGCCGCCGTGCGTCGCCGCAAGGCCGAGGCCAACCCCTGGGGCGAAGGCGCCACGACGCTGGAGTGGACCCTGTCCTCGCCCCCGCCGCACCACCAGTTCAACGAGCTGCCGGTGGTCAAGGACGACGACCATCACTGATCCGGTCCACACCGGACCTCAAACAGACTAGGATGGGGGGCCGCCGATCACGCGGCCCCCTTTTCGCATCATGACCGACCAACCGGAAATCAAGGCCGCCCCGTCCCCGACCGTCGCCCAGCCGGAAGACTACTTCCAGCTGCTGAAGCCGCGCGTCATGTCGCTGGTGGTGTTCACGGCCATCACCGGCCTGGTTGCGGCGCCCGGCGCCATCAATCCCTTCCTGGCCGCCATCGCCGTGCTGTGCATCGCCGTGGGTGCCGGCGCGGCGGGCGCCCTGAACATGGCGCTGGAGGGCGAGACCGACGCCCTGATGCGGCGCACACGCGGCCGCCCGGTGGCGGCGGGGCGGGTCAACGCCAATGACGCCATGACCTATGGCGTGGTGCTGTCGCTGTTCTCGGTCATGCTGCTGGGCATGGCGGTGAACTGGTTCGCGGCCGCCCTTCTGGCCCTGACCATTGTCTATTATGCGGGCTTCTACACCCTGCTGCTGAAGCGGCGGACGCCCCAGAACATCGTCATCGGCGGCGCGGCGGGCGCCCTTCCCCCGGTGATCGGCTGGGCGGCGGTGACCGGCGACGCGCCGTGGCAGGCGTGGCTGCTGTTCCTGATCATCTTCCTGTGGACCCCACCGCACAGCTGGGCCCTGGCGCTGTATTCGGCCGGGGACTACGCCCGGGCGGGCATTCCCATGATGCCGGTGGCCAAGGGCGCGAAGTCCACCCGGCTGCAGATCCTGATCTACAGCCTGATCTTCGTGCCGGTGGCCGTCGCCCCGGCCCTGCTGGGCATGGCGGGCATGGCCTATCTGATCGTCTCGACCCTCGGCGGCCTGTTGTTCATCGCCCTGGCGGTGCGTCTGTGGCGCTCGCGCGCGGGCGACCAGCCGGACAAGGCCGAGGCGGTGGGGCGAGAGGCCGCATTGTATGATGTGCGCGCCGAGGCCAAACCAGCACGGAACCTGTTCGCCTACTCGATCCTGTATCTGATGGCCCTGTTCGCCGTCCTGCTGGTCGAGAACGCGCCCGTCATCGGAGCCTGCCCCTCATGCGCCTGACGCCCGAAGAACTGAAGGCCAGAAAACGCCGCAACATCGCCATCGCCCTCGGGCTGGTGGCCTTCATGGTGCTGGTGTTTGTCACCACCCTGCTTCGGCTTCAGGCCAACGTGGGGGGCTGACCGGCATGGCCATGAACCGGAACACGAAAGTCGCCCTGATCTGCGTCGGCGCCCTGTCGCTGATGACCGGCGCGGCCTTCGCCGCCGTGCCGCTGTATCAGCTGTTCTGCCAGGTCACCGGCTTCAACGGCACGGTGATGCGGGCCGACGCCGCGCCGGACACGGTTCTGGACGAGACCGTCCGGGTCCGCTTCGACACCAATGTCCGTGGCCTGCCCTGGGACTTCAAGGCCGAGGAGACCCGCCAGACGGTGCGCATCGGCGACACGGGCATCGCCTATTTCAGCGTCACCAACACCTCGGACCGGCCCATCAGCGGCACCGCCGCCTACAATGTGGTTCCAGAGCGCGCCGGGCCCTATTTCCAGAAGCTGCAGTGCTTCTGCTTCGAGGCCCAGACGGTCCAGCCCGGCGAAACCGTCGAGTTCCCGATCCAGTATTTCATCGCCCCCGAAATGGCCACCGATCCCGAGGGGCGGGGCGTGCACGACATCACCCTGTCCTACACCTTCTATCCCACAGACCGCTTCGAACAGCGCGCGGCTATTGGCGGACAGGGGTAGCGACGCTATAGCCCCTTCAAAGACCACGCGCTGACCCACTCAAGAGACGCATCCATGGCCGATCACGCCGTCCACCACGACTATCACATCCTCCCGCCCAGCCCCTGGCCGCTGGTGGCGTCCATCGCCGCCACGATCATGATGATCGGCGCGGTCATGTGGATGAAGGGGCTGTTCGGTCTGCCCGCGGGCACCAGCTGGGTGTTCTTCGCCGGGCTGGCCGGCGTGCTGTTCTCCATGTTCGGCTGGTGGGCCGACGTGATCAAGGAAAGCCGTCAGGGCGATCATACGCCGGTGGTGTCGCTGGGCCTGCGCTACGGCATGGTCCTGTTCATCGCCTCGGAGATCATGTTCTTCGCCGGCTTCTTCTGGATGTTCTTCGAAATGAGCCTCTTCAACGAGGCTCGCACCCTGATCCCGGAATTCGGCAACTGGACCGAGACGGCTGCGGCCTGGTCCACCTGGCCCCCGCGCGGGATCGAGGTTCTGGACGCCTGGCAGCTGCCGCTGCTGAACACCGTGATCCTGCTGCTGTCGGGCACCACCGTGACCTGGGCCCACCATGCCCTGCAGGTGGGCGACCGCAAGGCCGCCAAGATCGGCCTGGGACTCACCATCGCCCTGGGTGCCCTGTTCACTGCCGTACAAGCCTATGAATATTATCACATTTTGCACGAAAACCTGTTCTTCAACGAAGAGGCCCTGAACTCGACGCTGTACGGCTCGATCTTCTTCATGGCCACGGGCTTCCACGGCTTCCACGTGCTGGTGGGCACCATCTTCCTGGCGGTCTGCCTGCTCCGCCTGATGGTGGGCCAGATGTCGGCCGAGAAGCATTTCGGCTTCGAGGCGGCGGCCTGGTACTGGCACTTCGTGGACGTGGTGTGGCTGTTCCTGTTCGCCTTCGTCTACGTCGTCTTCGGCTGATCTTGATCGATCATCCCCAGCCTTCAGCGCCCGCCCGGATCGACCCGATCCGGGCGGGTTTGCTTTGTCGGTGCCCCAACTGCGGCAAGGGCCCCCTGTTCGAGGGTTTTCTCAAGATCCGACCGGTCTGCGAGACTTGCGGCTACGACCTGGCCTCGGTGGCCACCGGCGACGGCGCGGCCAGCTTCATCATGCAGATCGCCGGAGCCATCGTGGGCTTTTCGGCCCTTTATGTTGAAATCGTCTTCAGCCCGCCCATGTGGCTGCATCTGATCGTATGGCTGCCGCTGGTGGCGGCCCTGTCGCTGGGCCTGATGCGGCCGGGCAAGGGGCTGATGACGGCCCTGCACATGCGGAACAAGGCGCGCGAGGTGCGCAATGACGAAGTCTGAACGCGGCTTTCCCTGGATTCTGACCGTGCTGTCGGCGGCCCTGCTGGCGGTGCTGATCGGCCTGGGCGTCTGGCAGGTCCAGCGGATGGCCTGGAAGCACGGCCTGATCGATCAGGCCGAGGCCGCTGTCGCCATGGCGCCGGTCCCGGCGGCGGCGGTGCTGAACCAGCCGGGCGGCGAGTTCCGGCGGGTGATCCTGGATTGCCCCGGCCTGAACACCGCGCCCTATGTGGAGCTTCAGTCCATCCATGACGGCGATGCGGGCGTGCGCCTGATCTCGTCCTGTCGGCCTGTCGGCGTCGAGACCACGGTTCTGATCGATCGCGGCTTCGTGGCCGAGGACATCTCCGCCCGGCCGCCTGTGGATCCGGCGGGCGCCGATCCGGTCCGCATCATCGCGGTCGTGCGCGCGGCGCCGGAGCCGAACTGGATGAGCCCCCCGCCCCAGGGCGGCCGCTTCTTCGCCCGCGACCATGCCGCCATGGGCGAGGCGCTGGAGATCGACGGCGCGGCGGACTCCCGCGTCCTTTTCGCCGAAACCTCGACCAATCCCGAATGGGACGCCCTCACCCCCGCGGTTCCGCCCGCCGCCTTCTCCAACAACCACCTGGGCTACGCCATCACCTGGTTCGGCCTCGCCGCAGCCCTGATGGTCTTCTATGGACTGATGCTGAAACGGCGGCGGCGCCCGCCTCCGACACAGGGCTCAGGAACGAGCCAGGATCCCGATTGACCCGCGTCCACACCCTTTCCAACGGCGTCCGCGTCGTGGCCGATCCCATGCCGGGCCTCAAGACCTTCGCCCTGACCGTCGCGGTGCGCGGCGGCGCGCGCTGGGAGGACGAGCACCGCTCGGGCTGGTCGCACCTGCTTGAGCATCTGGTGTTCAAGGGCGCCGGCGACATGAGCGCCCGCGACATCGTCCAGCGCATCGAGGCGGAGGGCGGCTCCATCAACGCCGCCACCGGCCAGGAGCGCACCAGCTTCGAGGTGCGGGCCATGGAGCGGTCGCTGCCCCTGGCCATGCAGGTGATCTCGGACCTGGTGTTCCGTCCGACCCTGAGCGAGGTGGAGATCACCCGCGAAAAGGACGTGGTGGCCCAGGAGATCGCCGAGGCCTTCGACACCCCCGACGACCATGTGTTCGAAATGGCGGGCGAACAGGCCTTTTCCGGCCAGCCGCTGGGCCGGCCCATCCTGGGGTCGGTGGACAGCATCGGCCGCGCGGACCGGGCGGGCATGGAGGCGTGGCGCGCGACACTTTACGCCCCCGAGCGCATGGTGGTGGCGGTCTCAGGCGCGGTGGACGAGGCGCGGTTGATCGATCTGGCCGAGGCCTGGTTCGGTCTGGCGACCTCGCCGCCGGGCCAGGAGCCCGAACCCGCCGCCTTCGTCGGCGGAAACGCGGCCCTGACCCGCCGCATCGAACAGGCCAATCTGGTGTTCGAGGTTCCCGGCCTGTCCGCCCACGACGTCGACACCCCGGCGCTGCGGCTGTTCGCCGAGATCCTGGGGGGCGGCATGGCCTCGCGCCTGTTCCAGAGCGCGCGCGAGGAGCGTGGCCTGGCCTACGCCGTGGACGCCTGGTTCGAGGGTTATGAGGACTCGGGCGTGCTGGGCGTCTATGCGGGCGCCGCCCCGGGCCGGTCCGAGGAACTGGCCCGCGTGGCCGCCGGCGAACTGCGGACCCTGGCCCGGGAAGGTCCCACCGAAGAGGAGCTGGCGCGGGCCAAGGCGATCCTGAGCGCAAGCCTGTGGATAGCCGACGAAAGCCTGGTGTCCCGCGCGGGGCGCAACGCGGCCCAGACCCTGCTGTTCGGCGCGCCGGTTCCGTCCGAAACCCTGACCGCCCGAGTCGAGGCGGTGACAGCGGACGATATGCGCCGGCTTGGGGCGCGCCTGCTGAGCCCCGCCCAAAGCGCCACGGCCGTGCTGGGGCCGAAGGCCGCCGGAGCGGCGGGCCGCGTCTTCGCCGACGCGCTTCACGCCTGACGGCGCGCGGCGGAGGCGGTATAAGACCCCATGGCCCTTCTGGACTGGATGTCGGAACCGGTCGGCCCCGTGGTGCGGGGCCAGGGCGTTGTCCTGCGCTCGCCCCACCCCTCGGACTACGCCGCCTGGTCGGCCCTGCGGGACCTGTCCCGCGCCCATCTCCAGCCGTGGGAGCCCGCCTGGCCCGAAGACGACCTGACCCGGGCCGCCTTTCGCCGCCGGCTGTCGATCTATGAGCGGGAACGGGAACTGGGCAACGCCTGGCCGTTCTTCATCTTCGATCATCAGGACCGGCTGGCGGGGGGCATCACCCTGTCCAATATCCGGCGCGGCGTGGCCGAGACCGGGACTGTGGGCTACTGGATCGGCCTGCCCCACGCGGGCCGGGGTCTGGCCACAGCCTCGGTCCGGGCCCTGACCGCCCACGCCTTCCAGACGCTGAAGCTTCACCGGCTGGAGGCCGCCTGCGTGCCGCACAACCACGCCTCGCGCCGGGTGCTGGAGAAATCGGGCTTCCGGCAGGAGGGCCAGGCGCGGGCTTATTTGAAAATTAACGGGAGTTGGGCAGACCATCTGCTGTTCGGCCTTCTTGCTGAAGAGGTCGATACAGGCGGACGCCCGACGTCCTGACCGGAGGGCGAGACGCCTTGAACAGCCGATCCAGAGCCCTGGCGTGGGACCCCACCACCGCAATCGAGGCGCTCGCCGCCGCCGATGCGGCGCTGTGGGTGTGGACGCCGGCCCTTGATCAGCTTCAGTTCACCGGCTCGACCCGGTCCCTGGGCCTGGGGCCGCTGGCGCCGGAATGCACGGCCGCCGCCTTCACCGCCCTGGCCATGCCGCAGGACCGCGCCCTGGCCGAACGCATCCTCAAGCCCCAGGACGAGGGCGGCGAGATCGCCGTCCGTCTGCGCATGCGGGGCGGGGACCTGGGCATCTGGCGCGGCGTCTGGCTCGAGGACGGGCTGCGCGCCGCCGGGGTCGTGGCGCTTGAAAGCAAATTCACCGGCTCATCGGCCGACGCCCTGACCGGGCTCCTGGATCGTCGGGCCTTCCTGTCGCGGGTCAGGGACGCCCTGACCGTGCCGGGCGACTATGACCTGGTGGTGGCTGACGTGGATCGTCTGCGCCGCCTGAACGAGGCCCTGGGGCACGAACGGGCGGACATGGTGCTGTCGGCGCTGGGGTCGCGCCTCGCCGCCGCCTTCTCAGGCGAGGCCGCGCCCGCGCGCATCGGCGAGGACGAGTTCGCCGTTTTCGTCCGCGCCGGGGACGGGGACGCCTGCGGCCGTGTGCGTCAGGCGCTGGAGCAGCCCCTGCGAGTCGCCGGATTCGACATCTATCCCACCGTCTCCATCGGCGCCGTGCGCACCGAGGGCGGGCCGGACGCCGCCGACGCCGCCGAGCTGCTGCGGCGGGCGGAGCTGGCGGTGGAGTCCGCCAAGGCCGCCGGGCGCGGGGGCATGGCCGCCTACGGCCGCACCCTGGAGTCCGACAGCCTGTCGCGCCTGGCGCTGGAGAGCGATCTCCGCAACGCCTTCGTGCGCGGCGAGATCGAGCCGTTCTACCAGCCCATCGTCAATCTGGAGACCGGCGCCGTGGCCGGGTTCGAGGCCCTGGCGCGCTGGCGCCACCCCCGGCGCGGCCTGGTGCCGCCCGACGAATTCCTGGGCCTGGCCGACGAAATGGGCCTGATGAACGACCTGGGCCTGATGATGATGCGGCAGGCGGCGTCCCAGCTTGCGGAATGGCTCAAGCGCCATCCGTCGGCGGGCAAGCTGTTCTGCAGCGTGAATCTGTCCACCAACGAACTGGAGCGCGACGGTCTGGTGGAGGATGTGCGCCGGATCCGCGCCGACACCGGCCTGCCGGTGGGCGCCCTGAAGCTGGAAGTGACCGAGAGCGACATCATGCGCGACCCGAACCGGGCCGCCGAGGTGCTGAAATCCCTGCGCGAAGCCGGCGCCAGCCTGGCGCTGGACGACTTCGGCACCGGCTTCTCGTCCCTGTCGTACCTGGCCCGCCTGCCCTTCGACACCCTGAAGATCGACCGCTATTTCGTGCTCACCATGGGACAGGACGAGGGCTCGGCCAAGATCGTCAAGTCGGTGGTCAATCTGGGCCGCGACCTGTCGCTGGAGGTGGTGGCCGAGGGCGTCGAGAACGCCGAGCTGGCGCGCCTGCTGCTGGCGGCTCACTGCCACTACGGCCAGGGCTTCGGCTACGCGCCCGCCCTGCCGGCCCAGGAGGCGGAGGTGTATCTGAACGAATCCCTCGCCGACGGATCCGCCCCCATCAAGGCCCGTTCGGCCTGACCTTGCGACGCGTTAAGCCCGTCGCCATGCTTTGGGCCGAAACATCGCGCAGGTTCGCGTCATTGACGTGGGGCGTTTCGCAGGTCCGTTTCGCGGGCTATGAGCGATATCGAACGGGCTAGAGGATTTCCATGGCGGGTCCATCATCGGGACGCGGCGCGTCTGGCGCCGGCGCGGGCGGCGGGCGCACCCTGCTGCAGCGGCTGATCTACTGGACGGCCGTGCTGGCTGTCTGGGGCCTGATCTTCCTGACGGTGTTCTTCCTGGTGTTCGCCCGGGGACTGCCCGACACCTCGGCCCTGTACGACGTGGAGCGCCAGCCCTCCATCACCTATCTGGACCGGTCCGGCGCCCTGATCGCGGTGCGCGGCAGCCAGCACGCCCCCCCGGTGGAGCTGGACACCCTGCCCGACTATGTGCCCGCCGCCTTCATCGCCATCGAGGACCGGCGCTTCTATCACCACCCGGGTTTCGACCCCATCGGCATGATGCGCGCGGTGCTGGCCAACATGCGCGCCGGAAGGGTGGTGCAGGGCGGCTCGACCCTGACCCAGCAGCTGGCCAAGAACCTGTTCCTCACACCGGACCAGAATATGCGCCGTAAGGTGCAGGAGCTGATGCTGGCGGTGTGGCTGGAGATGAAATTCTCCAAGGACGAGATCCTCGCCCTGTATCTGAACCGGGTCTATTTCGGCGCGGGCGCCTACGGCATCGAGGCGGCGTCCCAGCGCTATTTCGACAAATCGGCCGACGAGCTGACCGTGGGCGAGGCGGCCCTGCTGGCCGGCCTGCTGAAGGCCCCGTCTCGCTACAGCCCGCTGGGCGAGAGCGAGCGGGCTGCTGGACGCGCCACCGTGGTGCTGGACCAGATGGAGGAGTCCGGCGTCATCACCGCCGAGCAGCGCAACGCGGCCGTGCTCGAGCCCGTGCGCGTGTCGCGCACCCTGGCCACCCAGCACGCCCAGTATTTCGTGGACTGGCTGGACAAGGACATCCGCCGCCTGGTGGGCGAGCCCACCGAGGACATGATCGTCGAGACGACCCTGGACCTGACCCTGCAGACCGCCGCCGAGCGGTCCACGCGCCAGATTCTGGATCGGGACGCCTCCCGCGGCGTCGAGCAGGCCGCCCTTGTGGCCGTGGACGGCGAGGGGCGGGTCCGGGCCATGATCGGCGGGGCCTCCTACGCCGACAGCCAGTTCAACCGCGCGGTGGACGCCCGGCGTCAGGCGGGCTCGGCGTGGAAGCCGTTCGTCTATCTGGCGGCGCTGGAGGCGGGCTACACCCCCGACACCCCGGTGATCGACCAGCCCATCACCATCGGCAACTGGTCACCGCGCAACTATTCCGGAAACCACATCGGCCAGACGACCCTGGCCAATGCGGTGGCCCAGTCCACCAACACCGTGGCCGCGGGCATCGCCGACCAGATCGGCCGCGACAGCGTGGCCCGCGCCGCCCGGCGGCTTGGCATTACCTCGCGCGTCGGGCTGGAGCCCGCCATGGCGCTGGGGGCCGTCGAGGTCAGCCCGCTGGAGATGGCCCAGGCCTATGCGGCCTTCGCCAATGGCGGACGCCGCGCCGAGGCCCATGGCATCACCCGCATCCGCACGCCCCAGGGCCGGGTGATCTATCAGCGCCAGACCGAGGACCGCCGCGCCGATCAGGTGATCCAGAACCCGTCGCTCTACTATCTGAACCAGATGCTGCGCGGGGTGATCACATCGGGCACGGCGCGCTCGGTGGCCATTTCCGGCCGCGACCTGGCCGGCAAGACCGGCACCACCTCGGACTACAAGGACGCCTGGTTCGCAGGGTACACCGGCGGCTTCGTCACCGTTGTGTGGGTCGGCAAGGACGACAACACCGCCATGCGCGGCGTTACCGGCGGCTCGGCGCCGGCCGCCATCTGGCGGGGCTTCATGCAGGCGGCCCTGCCCCGTCTGAACGTCCAGAACATCCCCAACGGCCCGCCCCTGCCCGAGGGATGGGTTCCGCCGGCGCCTCCGGGCTCCGACCCGGCGGGCGACCTGCTGGGCGGCCTGGGCGACCTGTTCGGCGAGGGCGACCTGCCGCCGCTGGGTGACGACCCGCTGGGGGCCGGGCCTGCAAATCCGCGCCCCGCCGAACCCCGTCCGGCGCCCGAACAGCCGGCGGTTCGCCCGCCTGAGCCCATTCGCACCGACCCCCCGGCGCAGAATCCTGAACCGGATCGCGCAGCGGAGCGGCGGCCGGACCCGCTGTTCTTCTAGAGGCTGGCCGGTGGAGGTGGAATCGCTTCGCGGTTCCCCGATGCCGTGAATCAGGCTCTCACATTAAGTCAGGCCCGCCCCGCCGCGTGCAGGGCCGGGCCATGATCACGCAGCCATTTGCGGAACGGGCGATGATCGCCCACCAGGCCGTGAACCACGGACCAGTAGGCCGGGCTGTGGTCCCCGTGGACCAGATGCGCCACCTCGTGGGCCGCCAGATAGTCCAGCACCTCGGGCGGGGCCATGACCACGCGCCAGGAGTAACGGATCGAGCGGTTGTGCGGGCTGCATGAACCCCAGCGCGAGGCCGGATCGCCGATGCTGACGCGCACCGGCTTGAGGCCGAGACGCTCAAGATGGACCCGGGTGCGGGCGGTCAGGGCCGCCTTCGCCTCGGCCCGCAGCAGGCGCTCGACCCGGCGGTGGAAGGCGTCGTCCTCGCCGCCCGATATGATGGCCGGGCCCTCAGGATGATCGGGGACGAGGCGCGCGGCCGCGGCGTTGCCGGAGGCGATCAGTCGGACAGAACGGCCGCCGAACAGGATCTCGCCGCCCGGCGCGAAGGGCGCGCTGTGGGGACGTCTGGCCAGATGTTCGGCGATCCAGTCGCGGCGGCTGAGGGCGAAGTCGATGGCCTGGGGCAGGGCCCGCTCGCTGGGGGCGGTGACCACCGCCTCGCCGGCGCGGGCGTCGATGCGGACGCTGACCCGCCGCGCCCGCCGGTTGACCGACAGGCGCAGCGGCAGGCCGTCAATCTCCAGCTTTTCGCCGTGCCCTGGGCGCGGTTTTGCGAACAACGCGGTCCTCGTTGGCGGCGATGAAGTCGCGGGCGCGGGTGTAGATCTCGTCCCGGAACCGGCGGCCGTTGAAGACCCCGTAGTGCCCCACCTGCGGCTGGACGTAAAGCAGGCGCTGGTCGTCCGGGATGTTGGGGCACAGGCCGTGGGCGGCCTGGGTCTGGCCGACGCCCGAGATGTCGTCGTTCTCGCCCTCCACCGTCATCAGGCCGATGTCGGTGATGGCCTCCGGCCGCACCAGCCGGTCGCCATGCTTGAGCAGGCCCCGCGGCAACAGGTGGCTCTGGAACACGATGTCGATGGTCTGGAGATAGAACTCCTCGCTCAGGTCCAGCACCGACAGATACTCGTCGTAGAATTCCTGGTGTTTCTGGATGCTGTCGCCGTCGCCGTCGACCAGATGCTCGAAATAGCGGCGATGGGCGTCCATGTGCCGTTCCTCGTTCATGGACATGAAGGAGTAGAGCTGCACGAAGCCCGGATAGACCCGTCGCCCCGCGCCCGGATAGGGCAGGGGCGTGGTGTGGATCATGTTGGAGCGGAACCAGGCGAAGGGCTTCTCCTCGGCCAGCTGGTTGGTGACCGTGGGCGACAGGCGGGCGTCGATGGGCGAGCCCATGTGGATCATGGAGGCCGGACGGGCCGGATCCTCGTCCTCGGCCATCAGGGCGGCGGCGGCGAGGACGGGCGGGCCGGGCTGGCACACAGCGACCACATGGGCGCGCGGGCCGATCTGGCCCAGCATGGCGCGCACGTGGTCCATGTAGTCGAAGAAGTCGAAGCGGCCCTCCAGCATCGGCACCTGCCGGGCGTTGGTCCAGTCGGTGACGTGGACGTCGAAGTCCTGCAGGAAGGTCTCCACCGTGCCGCGCAGCAGGGTGGCGTAGTGGCCCGACAGGGGCGCCACGATCATCACGGCGGGCGCCTTGACGGGCTTGCCGGCGCGCTTGAGGTCGGTCTCGTTGCGGGTGAAGCGGATCAACCGGCACCAGGGCGAGGACCAGACCACCTCCTGCACCGTGCGGACGGGGTGGCCGTCCACATTGACCACGTCCAGATTCCAGTCCGGCTTGCCGTAGCGCCGCGTCACGCTCTCGAACAGCTCGGCCGAGGCGTAGGCGGTGCGGCCCATGGCCGTCTGGGACGCCGGATTGAATGGCGAGGACCAGAACTCCCGCATCATCTGGGCCCCGAGGCGCATGGGGGCGGCGGACTGATAGGCGAGTTCGTGAAGCGTATAGAGCATGGGCTCGAACAGGTGGCGGCCGGGGCGGGCCAGACAGGTCAGCGGAGCATTAAACGCGCTGCACTGCAAAAAGATTATCAATGATCAGGAATCGTCCCCGCGCCTCAAACGAGACGCCCTGCCGCTAACGCGGAACCAGCCGCCACATGCGCAGGGGATGGCGCACGGTCCCGGCTTCCTCGCCGGCTTCGTCGCCCCGGCCCATGTAGAAATCGGCGCGGACGCGGCCGCGGATGGCGCTGCCGGTGTCCAGGG
>NZ_PNLV01000020.1 GCF_013823285.1 Brevundimonas sp. | reverse complement strand
TGGCTGCAGGCGGCGGCGCCCAGCAGGGCGGCGAGGGTCAGCGCGGCCGAAGCCAGTTTGATGGAAGGCGTCATGGATCGTGTCCCCGAAAAGAAAAACGCCCCGCCGATCCGGCGGGGCGCTGTGGTCATCAGCCCCTGGCGGCCGCGAACAGGTCGTTGACCTTGTTCCAGTTCACCACGGTCCAGAAGGCCTTGAGGTAATCGGGGCGGCGATTCTGGTACTTCAGGTAATAGGCGTGCTCCCAGACGTCGGCGCCCAGGACGACCGCGCCGCGCTCGTCGGCCACGTCCATCAGGGGGTTGTCCTGGTTGGGGGTGGAGGTGACCTTCAGCTTGCCGTCCTGCCAGATCAGCCAGGCCCAGCCTGAACCGAACTGGCCGGCGCCGGCGGCGTTGAAGGCTTCCTGGAACTTGTCCATGCCGCCCAGGTCCTTGTCGATTTGGGCCTTCAGCTCGGCGGAGGGTTCGCCGGTCTCACCCTGCGGGGCCAACAGCTCCCAGAACAGGCGGTGGTTCCAGTGACCGCCGCCGTTGTTGCGCACGGCCTTGGGCACCTTGGAGATACTGGCGAAAAGCTCTTCCAGCGACTTGCCCTGCAGGCTCGAGTCGGCGTCCACCGCCTCGTTCAGCTTGTCCACATAGGTCTTGTGGTGCTTGTCGTGGTGGAAGGTCATCGTCTCCTTGTCGATCGCCGGCTCCAGCGCGTCATAGGCGTAGGGCAGGTCGGGGAGGGTGAAGGCCATGGTGTGACTCCTTTTGTCGGCAATCGTTCGGTCTCAACGCTTCATGTAGGTGAAGCGATGCCGGACCCAAGCCATGCAGGCCCGAATTCCGGGGATTACGGCTCAGCTTCGGCGGTGCAGGACGTGGTCGACGCTGGCTTTCAGCATCTCGGCGTCGGGACCGAAGGGCGTCAGGTGGTCCCGCGCCTGATGAGCCAGGTGGTCCACCCGCTCGCGCGCCGCGTCGACACCCAGCAGGGTGACGAAATTGGTCTTGCCCCGGGCCGCGTCCTTGCCGCCCGCCGCCTTGCCCAGCAGATCCTCGTCCCCCTCGGCGTCCAGCAGGTCGTCGACGATCTGGTAGGCGAGGCCCAGGTCGTGGGCGAAGGCGAGCAGGGCGGTCCGGTGCTCCTCGCGCGCATGGGCGATGATCAGGGGTATTTCGAAGGCGTAGGTGATCAGGGCTCCGGTCTTGAGGCGCTGCATGCGCGCCACCCCGCCCAGATCGTCGCGCACCCCCATCAGGTCGATCATCTGGCCGCCGGCCATGCCGCGCGCGCCTGACGCGAAGGACAGGCGCATGGCCAGCTCGCAGCGCACGCCGGGGTCGTCGTGGGTGTCCTCGTCCAGGATGATGTCGAAGGCGGCGGTCTGCAGCGCGTCGCCGGCCAGCACGGCGGTGGCCTCGTCATAGGCCCGGTGCAGGGTGGGACGGCCCCGGCGCATGTCGTCGTCGTCCATGCACGGCAGATCGTCATGGATCAGCGAATAGGCGTGCACGCACTCCAGCGCGCAGGCGGCGCGCAGCACCGGCCGCTCCTCGATGTCGAACAGGCGGGCGGCTTCAAGGGCGAAGAACGGCCGCAGCCGTTTGCCGGGTCCGAGGGCGGCGTAGCGCATGGCCTCGGTCAGGCGCGCCTCGGGGCCGTCCGCCCGGGGCAGCAGTTCGTCCAGCGCCACGGTGACCAGATCGGCCACCTCCGCCACGCGGTCGGCCATGGCCTGTTCCGGCGAATTGGCGGCGGGATAGGGATCGGACCGGCTCAAAACAGACGGCCTCCCACCGGAACCTCGCGGTCCACGCCCACCAGCACCACCTCGCCGTCGGCGTCGGGAAAACCGAGGGTCAGGACCTCGGACATCATCGGTCCGATCTGGCGGGGCGGAAAATTCACCACGGCGGCGACCTTGCGGCCTTGCAGCTCGTCGATCGTGTAGTGTTTCGTGATCTGGGCCGAGGAGCGCTTCACCCCGATGTCCGGGCCGAAGTCGATGGTCAGGCGATAGGCGGGCTTGCGCGCCTCCGGAAAGGGCTCGGCCTTGAGGACCTGTCCGACGCGCACGTCCACCTTCATGAAGTCGTCGAAGGCGATCTGATCGGCCGCCGGGCCGGTCATCACGAGAACTCGGCGGGTTCGGCGCCCCTTGCCTGGCCGTCGGCGCCGACCACGATCTTCTCGACCCGCAGCTGGGCGGCCTTCAGCCGCGCCTCGCAGTGCGCCTTCAGGGCAGCGCCCCGCTCATAGATGGCGATGGAACGCTCCAGCGGGGCCTGGCCGGATTCCAGCTCGGAGACGATCTGCTCAAGCTGAGCCAGGGCGTCCTCGAAGCTGAGATCGGCGGGAATGGTCTTGGGGTCGTCGGCCATGGTCTTTTCGCGCATCCGGAGAGTCGGCCGACCCTAGACCATCTTGGTCACGCGGCGGAACGGCCCGCTCCAGAAAAAGAGTCAACCGGCCTGTTTCGGCGTCAGGGCGTCGTCCTTTTCGGTGGCGCGGCGCCAGGCGTCCCGGTCCATCACCCGGTGGGCATAGTCGGCGAACTCGGGGCGCTTCTCGATGGTGCCGAACTGCAGGCCCCAGCCGATCTGGGCGCCCACATAGACGTCCGCCGCCGTGAAGCGATCGCCGGCGATGTAGGGTCCGGCCTTCACCGCACCGGACAGGGCGTCCAGCACCGCCGCCATGGAGCCGTAGCCCACGAAGCCCTGCTTGTCGGCCGGCACCTCGACCTGCAGCGCCTGGTTGGTGACCGCGGCCTCCAGCGGTCCGGCGGCGAAGAACATCCAGCGATAGTAGGCCCCGCGCCGGTCCAGCGCCGGCGCCAGACCAGCCTTGGGAAAGGCGTCGGCCAGATAGGCGCAGATGGCGGCGCATTCGGTGATGATCTGGTCGCCATGCCGGATCGCGGGCACCTTGCCCATGGGATTGATCGCCAGATAGTCGGCGCCCTTCATGGTCGTGCCGTAATCGACCACCGTCTCGGCGTAGTCGGCGCCCGTCTCCTCCAGCATCCAGCGGACGATGCGGCCCCGCGACATGGGGTTGGTGTAGAACATCAGATCCTGGGCCATCGGCGGTCTCCTTTGCGGTCACGCTCGAACATAAGCAGAACGCGACGCCGCGTCATGTGAAACCCTCCGCGACGGAGGGGGGGCGGTCAGCGCTTCTCGAAGCGGCGGCTGGACCAGTATTTGAAACCCTGGTCCAGGGTGCATTGCCAGCCCAGGGCCTTGAGCCGATGGCCGATCATGGCGTTGAAGAAGCCGTGGGCCAGCACCAGCACCTCCTCGCCTTGCTCGGCGCGGGCGATCAGGACGTCGGCGGCTTTCACCGCCCGCGCCTTGGCCAGATCGCGGCTTTCCTCGCCCTCGTCATGCAGGTCGAAGGCCCACCACCAGATGCGCGAGACCACGCCCCACCAGCGGGGCGACAGCTTCACCCAGGCCGGAAAGGCGGGCGGGGGCAGGGGAGCTTCGATGAAAACGGGGTCTATGGAAAGTTCGCGTTCGCCCGCCACATGGCCCGCCGTCTCGATGGCGCGGGGCCGCGTCGAGACGAAGATGGCGTCGGCGCGGGCAGCGGTCTGCAGCAGGCCCGGCGGCGGCGTCTGCTTCTTGCACAGCCCGCCCACCTCATAGGTCGCCCACCAGTCGCGGTAGCCTTGGGATGTCAGCAGCACCTTGCGGGACAGGGCCGGGCGGCCGTGGCGGGCAAGGGTGATGGCGCCCGGCGCGCGCACGGCGGCGGGCGCCGCCGGGGGGCGGACGGGAATCGACTCAGCGGGGAGATTCTGGATCGTCATGGCCGGACACGGACGCCTTTGGCATCAAAGGTTTCGCGCGTCTATCCCTCCCCTAGCGCCCGCAGATGGGCGACGGCCGACAGGCCCAGTCCATTCAGGTCGTAGCCGCCCTCCAGCGACGAGACAACCTTGCCGCCGCAGCGGGCGCGGGCCACCTCGATCACCGCCCGCGTGGCCCAGGCGAAATCCTCGGCCTCCAGAGACTGGTGCGCCAACGGATCGCGGCGGTGGGCGTCGAAGCCCGCCGAGATGATCACAAGGTCGGGATCAAAGTCGTCCAGCGCGGGCATCAGCCCGCCGGAGAAGGTAGCCCGCCAGGCCTCGCGCGCCGCGTGGGGTGGAACCGGGGCGTTGACGATGTTGCCTACGCCTGTCTCGTTCGCCGCGCCGGTGCCGGGATAGAGCGGCATCTGATGGATGGAGCCCAGAAAGAGGCTGGCGTCGTTCTCGAACGCCGCCTGGGTGCCGTTGCCGTGGTGCACGTCGAAGTCGATCACCGCGACCCTCGCCATACCCAGCGTCTGGGCTTCGCGCGCGGCGACGGCCACATTGGAGAACAGGCAGAACCCCATGGCCTTGTCCGGCTCCGCGTGGTGGCCCGGGGGACGCACGGCGGCAAAGGCGCGATCAGCCTCGCCGCGCGCCACGGCCCGCACCGCCTGGATCGCCGCCCCCGCCGCCAGTCGCCCGGCCCGCACGCTGCCCGGCGACAGCACCGTGTCAGCGTCCAGCGCCACGACGCCGGCGGCGGGCGAGGCGTCCAGAATCCTCTGAACGTGGGCCTCGGGGTGGACGCGGATCAGGGCCTGAATCTCGGCCTCCGTCGCCTCGCGCCGGTCCAGCGACAGGCCCGCGTCGTCCACGGCGTCCAGCACGGCCGCCAGCCGGGCCGAGCGCTCGGGGTGCCCCTGACCGGTGTCGTGGGCGAGCATGTCGGGGTGGGTGATGAACAGGGTCATGAGTCGCAGTCTAGCGAGGCGGCGGGGTTTGCGTCACGCGCCGGGAAAGCTATGCCGCCGTCATGACCGCTTTCACCATCCGCACCGCCACGCCCGACGACGCCCCCGCACTGGCCGCGCTGGGCCGCGCCACCTTCATCGAGACCTTCGTCACGGGCTTCGGCATTCCCTATCCGCCGGAGGATCTGGAGCGATTTCTGGATCAGACCTTCAGCGAGACGACCACGCGTGCTCGATTGACGGATCGCGATCACCAGTACTGGGTCGCGGAGCGGGACGGCGAGATTCTGGGCTTCGCCAACACCGGCCGCTGCGGACTGCCGCATCCTGACGCGCGACCGGGCCATGCGGAACTGCACCGGTTGTACGTGTCGAAGGCCGCACAGGGCCTCGGCGTCGGCACAGCCCTGCTCAAGATCGCGCTGGAATGGATGGAGGCCAACTCCGACGGGCCGCTGTGGATCGGGGTCTGGAGCGGCAATGTGAAGGCGCAAAAGCTGTACGCCGCCTATGGCTTCGAGAAGGCGGGGGAATACCAGTATCCGGTCGGGTCCTGGCGCGATGACGAGTTCATCCTGCGCCGGGGCTGACGTCAGGGATCGTGGATGGACCCTGCGCCCGTCCTCTGCTGATGTTCAGGGCGAAACAGGAGAGCGGCCATGGTCTGGATGATGCTTCTCGCCGGCCTGGCGGCCCAGAACGACCCGGCCGCATCCGCTCGCGCCGAAGCGGACCTCCTGATCGCCGCCGCCGGCGCCGAGGGCGTGTTCGAAAACATAACCACCGACACCGTCCCGACCCTGCGCCATGTTCAGAGCGGCCTGACCTGTCACTTCACGCCGGGAGAGGCCAGCAATTCGGTCACGGTCTATCCCGCCTTGGGCGACGGCATCGTCCAGGGCGACGACGTAAGCTGCCATACGCGGGCGTCCCGGATGAGCGCCACGGTCTATGCCACCCGCTACGCCGATCAGGCGACGGCGGAACAGGTGCTGGAGATCTCCACGGCCGCCGTCCGCGCGCGCCTTCCGGATGCCGTCGCCTATGAGGGCGGCTTTCCTCTCCTGACCGCGCCGACCCAGGACGAGCCGCCGCTCCACGCCGTCTTCACGGCCAGGAGCGAGGAGGGGCCGTTCGTCACCTTCCTTCTGGTCCAGCATCACGGCGACTGGGGCTTCAAGTTCCGGGGGTCGCGTGAAGGCGATGAGGTGGTCGAGGCCGGGATGACGGGCGGGATGATGTTCATGAACGCCCTCCGGTTTGTCACTGAACCCTAGATCGGGACTTCGCCTTCCTCGCCCGCCGGGTTCTCGCGGGTGGGCATGGTCTTGATCTCGGGCACGACCTTCTCCCTGAATACCTGGTGCAGGCGGCGCAGTTCCGTGATCGGCTCGGGATGGTGGTCCACGCGGATGTCCCATAGCGGATAGTCTTCCGTGCCCATCACATAGACGGTGGCCGAGACCTCGCCCTTTGCATCGCCGCCGGCCGCCACGCCTTCCGCCAGGGCCTCCAGCAGACGGTCGGCCAGGGCCTCGTCCGGCATGGCCTCGAATCGCTCGGCCGTTCGGGTCAGCACGTGGGCGCCCGCCAGCCGGTTGCCCTGGGCGCTGAAGCCGTCCCGCTGCAGCGATCCGCACCAGTCCAGACACGCCTCGCCGGTGAAGGTCGCCGTGCGGCCCTCCCGGTCGATCACCGCGAACTGGCGGAAGCGGATGGCCGGATCGGTGGTCAGCAGCGCCGCATGCACCGCCTCGGCCGACAGGCCTTGCCGCAGCAGGTTCAGCCCGTCGATGCCCAGATAGGGGTTCACTCGCGCCTGGGTGGCCACCGCGCCCGCGCCCGCGGCGGCGTGGGTCAGGAGCTTCCCTACCGCCGGGACGGCCGTGACCGCTGCGACGCCGAATTGTCCTGTGCGGGCGCAGCGCGCCACCAGGGAGAAGGTCATGAGGCGGGAGCTCCGGCTGCGGCTGGGTCCGGGCCAAACGAGCGGCGAGCGTGACGGTTGCGCCTTGCAGGCTTCGTATGGCCACGCTGGAACTTTCCGCACCCGGATCGGGTTGGCGTCTCGCGAAAACGGAGACGGACCATGCTGGCAGGGGATGCGGACAGTGCAGACATCACATCAGGCGCCTGCGCGATGACGCGCGCAGCCTTTTCCTCGACCCTGCGCAGCCAGGGCCCGGTGGTTCTGCACAAGGTCGCGGAAATCGATCTCAACGGGCGCGAGGTGACGGCCTACTACCGCCTGACCGGGCCGCGGGGCCCGCGCATACTTCACGATCTGGCCGAAGCCGAGGACGCCTTTGATCGGGAGGCGGAGCGCCTGATCCCGCTGGCCCGCTGGAAACCGGCGGCGCAGGTCGCTTGATTTCAGCTCCCGGGCTTCACACCTAGGCTGTTCCATTCCGCCTCCTCCAGGATGACGACCATGCTGAAGCTCTATTACTCCCCCGGCGCCTGCGCCCTGGCGTCTCATATCGCGTTTGAAGAGGCGGGCGCGGACTATGAGGGCGTGAAGATCGACCTGAAGAAGGGTGAGCAGAAGACCCCCGAGTATCTGGAGGTCAATCCGGCGGGCGTGACCCCGGCGCTGGCGACGGAGCAGGGCGTCCTGACCGAAAACGCCGTCATCATGCCGTGGATCGCGGATCGACATCCGGAAAAGAACCTCGTGCCGGCCGACGCCTTCCAGCGCGCTCGCATGGACGCCTTCAACGGTTGGGCCGCCGCGTCCCTGCACCCGGCCCTGGGTCGCCTGATGTTCTCGCGCCCGCCGCTGGAAGGCGACGCGAAGGACGCCGCCCTGAAGATCGTGCAGGACAAGCTGGCCCTGGCCGAACAGCACCTGCTGAAAGGGCCGTTCGTGCTGGGCGCGCAGTACACGGTGGCCGACGGCTATCTGTCGGTCTTCACGCGCTGGTCCCGTCAGGCGGGCATTCTGGACGCGGGCGACTATCCGAAGCTGAACGCGCATCTGGATGAGGTGCAGGCCCGCCCGGCCGTTCAGCGCGCGCTCAAGGCCCAGGGGATCGAGCCGGTCGGCGGCTGACCGCCGCTCGCCCACCGCGGGCTTTCCACAAGCCCTCGCATGAGGGGTTGTAATCCTTCCGATTGAGGGGCAAACGGGCCATCAGGTCGGCCGAAGACGATCAGGGTGCGGTGCGTGAGGGGATGCGCGCTCCGCCAGGGCTTCGCTGAAGCGGACCGACCGCAGACCAGCCCTTTTGAAGCCGCAGCCACGGTACCCTAACGCCCATGAGCTTTTCCCTTTTCGGCGCCATCTCCAACGACATCGCCATCGATCTCGGCACCGCCAACACCCTGATTTACCAGAAGGGCAAGGGCATCGTGCTCAACGAGCCCTCGGTGGTGGCGCTGAGAAACGTCGGCGGGCGCAAGATCGTCCACGCTGTGGGCATCGAGGCCAAGCAGATGCTGGGCCGCACGCCCGGCCACATGGAGGCGATCCGCCCCATGCGCGACGGAGTCATCGCCGACTTCGAAGTGGCCGAGGAGATGATCAAGCACTTCATCCGCAAGGTTCACAACCGCAAGGGCTTCGTGAATCCCAAGGTGATCGTGTGCGTGCCGTCCGGCGCCACGGCGGTCGAGCGCCGCGCCATCAATGACTCCTGCCTGAACGCCGGCGCCCGCCGCGTCGGCCTGATCGACGAGCCCATGGCCGCCGCCATCGGCGCCGGCCTGCCCATCCACGAGCCCACCGGCTCCATGGTCGTGGACATCGGCGGAGGCACCACCGAGGTGGCCGTCCTGTCCCTTTCCGGCATCGTCTATTCGCGTTCAGTGCGCGTGGGCGGCGACAAGATGGACGAGGCGCTGATCAGCTACATGCGCCGCAACCACAACCTGCTGATCGGCGAGACCACAGCCGAGCGCATCAAGAAGGACATCGGCACCGCCCGCATCCCGCCGGACGGCGAGGGCCTGGGCATCGAGGTCAAGGGCCGCGACCTGATGCAGGGCGTGCCGCGCGAGGTGCGCATCTCGGAGCGTCAGGCTGCTGAAGCCCTGGCCGAGCCGGTCAGCCAGATCATCGAAGCCGTCAAGGTGGCGCTGGAAGCCACCCCGCCGGAACTGGCCGCCGACATCGCCGACAAGGGCATCATGCTGACCGGCGGCGGCGCGCTGCTGCGCGGCCTCGACGCGGAAATCCGCGACCAGACGGGCCTACCCGTCTCGGTGGCCGATGATCCGCTGTCGTGCGTGGCGGTCGGCTGCGGCCGGGTGCTTGAGCATCCGCGCTGGATGAAGGGCGTGCTGGAAGCCACCCTTTAGGGCGACCGTGCGGGGGGCGGGGGCATTCCCGCGTGATCCCTGTTTTCAATCGGGACGGTTTTTGCCATAGGCTGGCCTGTCGGCGCGGGCGTCCCGCCGATTCCATTCCGATGACGGGCCAGAAAGCCCAGGAAGGCGCGCCGTGGCGTTTCGCGACGGACCGTTCGATAATCTGAAGGCCCCGCTGACCTGGGTGTCGGCAGGCGTGGTCGTGGTCGCCATGATCGCGGCGGTGGTGCTGCTCATCGCCAACGGCCGTGACGTAGACTCCGGCGAGTACGGCGCCGCGCGCGCCGGCGCCGACGCCGTCGCCGCCCCGGTCGGGGGCGTCTTCGCCGCCCCGGTGCGCTGGGTGGGGCAGGCCAGCGACTATGTGCGCGGCTATTTCTTCGCGGTGTCCGAGAACCGTCGTCTGCGCGCCGAACTGGCCGAGCTGGAGCCTTGGCGTGACCAGGCCATCGCGCTCAAGAATGTCAACGCCCGCTACGAAGCCATGCTGGGTCTGCGGGTCGAGCCTCCGGTGGAGATGGTCACCGCCCGCTCGGTCTCGGAATCCCGCGGCCCCTTCGTCAACGCCCGCCTCATCGACGTTGGCCAGGCCGCCGGCGTGCGCGTCGGCAATCCGGTCATCAACGAGCATGGCCTCGTGGGGCGCGTGGTGGGCGCAACCGGCGGGGTCAGCCGGGTGCTGCTCATCACAGACGTGTCCAGCCGGTTGCCGATCCTGGTGGACCGCACGGACGCCCGCGCCATGCTGTCGGGCGACGGCAGCGGCAATCCCAGGCTCGAATATGTGCGCGGCGAGGATTCCCTGCGTGAGGGCGACCGCATCCTGACGTCCGGCGACGGCGGCGGCATTCCACGCGGCCTGCCGGTGGGTGTGGCCGCGCGTGGCATCGACGGCACCTGGCGGGTCAAGCTGTTCACTGACCGGGGCGCCATCGATTATGTGCGCGTCTTGCTGTTCCAGGACTTCGCCCAGCTGGCGGACCCGGAGGCGCTGAATGCGCCCCCCCTGGCCGCGGCGGACACGGCGCCGCCGCCTGACGCCCAGACCACCGCCCGCATCGTGGATCAGGAGGCCCGCCGTCGCGCCCGTGACGAGGAGGAGGTCCGCCGGGTGGCCGAGGCCGAGACCCGGCGCCGCCGCGAAGCCGCCGAACAGGCGGCGGCACAGGCCGCGCCGCCGACCGCCGCCGCCGAGCCCGACGCTCGGGCCGCGCCTGGGGAGGTTCAGGAGTGAGACGGGCGATGGCCGTGCGGGTCGTGGGGCCGATGCAATGGATGGTCTGGCCGGCTCTGATCGCGGTGGCTGGCACGGTGATCCTGGCGACGCCGGTGCATCTGTTCGGCCTCAGCCTGCCCGAGCCGATCCTGCCGCTGGCCCTGGCGTTCGCCTGGCCCCTGATCCGGCCGTCGGTCCTGGCGCCGCTGATGCTGCTGGGTCTGGGCCTCTTCCTTGATGTCTTCTGGTTCGCGCCCCTGGGGCTGTGGCCATTGTCTCTGCTGGCCGTCTATGGCGTGGTATTGGCCGGGCGCAGTCTTCTGGCGGGGCAGGACGTCCGGATGCTGTTCGCCTGGTATGCGGCGTGCACCATTCTGGCCTTCATTCTGGCCTACATGATCGTCAGCTTGTTGGCGGGCAATGCGCCCAGTCTTCTGGCCCTGTTCTGGCAAGTGCTTCCAACTCTGGCCCTGTTCCCCGTGGCGAGCTGGATGATCGAGCGTTTTGACGACGGGGATGTGCGTTTCCGATGAGCAGCGAACCGTCGATCTTCTTTTCCGACGTCAACGAGCGGCAAGGCTCTTTCCTGCGGCGCACCTTTCTGCTGGGCGGCGCCACGGCGGCGGGGCTTCTGGCGCTGGGCGGGCGGCTGGGTCAGCTCCAGGTGGTCCAGGCGGGCGAGTATGCGACGCTGGCGGTCAACAACCAGTTCAATTTTCGTCTGATTCCCCCGCCGCGCGGGCGCATCCTGGACCGGGACGGCGTGGTCATCGCCGGCAACCGGCCAAGCTTCCGCGTGATGGTGGTGCGGGATGAAACCCGGGATCTGGACCAGACGCTGGATCTTCTGGGTCGACTGCTGCCGGACACGCTGGAGCGGCGCCGCGCCATCGTGCGCGATGTCAACGCCGCCCCCCGTTTTGTCCCTGTGCCGGTCAAGAGTGACCTGACCTGGGACGAGTTCGCCCGCGTCAATCTCTACGCCAACGAACTTCCCGGCGTCATGGCGGACATGAACGAGGCGCGTTTCTATCCGCACGGCGGCGTCTTCGCCCATACGGTCGGCTATGTAGCCAAGGTGTCGGATCAGGATGTGGCTGCGGCCCGCGAGCGTGGCGAGACGATTTCCAGCCTGATGTACCATCCTGGCTTCCGCATCGGCCGTCAGGGGGTTGAGCGGACCCTCGATCCGGACCTGCGTGGGACCCAGGGCGGCCAGAGGGTCGAGGTGGACGCCCGCGGCCGCATCGTGGGCGAGGACGTGGAGGGTTCGGTCGCGCCTACGCCTGGCAAGGACGTGGTGCTGACGCTCGACACCGACATCCAGAGCCGGGCGCTTGAGGTGTTCGGCGAGGAATCCGGCGGCTGCGTGGTCATGGACATCAGGAACGGTGACGTCCTGTGCATGATGTCCGCCCCGGCGTTTGATCCCAATCTGTTCGTCTCGGGGGTGCCGGGCAGCGTTTACCGGGCGTGGGCCGACTATGAGCGACGCCCCATGCTGGACAAGACCATCTACGGCACCTTCCCGCCGGGCTCGACCTTCAAGATGACCACCGCACTGGCCATTCTGGATGCGGGCGTCGACCCCACCGAACGCGTGACGTGCACCGGAGGCTACCGGTTCGGCAACCGGACGTTCCGCTGCCACCGGGCCAGCGGTCACGGCCCCCAGAACATGCACGACGCCATCAAGAACTCGTGCAACGTCTATTTCTACCACATGTGCAACCGCGCCGGCATCGACCGCATCGCGCGCACCGCCGAGGCTTTGGGTTTCCATCGGACCTATGATTTCGGGCTGACGGGCCAGCGCGAGGGCACCATGCCGTCCACGGAATGGAAGCGACACGCCTTCCGCAACAATCCCAATCCGGACTCGCGCAACTGGTATCCGGGCGAGACCCTGTCGGTGGCCATCGGGCAGGGCGCCACCGAGGTCACCGCGCTTCAGCTGGCGGTCATGACAGCCCGCATCGCCAATGGCCGCAAGGCGATCGAGCCGCGCCTCATCAAGTCGGTGGGCGAGGTTGACCGTCCATCCGGCGCGGCGGTCCCGGACTTGCCATTCTCTGTCCAGCACCTGGACATCGTGCGCGCCGGCATGGCGGCGGTGGCCAATGACGTGACGGGCACGGCCTACCGGGTCAGCCAGCTGGGCCTGGGCGATATCCAGATGGCGGGCAAGACCGGCACCGCCCAGGCGCGCGGCGGCTTGCGCCGGGGCACCACGGTGGACTGGTCCAGTCGCGATCACGGCCTGTTCGTCGCCTTCGCCCCCCATGACGCGCCCCGCTACGCTATTGCGGTGGTCATTCAGCACGGGGGCGGGTCCCGTCTGGCGGCGGAGAAGGCGCGTGAGGTCATGCGCGTGACCCTGCTCAAGGATCCGGACATGCGCACCCGCATTGAGCGACCCCTCCCGCCCGAACCGGTCGGACCGCTGGAGGAGGAGGATCCCGCCGCCATCGCGCCGCCTGCGCCCGCCGCACCCGTCCCGTCGCCCGCTCCGCAAACAGCTCCGGTTCCCACGGGACCTCAGCCCTATCTGCCCCAGGGCGGCGCCCGATGACCGCCTCGGCCCTGACCCGTCCCGGCCAGCGCGAACGCCTGCCTGTCAAGCTGGCCGAGATCGACTGGCGCCTCGTTGGCCTCCTGTGCGTCGTCGCGGGGGTCGGGGCCATGATGCTCTATTCCCTGGGCGGAACCTCCTGGGAGCCCTGGGCCGCCAATCACCTGATCCGCGTGGGCTTCTGCCTTGTGATGATGCTGGTGCTGGCCCTGGTGGACCTGCGGCTGTGGTTCGCCCTGGCCTATCCCGTCTATCTGGGGGGCCTGGTGCTGCTCGTGGGTGTGGAGTTGTTCGGCTACACCGCCATGGGGGCGCAGCGTTGGCTCGACCTGGGCTTCATGCGGCTTCAACCGTCCGAGATCATGAAGGTCGGCATCGTTCTGGCCCTTGCGCGATGGTACCATGGAGCCTCTGCCCAGGACGCGCGGCTGTCGTGGAAGCTGCTCATCCCCATTGCCATGATCGGGGTGCCGGTCCTTCTTGTGGCGCACCAGCCGGACCTCGGCACCGCCATGCTGATCGCCCTGACCGGTGCGGCCATCATGTTCATGGCCGGCCTCAGCTGGAAGCTGATCCTGGCCGCGGGCGCGACCTTCGTCGCTGCGGTCCCCCCTTCGTCATGTTCGTGCTGCACGAATATCAGCGCGCACGGGTTCTGACGTTCCTGAACCCCGAGGCCGATCCATCCGGCGCTGGCTATCACATCATGCAGTCCAAGATCGCCATGGGCTCGGGCGGGCTCCTGGGCAAGGGATACGGCCTGGGCAGCCAGAGCCAGCTTGAGTTCCTGCCGGAGAAGCAGACCGACTTCATCTTCGCGGCCCTGTCTGAGGAATTCGGCTTCGTGGGCTCCTTCAGCGTTCTGGCCGTGTTCGCCGCGATCATCCTGATTTCCCTGCGCATCGCATCCCTCTCCCACAGCCATTTCGGACGTCTGGCGGCGGCGGGAGTGACGGCCACGTTCGCGTTCTACATCCTGATCAACGGCGCCATGGTCATGGGTCTGGCGCCGGTGGTGGGGGTGCCCATGCCGCTGCTGTCCTACGGCGGCACGGTGCTGCTGACGGTGATGGTGGGCTTTGGCCTGATCCAGGCCGTGCGGGTGCATCGCTACCTTGAGCTGCCCAAGGGGCGGGGACTGTTCTAGGGTCCGGCCATGTCAAAGCCCGTCAAGGCCGATCCGGCCATGTTCGCCCCGTGCCCAAAGCCGGTCACGTCTGAAAAGACCCCTGAGGAATCCGCCGCCCTTGCCCAGGGCCTGCATCAGACCGACAACCCTGCCGAATGGGCCTTCGTGCGCCTGACCCGCCTCATCAAGGAGTTTGAGTCGCGTCTGGATCCAGACGACGAGGTCGGCGTGCGCGGCGTGGGCATGCCCGGCGACGGTGTGCTGATGATCCACGACCTTGGGTTCTGGGGCCCGGACCTGCTGATGTTCTTCGGGCGTGATCCCGACGGTCAGCCGGTGACCCTGCTTCAGCATGTCAGCCGCCTGAATGTGGTCCTGTCCGCCAGACGCAAGCCCGAGCCGGAAAAGCCCGCCCGCCGCATCGGCTTCCGCCTCGACGAGATGGTGCGCGACAAGGAAGGCTGAGAGCGTCTGTTCTCTGGCCGCGGCCCGGGCCCCGGGCCCCGGACTAGGCCAGCTCGATGCGGTAGCTCTCGATCACGGTGTTGGCGAGCAGGGTCTCGCACATGCGCTTCACCTCGGCCTCGGGCTCGGCGACGTCGTCGGCCAGATCGAACTCGATCATCTTGCCGACGCGGGCGTTGGCGACGCCGGGCCAGCCGAGGCCGTGCAGGGCGTTCTCGACGGCCTTGCCCTGCACGTCCAGGACGCCGGGCTTGAGATAGACGTGAACCTTCACTTTCGTGGCCATCAGTGCAGGCCTCCCTGAATCACGGTGGGCATGTCCTTCATGATGCCGAGACGGCGGGCGACCTCGGCGTAGCTTTCGATCACATCTCCCAGATCGCGGCGGAACCGGTCCTTGTCCAGCTTCTCGCCGCTGGTGGTGTCCCACAGGCGGCAGGAGTCCGGGCTGATCTCGTCGGCCAGGATGACGCGGGCGAAGTCGTTTTCCCACACCCGGCCGAACTCGATCTTGAAGTCCACCAGGGTGATGCCGACTGCGGCGAACATGCCCGACAGATAGTCGTTGATGCGAACGGTCATGGTCAGGATGTCGTCGATCTCCTGGGTGGTGGCCCAGTTGAAGGCGGTGATGTGCTCTTCGGTCACCATCGGATCGCCCAACTCATCCTTCTTGTAATAGAATTCGATGATCGAGCGGGGCAGGGGGGTGCCCTCTTCCTGGCCCAGACGCTGGGCCAGCGATCCTGCCACCACATTGCGGCAGACCACTTCCAGCGGGATGATCTCGACTTCGCGGATCAGCTGCTCGCGCAGGTTCAGCCGCTTGATGAAGTGGTTGGCGATGCCCATGCCGCCCAGGCGGGTCATGATGAACTCGCTGATCTTGTTGTTCAGCACGCCCTTGCCCTCGAGAATGGCCTTTTTCTGGGCGTTGAAGGCGGTGGCGTCGTCCTTGAAGTACTGGATCAGGGTGCCGGGCTCGGGTCCTTCATAGAGGATCTTGGCCTTGCCTTCGTAAATCTTCTTGCGGTTCTTCATCACGGTTCCCGTAGGGGGAGGCGGCGGCGCGGGGCCGAAAAAGCGAAAACCGCGCCGCCCCGGACCGATGAGACGGGCCAGAGGGCTGCGCGGGCGGAATCAGACTGGCGCCACTATAGCGCCCGGCGGTAGACTGCGCGGCGCCTATATCGCATGGGCGTGAAAGGCACAAACGCCGCCGTCCGGCTGCGTCGGATTCGCAAGTGCGCCGCCTGTCCCCGGTTCCTGTTGCGTTCGCGCCGGGGCGGGCTATAGACGGCGCCGCGGCCCGCCGGGGGCGCGTCAGGAGTTGATGCAGCGTATGACCACCTTTGACGAACGCGAAAAGGGCTTCGAGAACAAGTACGCCCTGGACCAGGAACAGGAATTCAAGGCCGTCGCCCGCCGCAACAAGTTGCTGGGCCTGTGGGCGGCCGAGAAGATGGGCCTTTCGGCTGAAAGCGCCGAAACCTATGCCGCCGCCGTTGTGCGCGCCGATTTCGAGCAGCCGGGCGACGATGATGTGGTGCGCAAGGTCGCCGGCGACCTGAAGGGCTCGGGCCTGACGGTTTCCGAAGGCGAACTGCGTTCCAAGATGGACGAACTGATGTCCCACGCCCGCGAGCAGATTCGGGCCGGCTGAGCTTTATCCGGAAAGGATAAGGGCCGCACCCGGGGGAAAGTGCGGCCCTCTGAGTTCGAGGCGCCCGGGGGGGATAAGGGCGGCTCGATCCTTCTTCGCGCTGTCAAACTGTCCGCGCTGGATCAGTAACGCGGCTTGGTCAGTTTGGTTCTGCCGAAAATCAGTTCGGCATCACCACCGTGTCGATGGCGTGGATCACGCCGTTCGAGGCGCCCACGTCAGCCATGGCGATGGTCGAGGTGCCGCCATTCTCGTCAGTGATGACCCACTGGCCGTTGACTTCACGCAGGGTCAGGGTTCCGCCCTGGACAGTTTCCAGTTCAACCGAGCCGTTGTTGGCTGCGGCGCGGCTGGCGATGTCGGCGGCGGTCAGACGGCCCGGCACCACATGATAGGTCAGGACGCCTTGCAGGGCTTCGCGCTGCTCGGGCTGCAGCAGGGCCTGCAGGTCCGACTCAGGAATCTTGTCGAACGCCGCATTGGTGGGGGCGAAGACGGTGAAGGGCCCGGCGCCGTTCAGGGTGCCGGCCAGGTCGGCGGCGGTGACGGCCTCGACCAGGGTGCTGAACTCGGGATTGCCCTGGGCCACCTGGACGACCGTGCCGTCTGCGGCGGGGGTGGCGGGCTGCTCGGCTGTGGTTTCGCCGGTCATGGTGGTGTCAGCGGGTTGTTCGCTGTTGCAGGCCGACAGGGCCAGCAGGGCGGCGGCGGATACGCCGGCGATCATGAAGGTGCGCATCAGGTTTCTCTCCCAGCATCACCGCGTCGAATGGCGGCTCACAGGAGGTACTGATCGAGGCCCCGAAAGGATGCGGTCGCGATCAAATAAATGTGCGCGGCGCGTGATCAGCGTCCGTCGATGAAGCTGAAATTTCTTTGCGGCCGGGCGTCGGTTTCAGGCGCTTTCACCACGTGCCCTGAACCCGCAAGGTGGTGCGCACGGTCCGCCCTTCGGCCGAGGTGCCGTCGGCGTGGGCCCAGCGGAGATGGGACGCCATGCATTGAAAGACCGCCTCGTGGCGCTGGGCCGCGGGCGTCGGATTCAGCACCTCGCAGCGCTCTGGCGAGCCATCTGCGCCCACGACGCATTCCAGCAGGACCGTCGCGCCATACAGACGCAGACTGGCGTCCGCTGTCTGGCCGCTGCGGGAGCACCGCTGAACCTCACGCTGGTTCATGGTCTGTTGAAGAGCGGGCAGCTCAGCCTGCGAGCCCGCCCCGGACGTCTGCCCCACAGCCACGGCGAACATCCACAGCATCAACGGCATTCTTCACGGCTCCCTGCTCAGTCGCCGAACACGCGCTGGAACACCGTGTCCACGTGCTTGGTGTGGTAGCCCAGATCGAACAGGGCCTCCAGGTCCGCGTCGCCCAGGGTCACCCGGTCGTCGGCCTTGAGGAAGTCCAGGAACCGGCCCTCGCCGCGCCAGACCTTCATGGCGTTCTCCTGCACCGCCGCATAGGCGTCCTCGCGGCTGATGCCCGCCTGGGTCAGGGCCAGCATGACCCGCTGCGAGAACACCAGCCCGCCCAGACGGTCCAAATTCTTCTGCATGTTCTCGGGATAGACGTTCAGCCGCTCGATCACGCCGGCCATGCGGTGCAGGGCGAAATCCAGATGCACGGTGGCGTCCGGGCCGATGCCCCGCTCCACCGAGGAGTGGCTGATGTCCCGTTCGTGCCACAGCGCAACATTTTCCATTGCGGGGGTCACGGCGGAGCGGACCAGACGGGCCAGGCCGGTCAGGTTCTCGGTCAGGATCGGGTTGCGCTTGTGCGGCATGGCCGACGAGCCCTTCTGGCCCTTGTCGAAGAACTCCTCCGCCTCCAGCACCTCGGTGCGCTGCAGGTGACGGATCTCGGTGGCCAGACGCTCGATGGACGAGGCGACCACGCCAAGGGCCGCGAAATAGGCGGCATGCCGGTCGCGCGGGATCACCTGGGTCGAGACCGGCTCCACCGACAGGCCCATCTGTTCGGCCACATAGACCTCAACCGCCGGGTCCACATTGGCGAAGGTGCCCACCGCGCCCGAGATGGCGCAGGTGGCGATCTCCTCGCGCGCCGTCACCAGACGGCGGCGCGCCCGCTGGAACTCGGCGTGATAGCCGGCCAGCTTGAGGCCGAAGGTCACCGGCTCGGCGTGGATGCCGTGCGAACGGCCCACGGTGACGGTGTATTTGTGCTCCTTCGCGCGGGTCTCCAGCGCCGCCTGCACCCGGTCCACGCCCGCCAGCAGCAGATCCGTCGAACGGGCCAGCTGGACCGCGAAACAGGTGTCCAGGACGTCCGAGGAGGTCATGCCCTGGTGCAGGAAGCGGGCTTCCTCGCCCACCGTCTCGGACACATGGGTCAGGAAGGCGATGACGTCGTGCTTGGTGGTGCGCTCGATCTCGTCGATGCGGTCGGCGTCCCAGATCACGTCCTTGCCCTTGGCCCACAGGGCCTCGGCGGCCGCCTTCGGGATCACGCCCAGCTCGGCCATCTTCGTGGCGGCGTGGGCCTCGATCTCGAACCAGATCGAATATTTGGTCTCCTGGGACCAGATGGCGACGGCTTCGGGGCGGGAATAGCGGATGATCATGGGCGCCGTTTCCGTCGCCGGGGCCGGGGAGTCAAGGTTGCGGCGAATCCGGGCCGGGTCCATTCAGGCCCCGACAGAAAGGGAGCCCCGTCATGAAGCTGATCCTGGGAGACAAGGCCTATTCCACCTGGTCGCTGCGCCCGTGGCTGGTGCTGAAGCGCTGCGGGGCCGAATTCGACGAGGTCATGGTGGGCCTGAACCGCCCCGACACAGCCGAGGCCATCGCCCGCCACGCCCCGGCGGGCAAGGTGCCGGCGCTTGAGGTGGACGGCGTCACCATCTGGGATTCCCTGGCCATCACCCTGTGGGCCGAGGAGCGATATCCTGACGCGCCCCTGTGGCCTGCCGCACCGCATGCCCGCTGGGTGGCGCGCGCCACGGTGTGCGAGATGCACTCGGCTTTCGGAACCCTGCGGAGCGAGCTGGGCATGGCCCCGGACCATCCCATGTGCGTGGTGCAGGACCAGCCCCACGCGCCGTCCGACGCCCTCTCCGACGACATCCGCCGCATGATCGACATGTGGAAGGACGCGAAGGCCCGCTCCGGCCAGGGCGGGCCGTTCCTGTTCGGGGACTGGTCCGTGGCCGACGCCTTCTTCACCCCGGTGGCCGCCCGCTTCCGCCATTTCCGCATCGACCTGACCGCCCACGGCGATGACGGGACGGCGGCGGCCTATATGGACGCCCTGCTGAGCCAGCCGGATTTTCTGGAATGGGAAGCAGCGGGCCGGGCGGAGCTGGCCGGGTAGCAAGGCGCTTCGCGAAGACCCCCAACATCGTCATGGCCGGGGCCAGCCTCGCTCCATCAGGCTCCGCGCAGCAGGACGCCAGCGGTCAGGATCGCGAAGGCCACGGCGAGGGTGTTGAATGCGTGCTCGCTGATGACCGGGATGTCGATGCCGCCGTACTGGACCAGCATGGCCAGAACCGCCAGGACCACCGCGATGGCGAACAGGGGTACGGAGGGAGCGGTGAGGGGCAGACCGGCGCGACGAACAGCCATGGGAGAATATCCTGAGGCCCCACCCGGCGAAGGCCGGGCACGAGCTTGACCTTAACGCGGGCCGAGCGTTGCGGTTGCGGTGGAGGCCGGTGAACGCGAGACGGGGAGGCGGAATCCGACAACGCCCGTCTCAGGGCGTCCCGCGCGGCCGCTCCAGCAGGATCACCTCGGACCCCTTGTACCGGGTCGCCGCATAGGGCGCGTAGCCGAAGCGGTCGGCCAGGCGCAGCGACGGCTGATTGTCGGGCGCGATCATGCAGACGGTGCGCGGCGGATCCAGCGCCGCCTCCACCCACTCCAGCGCCGCGCCCACGGCCTCGGACGCCAGACCCTGCCGCTGGGTCCAGGGGGCCATGACCCAGCCGCCCTCGGGCGCGTCGCCGAAGGACGGGTTCATCTCGCGCCGGAAGTCCGCAAAGCCGACCACACCCGCATAGGTCCCCGTGGCCTTCATGCGCACGGTCCACAGGCCATGGCCCATGGCGGCCCAGTGCCCGATGTCGCGCAGCAGCCGGTTCCAGCAGTCCTCCTCGCTGAAAGCCCGGCCGCCGATGTGGCGATAGACGTCCGGCTCGCGCCACAGGGCGACGATGTCGGGCAGGTCGGTCAGGGACACCGGCGTCATGACCAGCCGCGCGGTCTCCACGGTGGTCGAGCGCGCCGGTGGTCCCATGGGTTCGATCATCACATCAGCCCCAGCTGGCGGAAGCTGGAGACGCCTTCGCGGCCCACGACCAGGTGATCATGCACCTCCACGCCTAGGGCGCGCGCGGCCTCGATGATCTGCTTTGTCATCTGGATGTCGGCGCGGCTGGGTGTCGGATCGCCGGACGGGTGGTTGTGGACGAGGATGACGGCGCTGGCCGACACCTCCAGCGCCCGGCGCACCACCTCGCGGGGATAGACCGGGGCGTGGTCCACGGTGCCGCGATTGAGCACCTCGTCCAGAATCAGCTGGTTCTTCCTGTCCAGATACAGCACCCGGAACTGCTCGCGGGGTTCGTGCTGCAGGGCCACCCGCACATAGGCTGTCAGCGCGGTCCAGGACGAGATGACGGTGCGTCTTGCCGCCGGTTCACGGGCCACCCGGCGGCTGACCTCGTGCAGGGCCGCCAGATCCAGTGCGGTTTCGGCGCCGACGCCCTTCATGCGGCCTTTGGAGTCCTCGGCCCGGACGGTCATCAGGTCCTCCACCGAGGCGGCCAGCACGGCGGAAAGCGAGCCGAACCGCGCCAGCAGGGCCTTGGCGATGGGCTTCACGTCGCCCTGGGGCTGGCTGCGGAACAGGAACAACTCCAGCAGCTCATAGTCGGGCAGGTGGGTCAGGCCGCCGCCCCGCGCCCGCTCGCGCAGGCGTTCGCGGTGGCCCGCATGGTGCGGTTTCGCCACTTTCGGCGCCGCGTCGGTCAAGAGCCCCTCCCGATCCCGCCTTGAGACCGTCACAGTGCCGGGGACCTATGCGCGCCACAACCGAAATCGGTTCAGTCGGCCGCAGGCCGTTGGGCCCGGATTCAAAGCGAAGAGCATCTGCATGAAGACGATCGCCGCCTCTCTCGCCGCCCTGCTGATCGGGCTGGCCTCTCCCGCCTTTGCACAGGAGGCCATGGACGCCCGGGCGGTGTTCGATCAGGCCGAGGCCATCTGTCAGGCCGACGACGGCGCCCTGTGGGGGGTCAGCCTATGCGGGCCGGTCCTGATCGTCGATCCCGCGACCCGCCAGGCCGTGGCCAGTCAGCCGGGCGACAGCGACGCCCTGACCGAGACCGACGGCGTCTTCACGGGGGTGCTGCCTGACGACGTCATGATCGCCAACACGGCGGTGGACTGGGACGGGGTGCGCTGGACCATGCTGATGGCGCCCCTGCCGGACGAGGTCGAGACGCGGGCCGGGCTGATCGCCCACGAAAGCTGGCACCGCATTCAGGACCAACTGGGCCTGCCCATGGCCTCGCCCACGCCGGACCATCTGGCCACTCCCGAGGGACGCATCGCCATGCGGCTCGAATGGCGCGCACTGGCCGCGGCCCTGTCCGCCCCGGACGCCGCAGGCCTGCGCACGGCCACGCACGACGCCCTGATCTTCCGCGCCGCCCGCCACGCCCAGGCCGGGGAGGCGGGGGCCGAACAGGAGCGGGCGCTGGAACTGAACGAGGGCCTGGCGGAGTACACGGGGGTGAAGCTGTCCGGCGCGGTCGATCCGCACCGGGACGTGGCCGCCACCCTGCGCGCGGCCGAGGAAGCCGACGCCTTCTCCCGCATGTTCGCCTATGCGTCAGGCCCCGCCTACGGCCTGCTGCTGGACGACGCGGCGCCGGGATGGCGCGAGAGACTGACGGCGCAGTCCGATCTGGGCGCCCTGCTGGGCGCTGCCGTGGGCTTTGCGGCGCCGGAGGACCCGGTGGCGCTCTTCGCCCGCACCGCGGCGGCCTATGGCGGTCAGGCCGTGGCCAATGAAGAGCTTGCGGCCCACGAGGCGCGGGCAGGCCTGACCACGCGCTGGAGCGACCGGCTGGTCGCCGGGACTGTGCTGCGCCTGCCCCTTGAGAACATCCGGGTCAGCTTCGACCCCAACACCCTGCAGCCGTTGCCGCCGCACGGGGTGGTCTATCCGACCGCGACCATCACCGACGTCTGGGGCGTCCTGACCGTCACCGACGGCGCCCTGATCGCCGGCGACTGGAGCGCGGTGACGGTGACCGCGCCCGGGGACGGCGACACGCTCAGCGGCGACGGCTGGTCGCTGGATCTGGCGGAGGGCTGGCGGGTCGCGCCCGGTGCGCGGGACGGGGATTTCGTGCTGGTGTCGGAATAGGCCGAGACCTCATTCCCTTTCATCCGTCATTCCCGGCCTTGTGCCGGGAATCCATAGTCACGGAATGCAGGGCTCAGTCTCATACCGCCCGAGCGTATGGATCGCCGGGACAAGCCCGGCGATGACGGGAGTATGTGAAAGGGCGACCAAGTTCGCCGACTGCGCGGCCCTTAGCCGAACACCGGCCGGAACAGCCCCTTCGGGCTGGCGGTGAAGATCTCCAGCCCGTCTTCGGTGACGCCCACGCTGTGCTCGCACTGGGACGACAGGGACTTGTCGCGGGTCACCGCGGTCCAGCCGTCGGACAGCACCTTCACCGCCGGCTTGCCCAGGTTCACCATGGGCTCGACGGTGAAGAACATGCCCGGCTTCAGCACCGCGCCTTCGCCCCGGCGGCCGAAGTGCAGGACGTTGGGGTTGTCGTGGAACACGCGCCCGATGCCGTGGCCGCAGAAATCGCGCACCACCGACATGCGCTGGGCCTCGACGTATTTCTGGATGGCGAAGCCGATGTCGCCGAAGGTGTTGCCCGGCTTCACCTGCTTCAGGCCGATGTCCAGCGCCTCATAGGTCACGTCGATCAGCTTTTTGGCCCGGGTGTTGATCTCGCCCACCGCATACATGCGGCTGGAATCGCCGTGCCAGCCGTCGACGATCACCGTGTGGTCGATATTGACGATGTCGCCGTCCTTCAGCGCCTTGTCGCCGGGGATGCCGTGGCAGACCACGTGGTTGATCGAGATGCAGGTGGTCTTGGTATAGCCCTTGTAGCCCAGGCACGCGGGCAGGCCGCCGTTGTCCAGGGTGAACTGGCGGACCAGATCGTCCAGCTCGCCGGTTGTGACGCCCGGCTTTACGTGCTCGCCGATCATGTCCAGCGCCTCGGCCACAAGGCGGCCGGCCTTGCGCATGCCCTCGAAATCCTCGGGCTGGTAAAGGCGGATGGTGTGCGAGCGGGTGTAGAGCTCGGCGTCCTGGGTCTCGTACATCAATCGGTTCAACCTGTTGCGCCCGGTCGGCCCAGCGGGCGGTTCAGGCGGATCGTTTCGGGTGTCAGATGGCAACCATAGCACAGAACCTCAACCCCGTTCGCCTCGGCGCGACGCAGGGCCGCGCCATAGGCCGGGTCCAGGTCGTCGGCGGTGACGAAGCGGTCGCAGTCCCCGCGCTGGGCGATGAACAGCATGACGGCCCGCCCGCCCGTCTCCACCACCCGCTCCAGCGCGGCCAGATGCTTGGCGCCCCTCGCGGTGACGCAGTCGGGGAACTCGGCCAGCCCCGGTGAGCGGCTGAGGGTCACGTTCTTGACCTCCACATAGGCCGGGGCCCGGCCCGGTTGTTCCAGCAGCAGGTCGATGCGGCTGTCCGAATCGTAGCGGACCTCGCGCCGGATCACGTCATAGCCGGTCAACGCGGGAATCGCGCCGTCGCGGATCGCCGCCTCGGCCAGCCGGTTCGGCCGCAGGGTGTTGACCCCCACCAGCCCGGTGGGAAGCTGAACCATCTCCAGCGTCAGGGGCAGCTTGCGCTTCGGGTCCGCCGAACGGGACAGCCACACCGGCACGCCGGGCATGTTCATGCCCAGCATGGACCCGGAGTTGGGCACATGGACGGTGGTTTCGCTCCCGTCCTCCAGCGTCACATCGGCCAGAAAGCGCTTGTAGCGGCGGATCAGGATGCCGCGTTCAAGCGGGGCGGGAAAGATCATTTTTCGCGTCAGTCTTCTGGAGCGTTTTCAGGCGGACAGCGGTGGGCGACTTCGTTGTTGATATCCGGGTGAGACCCTGCTCCGACGAGCATTGTGCCCGCCCTGGTCCACAGGACCGGACGCCCGTCCACGATGCCGCAAAGCTGCACTTCACCATCGAATCGCGTCGGCGGTCCGAAGTGAATCTCGGTGAAGGCTCCGGCCGAAGCCGTTTCGTATGCGTCGTCAATCCAGAACTTCCGCTCCTCGTGCAGGAGGTAAATCGCAACGGCGACGAGACTTGCGACAGCGACAACGATGCCTATCGTCACGCCCAGAACCACGCGGCGGAGGAGCGAGCCTTTGGAGCGTTCAGCCATGAGCACCCCCATCCTTTGCGTACTAGAGGGCCGAATTTCCGGTGCTCTGTAACCCGATAAATCCTATTCAGCCTTCATGAACCAGTCCAACCCCACCGCCGCCGTCCTCGTCATCGGCGATGAAATCCTGTCCGGCCGGACGAAGGACACCAACACCAACACCATTGCCCGCTTCCTGACGGCCATGGGGATCGACCTGATGGAGGCGCGGGTGGTGGGGGACCGGCCCGAGCAGATCATCGCGGCGCTGAACGCCCTGCGCGGCGGCCACGACTACGTCTTCACCACCGGCGGCATCGGCCCGACCCATGACGACATCACCGCCGACTGCGTGGCCCAGGCGTTCGGCGTGGCCCTGCCCGAACACCCCGAGGCCGTGGCGATTCTGGAGCGGCGTTATGGCGACGACTTCAACGCCGCCCGGCGGCGCATGGCGCGCATCCCGGCAGGGGCCAGCCTGATCGCCAATCCCGTGACCGACGCGCCGGGCTTCCAGCTGGGCAATGTCTTCGTCATGGCCGGGGTGCCGGCGATCATGCAGGGCATGCTGCAGGACGTGGCCCCGCGCCTGAAGACCGGCGCGGTGGTTCATTCCGGGACACTGAAGGTGTCCGGAGTGGGCGAGGGGACTGTGGCCGAGATCCTGGGCGAGGCGGCGCGGACGAATCGGGCGCTGTCCTTTGGCAGCTACCCCTTTGGCGCGGGGACCCAGGGCGAGTTCGGGACCAATCTGGTTGTGCGGGGGCAGGACGAATCCGCCGTCGCCGCCGCGGTTCAGGACTTGCAGCGGTCCCTGATTGAATCAGGCGTGAACGTCACGCCGCTGTAGGAGTCGCCGGTCCGCCCGGCGGGGCCGGATGACCGGACGAACCATCAATCCCACCGCCGAAACCGAGCGGTTCCAGGTTCTGGACTTGCTGCGCGGCTTCGCCCTGTGCGGCATCCTGCTGGCCAATATCGTGGCCATGGGCCAGCCGTGGTCGCGCGCCTATCCCGCATTTCCCGCCCAGCTGACCAATCCGGACTGGGCCGCCTGGACGCTGCAGGCCCTGTTCGTGGAGGGCTCCATGCGCGCCCTGTTCACCCTGCTGTTCGGAGCGGGGGTGGTGCTGCTGACCGCCTGGGGCGCGCGCGCCGACCGGCCGGGGACCGCAGACGTCCACTTCCGCCGCGCCATGCTGCTGATGGCCCTGGGGATCGGCAATGCGGTGGTGCTGCTGTGGCCGGGGGACATTCTCTACATCTACGGCGTGGCGGCGGTGTTCCTGTTCGTGTTCAGGAAGCTGGACGGCCGGGTGCTGGTCGCCCTTTCCGCCATGCTGATCGCCGTCTTCTCGCTGGCGGACGCCTTCACCGACTGGCGCGCCGCCGTGGCCCTGAGCGCCGATCCGGCCGCCCACGCCGCCGCCATCACCGCCCTGACGCCCTCCGCCGAGGCCCTGAACGCCGAGGCGGCGGTGCGCGGCTCGGGAAGCTATCCGGCCATCGCCCTGTGGAGCGCCGGCGCCTTCACCGACTGGGCCCTGGCCAAGGGGGCGGTGCTGTCGGTGGGCCGTACGGTCGCCTTCATGATGCTGGGCATGGGCCTGTTCAAACTGGGCGTCATGACCGGGGCGCGGTCCATGAGGTTCTATCTGCGGCTGGCGGTGCTGGGCGTGGCGGGCGGGCTGGCGATCAATGTCTGGGAGACCGCGACCCTGTGGCGGTCGGGATTCGATCCCGCCGTTTGGACCCCGGCCCTGACGGGCGAGGTGGGGCGGCTGATGCTGGCGCTGGGCTACCTCGGCGCGATCATGGCCGCGTGGAAGGCCAACGCCCTGGGCCTGATCGGCACGGGGCTGGAGCGCATGGGCCGTATGGCCATGACCAACTATCTGGGCCAGTCCCTGATCTGCGCGGTGCTGTTTTACGGATTCGGGCTGTACGATCGGCTGGGCTGGTGGCCCCTGTGGGGTCTGGCGGCGGCCGTCTGGGTCGGCCAGGCCCTGTTCAGCGCCGCCTGGCTGCGTCTGTTCCGCATGGGCCCGGCGGAGTGGGCGTTCCGCGCCGTGGCCTACTGGACCGTTCCGCCCCTGTTTCGCCCGCGCAGGCCCCGTTCGGACGCCGTGGCCGAGCCTGCGCCCAGTCGGTGAGTCCGGGCGCTAGAAATAAGCAACGAAATCATTGGCTTGACATTCTGTCGCGCCGCCTTGACCGAACGCCGCGCCCTCTATAGGTTCCGCGCCGAATTCAGACCCGCGTCGGCGCCCCGCCGACCTGCTGAGCGCCAGGCCAATGCCTCCTGAACAGGAAACACGCGACGAGGTGATCAAACGCCTCAACGCAGAGGCCGAATCGCTTCAGGCCCGCGCTACGCCCAGGCCGCCGGAGTATGGCGGCGCGGCGGTGGGCTACGGTTACCGGCTGATGGCCGAGATGATCGGCGGCGTGCTGGTGGGGCTGGCCCTTGGGTGGGGTGTCGACCTTCTGGTCGGCTCCGCGCCGTGGGGAATGATCGTCGGTGTCCTGGTGGGCTTCGGCGTTTCGATCTGGATGGCGGTGACATCCGCCAAGAAGTTGAGCGCCCGCGCTCTGAAGGAATTCGGTCCGCCACAGGACCTTCCGGATGAGCCGGACGAGGACGACGACCGCTGACCGTTCCGCCTCCGTTGGGCGGTTCGGCGTTTTGACTTGGGAGAGCCGGCGGCATGGCCGATCCGATGCATCAGTTCGAGGTCCACAAGGTCGTGGACATCCCGCCGGTGAACGTGCCGGGCCTGGGGCTGATTGATATCTCCATCACCAATTCCTCGCTGGCCATGATGGTGGCCTTCGGGCTGGTCGTGCTGTTCTTCTCCGTCGTGACCGCGTCGCCCAAGGTGGTGCCTGGCCGCATGCAGGTGGTGGGCGAGGGCATGTTCAGCTTCATCGACGATCTCGCCACCGGCGTGATCGGACCCGAGGGGCGCTCGTTTTTCCCCTACATCTTCACCCTGTTCATCTTCATCCTGGCCATGAACATGCTCGGCATGTTCACCGTGTTCACCGCCACCGCCCAGCTGGCGGTCGGCCTGACCTTCGCCCTGATGACCTTCGCCTTGGTGATCGTCGTGGGCCTGGTCCGGAACGGCCTGGGCTTCTTCAAGCTGTTTCTGCCCTCGGGCGTGCCGTGGTACCTGTGGATCCTGGTGATCCCGATCGAGATCATTTCGTTCTTCCTGCGCCCGGTGACCCTGTCGCTTCGTCTGTTCGGCAACATGCTGGGCGGCCACGTGGCCATGAAGGTTTTCGCCGGTTTCATCGTCTCGCTCAGCGCCCTGGCGGCTGCGGGCGGGGTGGCCTACCTGGCCTATGTCGCCGCCTTCCTGGCCTTCGGGGGCGTTCTGGCCCTGACGGCGCTGGAGTTCCTGGTGGCCTTCCTGCAGGCCTTTGTTTTCGCCGTCCTGACCTGCGTCTATCTGAACGACGCGGTTCACGCCGGACACCACTAGCCCCTCTTCTTCAATCGCTTCTCTTAAAGGACTGAAATCATGGAAGCTGAAGCTGCTAAGTACATCGGCGCCGGTCTGGCGACCCTGGGCATGATCGGCGCCGGCATCGGCGTGGGAACGATCTTCTCGGGCTTCCTGCAGGGCGCCCTGCGCAACCCGTCGGCCGCCGGCGGCCAGTTCACCAACCTGGTTCTGGGCTTCGCCCTGACCGAGGCCCTGGGCATTCTGGCCTTCGTGCTCGGCCTGCTGATCCTCTTCAGCTAAGCCCTGCCGAAAATCGTGCGGGCGGCGGTGGTTCCTCATGGGCCGCGCCGCCCGTTCGCCTTATCTGAACAACCGGACTGATCATGGCCGCCCAATCCAGCGACGCCCCTCCGACCCAGGACATCCTGCCGGAAACCGCCGCCGCCATCCGTGACGGCGAGGTCGCGCCCTCCGCGACCGACACCGCCTATACGGAAGCCGGCGTCGAGCACGCCTCCGAAGGTGGTCTGCCCCAGTTCGACACCCAGTGGTGGGCCGGCCAGATCTTCTGGCTGCTGATCCTGTTCGCCATCCTCTATGTGCTGATGGCCAGGGTCTTCCTGCCCCGCCTGCGCGGCGTGAAGGACGAGCGGGTCGCCACCATCGCCGGCGCCGTCGAGGCTGCCCGTCAGGTCCAGGCCGAAGCCGCCGGACAGGCCGAGGCCGCCAAGGCGGAGGTCGAACAGGCCCGCTCCGCGTCCCGGGCCACGGCCGCGGCCGCCAGGGCCCGCGTGACCGAAGAGGCCAACCGCCGCGCCGCCGAGGAAGAAGCCGCCGTCAACGCGCGCATCGCCCAGGCGGAGACCGCCATCGGCAAGACCCGCGACGCCGCCATGGGCCGCGTGGCCGACATCGCCGCTGACACCGCCCAGGCGCTTGTGGAGCGCCTGACCGGCAAGGGCGCCACAGCCGCCGAGGCCAGGGCCGCCGTCAAGTCCGAAGGAGCCGCCTGATGCCCGCATTTTTCACGCCCTATTTCTGGAGTCTGTCCAGCGCTGACTTCTGGGTTGGAGCGGGTCTGGTCGGGTTTTTCCTGATCCTGGTCCTGGCCAAGGTTCCCCAGGCTATTCTCGGCCGTCTGGACGGCGCGGCGCTGAAGATCCAGTCCGAGCTGGACGAGGCCGCGCGGCTGCGCGCCGAGGCCGAGGCCCTGCTGGTTCAGATCCGGCAGGAAAAGGCCGAGGCCGAGGCCCAGGCCGCCGAGATGCTGGCCGCCGCCGAGTCGGACGCCAGACGCATGGAGATCGAGGCGCGCGCCCGTCTTGAGGAATCGCTGGCCCGCCGTGAAGCCATGGCCGAGCGCAAGATCGCCCAGGCCGAGGCCCAGGCCACCGCCGAGGTGAAGGCCGCCGCTGTCGAACTGGCCGCCGCCGCCGCCGAGCGCATCCTTGCCGACCGTCTGGCCGCTTCCGCGAGCGACCCCCTGGCCGACCAGGCCATCGCCCAGATCGGTCCGCGCCTGAACTGATCGGACCCCTGTCCCGAATCAAAAGGCCCCGCCAGTCGTCTGGCGGGGCCTTTCTTCGTTCAGCCCCTTGGGACTGTCAGTGCGCCGGCTGTGCGTTCGCCATCTCTCGGGCGTGGCGCTTCTCGCGCTGGACCAGGGTGCCGTAGATGGAGCCCATGGTGATCCCGAACACGATATGGGTGAAGATCAGCCAGATCAGGGTCGGGAAGCCCGCCGCCATGGCGAACATGCCGATTCCGGCCAAGGGGGCCACGGTCAGCGACATCAGTATGAAGGCCCCCACGGCGAACAGGATGCCCTTGGTCGCCAAGGTGTCGGTCGGCATCCTGGGACACAGGATGCCGAAGGCCGGCCCCAGAATCAGGGTCCCTGACACGAAGTGGATGGCCCACCCGACCAGATAGCTGCCCTGCATGCCCACCATGGCCGCAAGGATCAGCGGAAAGATCCGCACCTCCGCGAGGGCTCCGGTGGACTGGGTCAGATAGAGTTTTGTGACTTCCAGGATCGCCACCACGGCGGTGGCCGCGAACCCGGCGATCATGCCTTTTTGTATGCGTGACATCATGATGGGGGCTCCTCCCAAAGCCATTTTCTTTCCCCACGACGCAGACAGCATACGCCGATGTGCGACCTTGCGTCGCACATGACGATCACGATTTCGTGCTCATGGGCAGGTCAGCCGCGCGGGACAACCGCGGATTCGGCTGGATCTTGCGGTGAATTCGGCAGGATCAGGCCCTGGCGGCGCGGCGGAAGGACGCCCGGAAAGAGCGGCGCGTACGGGACAGCACGCGGCGCCCGCGCTTCAGCAACAGCCGCTCCATGCGCAGCGCCTGTTGCCAGAACACCGGCGCAAACTCGGGGCGGCGGCGCATCAGGCGGCGGAACGGATAGAAATACCTGGGCCTGGCATGCTGGGCGCGGATGAACTGCCGCTTGGCCCAGTAGGAGTTGCGCAGGATCACCACCATCCCGACCACCGAAACCGGCAGGCCGAACGGGCCGGGCAGGGGGGCGATCAGAATGCCCAGCAGCACCAGAAAGCCGCCCAGGACCATCAGGGCCAGACGGGCGATGCGCTTCATCAAACCCTTCAGCAACCCACGGCCGACGGGGCGCGCCGAAGCGGCTTGGGTCCCGATGGCCAGAACTTGGGTCATGGAAGGGCGTGGCTCCAGAGATACAGGGATGCTCGAGAAACGCACGAGCGTTGACTTGGCTGCATGTTGCGAGGTGGGGAGGCTCGCCCGCGCGATCAACCTGCCACACCTTGCTTTACAAAGGTTTCATGCGCCCAATTTGCGGCGTGGCGATTACGCTTCAGTAACCATCTGCCCAATCCGGCCGGCTGTGGCATGAACAGCACGTTTCGGCGCTGACTGGCGCTTCGGAAATCCCGCTTCTCCAGGAGGGGGTAGACTGACCCTCGGGGCGGCTCCGGAGCCGCGCTGCTTGCGAGGGGGATTTCGGACAATTCAGACTATTCAGACCCTGTTTTTTTCGTCGCCGGAGTCTGAATTCCGGCTGCCAGGTCAGGCCGCCACGATCTGTTCGGCCTGCTTCAGGTCGACGCTGACCAGCTGGCTGACCCCGCGCTCGGGCATGGTGACCCCGTACAGGCGGTCCATCCGGCTCATGGTCACCGGGTTGTGGGTGATGACGATGAAGCGGGTGTCCGTGCGGTTGCGCATCTCGTCCAGCATGCGGCAGAAGCGGTCCACATTGGCGTCGTCCAGCGGGGCGTCGACCTCGTCCAGCACGCACACGGGCGCCGGGTTGGCCAGGAACACGGCGAAGATCAGGGCGGCGGCGGTCAGGGCCTGCTCGCCGCCGGACATCAGGCTCATGACCGACAGGCGCTTGCCGGGCGGGCAGGCGTAGATCTCCAGCCCCGCCTCCAGCGGGTCATCGGATTCCACCAGCTTGAGCTCGGCCTGCCCCCCGCCGAACAGGGCCTCGAAAAGGCTCTTGAAGTTGTCATTGATGATCTCGAACGCCGCCAGCAGCCGCTCGCGGCCCTCGGCGTTCAGCTCGTCGATGCCGCCGCGCAGCTTGGCGATGGCGCTGGTCAGATCCTCGCGCTCCTCGCGCATGGCGGTCAGGCGCTCGCCGTATTCGGCCGCCTCATCCTCGGCCCGCAGATTGACCGCGCCCAGGGCCTCGCGCTCGCGCTCCAGCCCGAACAGCAGGGACTCGGCCCCCGCTGCGTCCGGCGGCCGGGCGATGGCGTCGTCGGTGAGGCGCTTGCCCAGCTCCTCCGGCGACATCTGGGCGGTCTCCCGCAGGATGCGGTCGGCGTCGTCCAGACGCAAGGTCGCGGCCTCCGCATGGGCCGACAGGCCGGCGCGGCGTTCCCGGGCGGCGGAGGCGGCGCTCTCGGCGGCGCGGGCGGCGCGGTCGGCCTCTTGGGCCGCGCCCTCGGCCGTGCTCATGGCGTCGGCGGCGGCGGCGCGGCGGGTCTCGGCGGCGGCGAGGGTGTCCAGAAGCCCGGCCCGCTGGCTCTCCAGAGCCTCCGGCCTGGCCCTGGCGAGGGCGAGGGCCGCGGCGGCGCGTTCGGCCTCGGTCTCCAGCGTCATGACCCGTTCGGCGCTGGCCCTGGCCCGCGTCGACCAGTTGTCGCGCTCGCGGGTGATGGCGATCAGGCGCTGCTCGCGGGCGGCGCGCTCGCGGGCTTCGGCGTCCCGGTCGGCGCGGGCCTGGGCTGAGGCGGTCCGCGCGGCCTCCGCGCCGGCGCGGGCGGCGGTCAGGTCGGCGCGCAGCGCGTCCAGGGTCTCCGACGGGGTGTCGGCGGTCAGGGCTTCGGTCTGCGCGATCTCGGCCTCGCCCAGTTCGGCCTCCAGCCGCACGAGGGTGTCGTCCAGCGCCTGGGCCCGGGCCTCCCGGCGAGCCTGCTCCCTGTTCAGGGCTTCGTGGCGATCCCGGGCGGCGGCCACGGTCTTTTCCGCGTCGAACGGGCCGCGCCGGGCGGTCTTCAGCAGCTCCTCGGCGGCGCGGAAGGCGTCGGCGGCGGCTTTCTGGGCGGTCTGGGCGGCGTCGAGGGCGGGCTTGTCCCGGTCGATCTCGGCCTCCAGCTCCGACAGGCGGGTCCGCTGCTCCAGCCGGATGGCGGCGGGGCGGGGCGCTTCGGCCCGGGTCACGAAGCCGTCCCAGCGGAACAGGTCGCCCTGAACCGTCACCAGACGGGCGCCCAC